>NZ_BAAASR010000025.1:0-101592 GCF_039532985.1 Streptomyces gobitricini | reverse complement strand
GGGATGCTGATCCTGACCCGCTGGTGGCACTTCTGGACCGGCTGACCGGCTACCCCGGCCCCACCCGCCGACTGCTCCGCGCGGAGGCCCGGCTCCAAGCCCGTTGTGTGGTGTCCCAGGTCGTGGCCTTCGACCAGGGATCTCACGCCAACCTTCGCTACTCCTCAGCGACCACAACCACTACGCGCTCCTGTGGACGCATGAGTACCTGACGCGCGACGGCCGCGAACGTGGAGCGCTGCACGCGGACTGGGACCAGGGACAGCCAAGCGGCTCGCTCAGGGCTCCGACGTCGCATCCGCACATGAAAAAGCCCCAGGTCACGGCGAGTGAGTCCTGGGGCTGATCCGAGCCGCCTTCGGGATTCGAACCCGAGACCTACGCATTACGAGTGCGTTGCTCTGGCCAACTGAGCTAAGGCGGCACACCCTGCGATCCCCTGGGGGTGCAGCAGCGGGACAAGTCTACACAGGTCCAGGGGGTGCCTCGCACACGCGTCAGCGGCAGCGCTTCCCGGGCGGGGGGACCGTGCCGTCGAGGAGGTAGGTGTTGATGGCGGTGTCGACGCAGTCGCTGCCGCGGCCGTACGCGGTGTGGCCGTCGCCGTCGTAGGTGAGCAGGGTGCCGGAGGAGAGCTGGGCCGCGAGGGACTTCGCCCACTTGTAGGGGGTGGCCGGGTCGCGGGTGGTGCCGACGACGAGGATGGGCGGGGCGCCGTCCGCCTGGATGCGGTGGGCGGTGCCGGTGGCCTTGACCGGCCAGTACGCGCAGTTCAGCGATGCCCAGGCCAGGCCTTCACCGAAGACGGGGGACGCCTTCTCGAAGGACGGGACGGCGGCGGCGGCCTGGGCGGGGCGAGTGAAGGCGGGGGGCTGGTCCAGGCAGTTCACGGCGGCGTTGGCGTGCATCAGGTTCGAGTACGTGCCGTCGTCCTCGCGCTCGTAGTAGCTGTCGGCCAGCGCCAGCAGGGCGGAGCCCTCGCCGCCCATCGCCCGGGTCAGGGCCTCGCGCAGTTGCGGCCAGGCGGACTCGTCGTACATGGCGGCGATCACACCCGTGGTGGCCAGGGCCTCGCCGAGCCGACGGCCCTCACCGGTCGGGACGGGCCGGGCGTCGAGTTCGGCGAAGAAGGCCTTGAGGCGCTTGGCCGCGGCGGCGGGCGACTCGGTGCCCAGCGGGCAGTCCGCCTGCTTGACGCAGTCCTCGGCGAAGGACTGGAAGGCCGTCTCGAAGCCGGCCGTCTGGTCGCGGTTGAGCTCGGCGGTGGGCAGGGACGGGTCCATCGCCCCGTCCAGCACGAGCCTGCCGGTACGGGAGGGGAAGAGTTCGGCGTACGTGGCGCCGAGGAAGGTGCCGTACGAGGCGCCGACGAAGTTCAGCCGCTCGTCGCCGAGCACCGCGCGGAGGATGTCCATGTCGCGGGCGGTCTCGACCGTGGAGACGTGCGGCAGGACGCGGCCGGAGCGCTTCTGGCAGCCGGCGGCGAAGTCCTTGAAGGCGGTGGCGAGGCGGGCGATCTCACCGTCGTCGTCGGGGGTCTGGTCCACTTGCGTGTACGCGTCCATCTGCGGGCCGTCCAGGCACCGGACGGGCTCGCTGCGGGCGACGCCACGCGGGTCGACGGCGACCATGTCGTAGCGGGCGCGGACGGGGGCGGGGTAGCCGACACCCGCGTACGCCTGGAGGTAGCCCACGGCCGAGCCGCCCGGGCCTCCCGGGTTGACCAGCAGCGAGCCGAGGCGCTTGCCGGGCCCGGTGGCCTTGATCCGGGACACGGCCAGCTTGATCTGCTCGCCGTCGGGGTCGGCGTAGTCGAGCGGCGCCTTCATCGTGGCGCACTCGAAGCCGGGGACGCCGCACGCGCGCCAGGTCAGCCGCTGGCCGTAGTACGCCTTGAGCCGCTCGGCCGGGGCGGCCGAGGGCGGGGCCGGGGCGGAGGCGGCCGGTGTCGTACCCGCTTCCGTACAGCCCGCGAGGAGCAGGCCGAAGACGGAGAGGGAGACGGCGGACGTGCGGAGCAGACGGCGTGAGTCCATGACCGGAGCGTATCCGCACGCTCACTTCTTGTGTCCGTGACTACTCGTACGGGTTACCCCGCCCGCAGGGCCATGGTCATGGCCTCCACCGCGAGCAGCGGCGCGACATTGCGGTCCATGGCCTCGCGGCAGGCGAGCACCGCTTCGATCCGGCGCAGGGTCCGCTCGGGGGTCGACTCGCGGGCCATCCGGTCCAGCACGTCCCGCACGTCCTGGTTGGCGAGGGCGGCGCCCGAACCGAGCTGGAGCGCCAGGACGTCGCGGTAGAAGCTGGTCAGCTCGCCGAGGGCCAGGTCCAGGCTGTCGCGCTGCGTACGGGTCCGGCGGCGCTTCTGCTTGTCCTCCAGCTCCTTCATCACACCCGCCGTGCCGCGCGGCATCCTCCCGCCGGGGGCGCCGCCGAGGGCGGCCTTCATCTCCTCGGTCTCCTTGGCGTCGGTGCCCTCGGCGACCTCCTTGGCGTCCTCGGACGCCGCGTCGATCAGCTCCTGCGCGGCCTTGAGGCAGCCGCCGATGTCCGCCACCCGCAGGGGCAGCTTGAGGACCGTGGCCCGGCGGGCCCGGGCACGCTCGTCGGTGGCGAGACGGCGGGCGTGGTCGATGTGGCCCTGGGTGGCGCGGGCGGCGGCGTACGCGGCCTCCGGCTCGATGCCGTCCCGCCGGATCAGGGCGTCGGCGACGGCCTCGACCGGCGGTGTGCGCAGGGTGAGGTGGCGGCAGCGGGAGCGGATGGTGGGCAGGACGTCCTCGATGGACGGGGCGCACAGCATCCACACCGTGCGGGGGGCGGGCTCCTCCACCGCCTTCAGGACGGCGTTGGCCGATTTCTCGTTCAGCCGTTCGGCGTCCTCGACGAGGATGACCTGCCAGCGGCCGTTCGCGGGTGACGTGAACGACTTGCGGACGGTGTCGCGCATGTCGTCGACCAGGATCTGGGTGCCCACGGCGGCGACCGTCGAGACATCCGCGTGGGTGCCCACCAGGGCCGTGTGGCACCCGTCGCAGAACCCGCAGCCCGGCTCCCCGCCCAGCGCCCGGTCGGGGCTGACGCACTGGAGGGCGGCGGCGAACGCCCGGGCGGCGGTGGTCCGCCCGGAACCGGGCGGACCGGTGAACAGCCATGCGTGCGTCATCTGCGACGCCTCGGGCGCCGCGGTGCCGCCCGCGTCGGCGGTGACGAGCGCGTCGGCGTCACGGGCGGCGGCGCGCAACTGCTCCTGGACACGGTCCTGGCCGACCAGGTCGTCCCATACGGGCACGGGTCACCGCCTTCCTGCTTGCGTATCGGTCCGGCTGCTCGTTCCGGCTTCCCATTGTGAGGGAGGGGTCCGACAACGGACGCCCGCCCTCCGGGGCGTCAGCGCCGGGGGCGGCGGGGGCGGTCGCCGCCGCGCCCCCGGTCCTCGTCGTCGTGCGGGCCGAGCAGTTCGTCCGCGAGGGTCGGCAGGTCGTCCAGCGGGGTCTCCTCCGCCCAGTCCGAGCGGCGGCGGGGCCGGCCCTCCTCGTCGACCTGCGGCAGCTCCCGGGTCCGCTCGGCGCCCGCCCTGCCCGGCTCCTCGTCCCGGAAGAACCCCGGCGGCACGCGGTCGGCGGGCCGCCCGCCCCGTACGGGCGGGAGGACGGCGGTCTCCTCGGCGTCGGAGGGCGCGGTGTCGCGTACGGGCCGGAGGACGGCCGTCTCCTCGGCGTCGGAGGGCGCGGTGTCGCGTACGGGCCGGAGGACGGCCGTCTCCTCGGCGTCGGCCGGTCCGGCGGCAGGGGCCGGCCCGGTGTCGCGCACCGGCCGCAGGACGGTCGTCTCGTCGTCGGCCGGGGCCGCGCCCCGCACGGGCGGCAGGAGGGTGGTCTCGTCGTCGTCCTTGCGCATGTTGACGCGCTGCTCGTCGTCCTTGCGCATGTTGACGCGCGGCGCCGGGACCTCCTGCGTCTCCTGGTCCGGGTTGACCACCGGTGTCGGCACGGTCGTCTCCGTGGCGGACGCCGCCACCGACGCGGCTGCCGAAGCGGCGGCCGCCGCCTCCGCGAGCTTCCGCGCCTCCTCAGCGCGCAGCAGGGCCTCCTCCGCCTTGCGCTGCTTCTCCAGGCGCCGCGCCTCGGCCTCGGCCCGCAGCCGCTCCTGCTCCTCCTTGAGCAGGCGCAGCCGCTCCTGCTCCTCGCGGCGCGCCTTGTCCTCGGCCTCGCGGCGCCGCCGCTCCTCCTCGGCGAGCCGGCGTGCCTCCTCCGCGCGGCGCCGGGCCTCCTCGGCCTGCCGTTCCGCCTCGCGCTGCCGCGCCTCTTCCTCCTCGCGGCGCTTGCGCTCCTCCTCCTCGGCGCGCAGCTTGGCGAGCTGCTCCTGGCGCTCCCGCTCCAGGCGCTCCTCCTCGGCCTTGCGCGCCGCCTCTTCCTCGGCCTTGCGCCGGGCTTCCTCCTCGGCTGCCTTCCGTGCCGCCTCCATGGCCTTGACCTCGGCCTCGGAGAGCGGCAGCAACTGGTCGAGCCGGTGGCGTACGACGGTGGTGACCGTCTCCGGCGCCTGGCCCGCGTCCACCACCAGGTAGCGGCCGGGGTCGGCCGCCGCGAGGGCGAGGAAACCCGCCCGTACGCGCCGGTGGAACTCGGCGGGCTCCGACTCCAGCCGGTCCGGCGCCTCCGTGAACCGCTCCCGCGCGGTCTCCGGCGAGACGTCCAGCAGGACGGTGAGGTGCGGGACGAGACCGCTGGTCGCCCAGCGGGACATACGGGCGATCTCGGTCGGGGACAGGTCGCGGCCCGCGCCCTGGTAGGCCACGGACGAGTCGATGTACCGGTCGGAGATGACGACGGCGCCGCGCTCCAGGGCGGGGCGGACCAGCGAGTCGACGTGTTCGGCGCGGTCGGCGGCGTACAGCAGCGCCTCCGCGCGGTTGGACAGCCCGGCGCTGGAGACGTCGAGGAGGATCGAGCGCAGCCGCTTGCCGATCGGGGTGGCGCCCGGTTCGCGGGTGACGACCACCTCGTGGCCCTTGGCCCTGATCCACTCGGCCAGCGCTTCCACCTGCGTGGACTTGCCGGCCCCGTCGCCGCCTTCCAGGGCGATGAAGAAGCCGGTCCTCGACGGGGCCTGTGCCGGGTCCCCGCCGCGCAGCGCGTCCCGCAGGTCGCGGCGGAGCGGCACCCCGGAGCGGTCGTCGGTCCTGGCCAGTACCAGGGCCGCGACGGGCAGCAGCAGGGCGCCGGCCAGCATGAGTGTGAAGGCCGCGCCGCCGTGGGCGAAGACGAAGTCACCGCCGGCGAGCCGGTGCGGGCCGATCGCGGCCGCCAGCAGCGGGGCGGCGAGCGCGCCGAGCGCGATGGAGACCCGTACGACGGCGTGGAGGTGTTCGGTCAGCCGCGGCCGCCGGAACTCCTCCGTCTCCTGGTCCAGCAGGGTGTGCCCGGTGTTGGCCGCGACGCCGGCGGTGAAGCCCGCGCCGACCGCGATGAACAGCACGGTCGCCGTGTCGGGCACCAGCCCGAGCGCGAGGAGGGCGACACCCGTGGCGGCGAGGGCCAGCGCCAGCAGGCGGCGGCGGGAGAGGGCGGGCAGCACGGAGCGGGCCCGGCGGATACCGAGGCCCGTGCCGCCGATCAGCGCCAGTACGAGGAGCGCGAACGCGACCGGGCCGCCGCCGAGGTCCCTGGCGTGCAGGACCGCGACGGCGGTGGCGGACGCGACGGCGCCGGCCACGGCCGCGCAGGCGAGCACGAGCAGCGGTATCGCTCCCGTACGGCCCTTGTCGACGCCGGTTCCGGTCGAGGGGCGGCGCAGACCCTCCAGCGGGGAGCGGGGACGCGGGGTCTGGGTGTCGGGCAGTTCCAGGAAGTACAGGACGGAGACGGACGCGGCGAACAGCCCGGCCGCCACGTACGAGCCGAGGGCCGCCTGGTGGGTGGAGAACCAGGCGATGCCCGTACCGAGCAGGTTGCTGATGAGCGTGGCGACGAGGAGCACGGCCGCGGCGCCGGGGACGGCGGCGAAGCCCGTACGCAGGGACAGCCGCCGCAGCGCGTCCATGTGGTCGGGCAGGGGCCGCACGACGGCGCCCTCCGGGGGCGGGGCGGGCAGCAGCGCGGGGGCCGCGCCTTCCCTGGCGACGGTCCAGAAGCGCTCGGCGACCCCGGTCAGGAACACGGTGCCCAGCAGGAACGCGAGGGCCTTGCCGGGTGTCCAGTCGATCCACAGCGGCGCGACGACCAGCAGCGCGACCCGTGTGCCGTCGGCACCCACCATGGTCCAGCGGCGGTCCAGGGGGCCCTTGGGAGCGGTGAGCGTCGTCAGCGGGCCGAGCAGGACGGCGCCGAAGAGGAGCGTGGACAGGATCCGCGCCCCGAAGACCGCGGCGACCGCGAAGGCCGCACCCCGGTACCCGCCTCCGAAGGCTCCCTCGACGACTGCCGCCTGCAGCGCCAGGAGCACCAGGACGAACAGGGCGAGGGCGTCACCGACACCGCCGACGAGGTGCGCGCCCCACAACCGCTTCAGCGGCGGGTTGCGCAACAGGGCCCGTACGGCGCGCTCGCGGGAGTCCGCGGCAAGTGCGGCGTCGGAGTCTGAGGTGGGGCTCAAGACCGTTGGCTGCTCGGCTCGCGTCATCCCCTCAGCCTATCCGGACGGAGTGACACCCAGTCGTCCCCGCCCGAACAAATGACTGGCCACGGCCTCGGAACGTGCCTTCCCGCCCTGCGGGACGGCGCCGCCGCCGGGACGGGGCCTGCCCCCGGAACGGCGGGCCCGCCCGTACCGCCGGACTGCCGCCCGTACCGCCGGACTGCCGTCCCGCCACCCGCGGTGGTCGGCCGCCGTGCGGACGGGGCGCTGCGGACCGGCCGCTGTGCCGGAGGATCCGGCCGGATGGCGGGCGGCGGGGGCCGGGGAGGGACGTGGGTGACAGATGCCGCGAGGACGGGTGGCCGGTGAGGGGCGTCGGGAGGCGGGCGGGCGACGGGAAGGCCGCCCGGCCCCGCCCGATCAGTCGTCCGACGAGGCCTTCGCCACCGCGGTCGTCTTCGCCGTGGCCGTCTTCTTGGCAGTCGTCTTCTTGGCCGTGGTCGTCTTCTTCGCGGCCGTCTTCTTGGCCGTCGTCGTCTTCTTCGCGGCCGTCTTCTTCGCCGGCGCCTTCTTGGCCGCCGCCTTCTTGGCGGTCTTCTTCGCCGGGCTCTTCGCCCGCTTCTCCGCCAGCAGCTCGTACCCGCGCTCCGGCGTGATCGTCTCCACGCTGTCGCCGGTCCGCAGCGTCGCGTTCGTCTCGCCGTCCGTGACGTACGGCCCGAACCGGCCGTCCTTCACGACCACCGGGCGCTCGCTGACCGGGTCCGTACCCAGTTCCTTCAGCGGGGGCTTGGCGGCCGCGCGTCCACGCTGCTTCGGCTGGGCGTAGATCGCCAGGGCCTCGTCCAGCGTGATCGTGAAGAGCTGCTCCTCGTTCTCCAGCGAGCGCGAGTCCGTGCCCTTCTTCAGGTACGGGCCGTAGCGGCCGTTCTGCGCCGTGATCTCGACGCCCTCGGCGTCGGTGCCCACCACGCGCGGCAGCGACATCAGGCGCAGCGCGTCCTCCAGGGTCACCGTGTCCAGGGCCATCGACTTGAAGAGGGAGGCCGTACGCGGCTTCACCGCGTTCTTGCCGGTCTTCGGGGTGCCCTCGGGCAGGATCTCCGTGACGTACGGGCCGTAGCGCCCGTCCTTGGCGACGATCTGGTGGCCGGTCGCCGGGTCCGTACCCAGCTCGAAGTCGCCGCTCGGCTTGGCCAGCAGCTCTTCCGCGAGCTCGACCGTCAGCTCGTCGGGCGCCAGTTCCTCCGGGACGTCCGCCCGCTGGTGGCCCTCCGCGTCCTTCTCACCGCGCTCGATGTACGGGCCGTAACGGCCGACGCGCAGCACGATGCCGTTCCCGACGGGGAAGGAGGAGATCTCGCGGGCGTCGATCGCGCCGAGGTCGGTGACGAGTTCCTTGAGGCCCCCGAGGTGGTCGCCGTCGCCGTTGCCGGCGTCGGCGGCGCGCCCGGCGGCGGCGTCGCCCTCGCCGAAGTAGAAGCGCCTCAGCCACGGCACGGCCTGCGCCTCGCCGCGCGCGATGCGGTCGAGGTCGTCCTCCATCTTCGCCGTGAAGTCGTAGTCGACGAGCCGGCCGAAGTGCTTCTCCAGCAGGTTGACGACGGCGAAGGAGAGGAAGGACGGGACGAGGGCCGTGCCCTTCTTGAAGACGTAGCCGCGGTCGAGGATCGTGCCGATGATCGACGCGTATGTCGACGGGCGGCCGATCTCGCGCTCTTCCAGCTCCTTGACCAGTGAGGCCTCGGTGTAGCGGGCCGGCGGCTTGGTGGCGTGGCCGTCCGCCGTGATCTCCTCGGCGGTCAGCACGTCGCCCTCGGCGACCTGCGGAAGCCGGCGCTCGCGGTCGTCGAGCTCCGCGTTCGGGTCGTCGGCGCCTTCGACGTACGCCTTCATGAAGCCGTGGAAGGTGATCGTCTTGCCGGACGCGGAGAACTCGGCGTCCCGGCCGTCGGCCGCCCGGCCGCCGATCTTGACGGTGACGGAGTTTCCGACGGCGTCCTTCATCTGGGAGGCGACGGTCCGCTTCCAGATCAGCTCGTACAGCTTGAACTGGTCACCGGTCAGACCGGTCTCCGCCGGGGTGCGGAAACGATCACCCGAGGGGCGGATCGCCTCGTGCGCCTCCTGCGCGTTCTTGACCTTGCCGGCGTACACGCGCGGCGCGTCGGGCAGGTAGTCGGCGCCGTACAGCTGCGTGACCTGGGCCCGGGCCGCCGCGACGGCGGTGTCGGACAGGATGGTCGAGTCCGTACGCATGTAGGTGATGAAGCCGTTCTCGTACAGCTTCTGCGCGACCTGCATGGTCGCCTTGGCACCGAAGCCGAGCTTGCGGCTGGCCTCCTGCTGGAGGGTGGTGGTGCGGAAGGGCGCGTACGGGGAGCGGCGGTACGGCTTCGACTCGACGGAGCGGACGCTGAACGACGTGTCGGCGAGCGCGGCGGCCAGGGCGCGGGCGTTCGCCTCGTCGAGGTGCAGCACCTGGCCGGAGGCGGCCTTCAGCCGGCCGTCGGGGCCGAAGTCACGGCCCTGCGCGACACGGCGGCCGTCGACCGTGGCGAGGCGCGCGACGAGGTTCGACGGGTCGGACGCGTCACCGGTGCGGCCGGTGGCGAAGGTGCCGGTCAGGTCCCAGTACTCGGCCGAGCGGAAGGCGATGCGCTCGCGCTCCCGCTCGACGACGAGGCGGGTGGCGACGGACTGCACCCGGCCGGCGGACAGCCGGGGCATGACCTTCTTCCACAGGACCGGCGAGACCTCGTAGCCGTACAGGCGGTCGAGGATCCGGCGGGTCTCCTGGGCGTCGACCATGCGCTTGTTCAGCTCGCGCGGGTTGGCGACGGCGGCCCGGATGGCCTCCTTGGTGATCTCGTGGAAGACCATCCGGTGGACCGGGACCTTGGGCTTGAGGACTTCGAGCAGGTGCCAGGCGATGGCCTCGCCCTCGCGGTCCTCATCGGTGGCGAGGAAGAGTTCGTCGGACTCGGCCAGCTGCTCCTTGAGCTTCCTGACCTGGGCCTTCTTGTCGGCGTTGACGACATAGATGGGCTGGAAGTCGTGCTCGACGTCCACGCCCAGGCGGCGCACCTCACCGGTGTACTTCTCGGGCACCTCGGCGGCGCCGTTGGGGAGGTCGCGGATGTGCCCGACGCTCGCCTCGACGACGTAGCCGGGGCCGAGGTAGCCCTTGATCGTCTTCGCCTTGGCAGGCGACTCGACGATGACGAGTCGGCGGCCGCCCTGTGCGGTCTCGCTGGTCGGGGACAACTTCGCTCTTCTCTCCGGTCGACGCTCGGTGGCGCGTGCCGCGCGGTGTGGTCGCACCGCGTGCACTGCTGGCGCACTGCGCACTGCTGCTGACGTGACGCCGTGCTCTGACGCTGCTGTCGCTGCGGAGTGTGACGGTACAACCCGCCCCCGTGTCAAACGGCAAAAGACCGCAACGGCCACTCGAACGGTAACCCGAGTCCGGGCATTCCTGCGCCCGGACTCCCCTCAGGACCCGGAGCCCCTCATTCCGTGCGCCGTCAGACGCGGCCGAAACACCACACGCCGAGAATCACGAAAGCCGCTCCCATGGAGGCCGCGAACGTGATCGCCGCCGTCGGGTTCACTCCGTGCGCGACCGGCGCCCGGTGCAGCGCACGTGACCCGGTCCACAGCAGGAGCCCCGCTCCGAACAGCGTGAACGCCGCGCCGGCGAAGATGGCCGGTCCGCTCTCCATGCCCGTACCCCGTTTCTCGATGATCCGCATGGTTGCCCCTGGGGCGAGGCTGACACCTGAGGGCGTCGTGAGCGCGAATTGCGGGTGAACGGCACGGGCCGCGCGCCACGGGTTCACCCACGCGGCTCCCCCCCGCGCCGGCACCCCGCCGGGCGGGCCGCCCTGGCGGCCGGCGACGGGCGCGTCGATGACGGGGGGGCGGGGACGTTCGTCGACGGGGGTGGGGGCGGCGACGGAGGTGGGGGCGGCGACTGAGGTGGGCACGTCGACGACGGGGGCGGTGGGCTGGCGGGTCGGTGGCGGGGGCGCCGGGCGGGGCGGGGCGGGGCGGGGCGGTGAGTACGTCGACGACCGGGGGTGGGGGGCGGCGGGATGGGGGCGGCGGGCTGACGGGCCGGGCGAGGGACGCCGCGCCGGGCGGGGGCGGCGAGCCGATGGCGGGCGCTGGGCCGGACCGCGCCGACGAGGGCGGCGGGCCGATGACGGGCGCCGGGGCGGGGTGGCGCCCGCGGAGGAAGGGCCGAGCAGGTGGGAGGCGCCCTACCCGGAAAGGGCACCGAGCGGGCTGGGGCGTCGGGCTGACGCGCCCGGGCCGAGCAGGGCGCCGAGCGGGCGAGGGGGCGGTGGACCGATGGCGGGCCGGGCTGCGCCGACGCGGGGCTCTGCGGCCGGGTCGGGCGAGCGCGCGACGGGGCGCCGAGCCGATGGCGGGCGGGGCCGGACCGCGTCCGACGAGGGCGGCGCGCCGCACCGTGGCCGGGCGGGCCGCAGCGCGCCGGGCGCTGGGGGCGCAGCCGGGCGCGGGCGGGCCGCGCCGGGGTGGTGGCCCTCAGCCCGTCGTCGGCGCTTACCCATCGGGCGTCCCGGATATGTCGGGATCGAGGCCAATATTGGCCGGTTCACGCCCCCGCGTCCCCCCGCCGTGCCGGGCGCGCCCCACCGTCATGTCCCCGCCGGCTCCAGGAACCCTTCCTCCACCAGCAGCCGGATCGCCTGCGGCGTACGGTCCCGCAGCAGGACCGGGTCCTCGCCCATCAACTGGGCGATGGCGTCCAGGATCCGCCCCGCGTCGAGCGTCCCGTCACACACCCCCGCGAAGCCCGCGCCGACGGCGTCCACCTTGGTCGCGCGGCGCATACCGCGGTTCTGGCGGAGCACCACATGCTCCGGATCCTCCGCACCCGGCAGCCCGACCTGCTCCTGCGTCACCTCGGGCACCAGGACGAAGTGGTCGGCGAGCAGCCCGGCGTCGTCCCGCGTGCGCAGGTAGTCCTGGCGCGCGAAATGGGCCCGTACCGCCTCGCCGAGCGGCTGCTCCACCGGGTGCGGCCACTCCTCGACGACGATGGACGGCTCCTCCGCGCCGGACTTGCGGAGGGTGATCCAGCCGAAACCGACCGCCTTGGTCCCGCGCTCCTCGAACTCGTCCAGCCACGCCTCGTACCGCTCCGCGTACCGCTCCGGGTCGTCGCGGTGGTCGCCGGCGTCCCGCAGCCACAACTCGGCGTACAGCGTCACGTCCTGGACCTCGCGCTGCACGATCCAGGCGTCGCACCCGCGCGGCACCCAGGAGCGCACCCGCTCCTGCCAGTCCTCGCCCTCCACGTGCTGCCAGTTGGCGAGGAACTGCGCGAAGCCCCCGTCGTTCAGCCGCTCCCCCGCCTGCTGGACGAGCGACCGGCACAGATCGTCCCCGCCCATCCCACCGTCCCGGTAGGTCAGCCGGGCGCCGGGCGAGATCACGAACGGCGGGTTCGACACGATCAGGTCGTACGTCTCCGAGGCCACCGGCTCGAACAGCGAACCGGTGCGCAGGTCGGCCTCCGGCGCCCCGGACAGCGCCAGCGTGAGCCGGGCGAACTCCAGCGCCCGCGGGTTCAGGTCGGTCGCCGTCACCCGCGTGGCGTGCTGCGCGGCGTGCAGCGCCTGGATGCCGGACCCGGTGCCGAGGTCCAGGGCCGAGGCGACGGGCGTACGGACGGTGATCCCGGCGAGCGTCGTGGACGCGCCGCCCACCCCGAGGACCACACCCTCGCCGCGACCGCTCGCCCCGGCCGCGCCCCCCACGGCGCAGCCCAGGTCGGAGACGATGAACCAGTCCTGGCCCTCGGGACCGCCGTACGGCCGGACGTCCACGGTGGCGCGGATCCCATCGCCGTCCTCCACCACCCACCCGTCGGTGAGCGCCTCCTCCAGCGGCAGCACGGCGCGGGCCCCTGCGGGCGACACGGGACGCTGGAGGAGGAAGAGGCGGACGAGCGTGGCGAGCGGACCGTCCGCACGGGTGGCGCGCAGGGCGGGAACCGTCTCACTGCGTGCGAGCGCGGCGTAGGCGGGTGCGCCGAGCAGCTCGAGCAGGCCGTCGGCGGTGAAGTCGGCGGCGAGCAGGGCGTCGCGGAGGCGGTCGGCGCGGTCGGGCACCGGGAGGCTGGCGGTAAGGCTGGTCGTACTCACCTGCCCATTGTGACCGCCACCACTGACAATCGGCGCGCGGCCCGGCCCCCCGCACACGGGGAGCCGGGTCGGGGTCCGCTCTCGACGGTGCGGACGGAGGCGAACCGCAGGAGGCCCGAAGCGCCCAGGAGGTTCAGGAGGACGGGGAGACGGAGGCCGAGGAGGACGAGGCCGAGGAGGACGAGGAAGCCGGAGCGGCCTTGCTCGCCGAAGCGGACGCGCCCGGGCCCGGCTTGGCCGGCGGGACGGTCGGCGGCACCGACGCCTCTGCCTTGCGGCAACCCGGCTGCCTGGCCATCGCCTGGCCGAGCTGGCCGGACTGCAGCTTGGCCAGCGCGTCCTGGTCCATCTTCTCGATCTTCTTCAGACCCTCCGCGACGTCCTGCAGCCCGTCGGCGAACTTCTGCTGGTTCTTCGGGTCGAGCGCGTCGACCTGCTTCTTCAGGCCCTCGTACGCCACGGCCGTGGCGTTGAGCTCCTTGACCGCGTCCTGCTGGAGCTTCTCGCCGTTCTCGACGGGCGGTACGCCGGCGTCCCGCACCGCCTTGGCGAGCGCCTTGTCCGCGTCGGCGATGTCCTGGAAGGCCTTCGAGTCGGCGGCCTGGATGTCGGCGGGCTTTCCGTCGGCCGCCGTCGAGATGATGGTCTGCTGGGCGTTGGCCCTCTTCTGGATCTGCGGCTGCGCCTGGTCGCAGACCTTCTTGGCCCAGGCGTCCACTTTGTTCTCGCCGCCCTCGTCGTCGCTGCTGCAGCCCGACAGTGCGAGCACCAGTACCGCACCGCCGGACAGTGCGGCCGCAAGCTTCTTGTTCACCGGTTTGGTCCCTTCCAAGGCTCTCGGCCCCGGAACATACACGCCAAGTGGGCGACATTCGCTTGTCGGGCGACCGTTTCGTACGCTTTTGCAACCGTTTGCCTTAGAGAGAGAAGGCTCACCGCCGCGTGGGCCGTACGGGCGGACGGAACGTCAGGGCGTTCCGTCCGCCCGAGGCCTGACCGGGGGTTACGCGGTCGGCGTCCTGTTGGCGACCCGCTGGGTGTGGTTGTTGTCCTCGTCACCCATGGCGACCGTGCGCCGTTTGGACACGTACACGGCGCCGATGATGACGACGATGGCGAACGTCGCCACCACCGCCCGTACGCCCGCGCTGGCGTCGTCGCCGTAGCTGAACTGCACGACCGCGGGAGCGATCAGCAGTGCCACCAGGTTCATCACCTTCAGCAGGGGGTTGATGGCCGGCCCGGCGGTGTCCTTGAAGGGGTCGCCGACCGTGTCACCGATGACGGTGGCGGCATGCGCCTCGCTGCCCTTGCCGCCGTAATGGCCGTCCTCGACGAGCTTCTTCGCGTTGTCCCAGGCGCCTCCGGAGTTGGCGAGGAAGACGGCCATCAGGGTGCCGGCGCCGATGGCACCCGCGAGGAACGAGCCGAGAGCGCCCACCCCGAACGTGAACCCGACGGCGATGGGCGCCATGACGGCGAGCAGCCCGGGGGTGGCCAGCTCACGCAGGGCGTCCTTGGTGCAGATGTCGACGACCCGCCCGTACTCCGGCTGCTCGCTGTAGTCCATGATCCCGGGGTGCTCACGGAACTGCCGGCGCACCTCGTAGACCACCGCTCCCGCCGACCGCGACACCGCGCTGATCGCCAGCCCGGAGAAGAGGAAGACGACCGCCGCTCCGAAGATCAGCCCGACGAGGTTGTTGGGCTGGGAGATGTCCATGGTCAGGTTCATCTCCGTCGCCCTGGCTCCCACCTCCCGTACGGCGGTGGCGATGGCGTCCCGGTACGACCCGAAGAGCGCGGCCGCCGCCAGTACGGCCGTGGCGATGGCGATGCCCTTGGTGATGGCCTTGGTGGTGTTGCCGACGGCGTCGAGGTCGGTGAGGACCTGCGCGCCCGCGCCCTCGACGTCGCCGGACATCTCGGCGATGCCCTGGGCGTTGTCGGAGACCGGGCCGAAGGTGTCCATGGCGACGATGACGCCGACGGTGGTGAGCAGACCGGTGCCGGCCAGGGCGACGGCGAACAGCGCCAGGGTGATCGACGTGCCGCCGAGCAGGAACGCCCCGTACACCGAGAGGCCGATCAGCAGCGCGGTGTAGACGGCGGACTCCAGGCCGATGGAGATGCCGGCGAGGACGACGGTGGCGGGCCCGGTCAGGGAGGACTTCCCGATGTCCTTCACGGGACGGCGGGTCGTCTCGGTGAAGTAGCCGGTCAGCTGCTGGATCAGGGCGGCCAGCACGATGCCGATGGCGACCGCCACCAGAGCGAGGACGCGCGGGTCGCCGCCGTGCGTCCTGATGGCGGCCTCGGTGACGCCTTCGAGGGAGGCGTACGAGGAGGGGAGATAGATGAAGACCGCGACGGCCACCAGCGCCAGGGAGACCACGGCGGAGATGAAGAACCCGCGGTTGATGGCGGCCATCCCGCTGCGGTCGGCGCGCCGCGGGGCGACCGCGAAGATGCCGATCATCGCGGTGACCACGCCGATCGCCGGCACGATCAGGGGGAAGGCGAGGCCGAGGTCTCCGAACGCCGCCTTGCCGAGGATCAGCGCGGCGACCAGGGTGACGGCGTACGACTCGAACAGGTCGGCGGCCATGCCCGCGCAGTCGCCGACGTTGTCCCCGACGTTGTCGGCGATGGTGGCGGCGTTGCGCGGGTCGTCCTCGGGGATCCCCTGCTCCACCTTGCCGACGAGGTCGGCGCCGACGTCCGCGGCCTTGGTGAAGATGCCGCCGCCGACACGCATGAACATCGCGATGAGCGCGGCGCCGAGACCGAAGCCCTCGAGCACCTTGGGGGCGTCCGCCGCGTACACGAGGACCACGCAGGAGGCGCCGAGCAGGCCGAGGCCCACCGTGAACATGCCGACCACACCACCCGTACGAAAAGCGATCTTCATCGCTTTGTGCGAGACGGTCGTCAGGTCCTTTTCCGGCTCCCCGGGTGCCGGAGTCGCCTCGCGCGCGGCGGCCGCGACGCGCACATTGGCCCGTACGGCGAGACGCATGCCGACGTAACCGGTGACCGCCGAGAAAAGCGCACCCACCAGGAAGAACAATGATCGTCCGGCACGCTGTGACCAGTCGTCCGCGGGCAGCAGCATGAGCAGGAAGAACACGACGACCGCGAAGATTCCGAGGGTCCGCAGCTGACGGGCCAGATAGGCGTTCGCGCCTTCCTGGACGGCCGCCGCGATCTTTTTCATGGCGGCGGTGCCCTCACCGGCCGCCAGTACCTGCCGTACGAGCAGCTGGGCGACGATCAGGGCGGCCAGGGCCACGGCCGCGACGACGGCCACGATGATCCGGTTGTCATCGGTGAGGACCGCGGCCGCGAGAGAAGTCGGGTGGTCGGACACTTGTGTGGTGAAGAGCCCCGCCATTCGTCCTCCTTGACGTCAGAAGAGCTCAAGATGTGGACGGATTGTAGGGAGCAGAACCTGATCAAAACAGAGCGCCGTAGAACAGAATTGACCTCTGCTTGCCAGTCGGCAAATGCGCGATGCGCGAAATCCACTCGAAAGCAGTAATGATTTTGGACCGTTGGCACGCGGCGGACGATCTAGGAAATACAAAAAGGCCCTGCTCAGCAGGGCCTTTTTTCGCTGCGGGTCCGGTCAGGGCAGCACGGCTGCGGCATTCGTCGGCCAGGTCATACGGATGACGCCGCCCGTCTCGCCGGCCGACACCTCGACGTCGTCGACGAGCCCGGTGATCACCGCGAGGCCCATCTCGTCCTCGCCCTCCGCGTCGTCGAACTCCTCGACCGGCGCGGCGCTGCGGGAGCCCGGGACCCCGGCGGCGTCGGCCGCCGCGACACCGGCGCCCGGAACCTCGTCACCGACCTCGATGGAGAACGTCTTCTCCTCCTCGGTCAGCATGACCCGGATCGGGGAGGCCACGTGGTTGCTGCGGTGCAGCCCGACGGCTCGGGAGCACGCCTCACCGACGGCGAGCCGGACCTCGTCCAGCACGGCTTCGTCGACCCCGGCCCGGCGCGCCACGGCGGCCGCCACCAGACGGGCGGTCCTGACGTGCTCGGGCTGGGCGCTGAAGCGGAGTTCAACGGTGGCCATGCGGTCCCCCTCGGTCGTGCGGGCTAACCTCTCAGAGGACCGGGCTGGACGCCCGGCACCCTGCTCTTCCTCCCGAACCTGCTCCGGTCGGCCGGTTCACCGGCCGGACCCGCCGCCCGGTCGGTCACCGACCGCCGACGGGCTCGCCGGCCGACCGCGAAGGTCGCCGCCCGGATCCGGGCACATGCGTGACCGGCCCGGACCGGAGCCGGGGCGCGGGTCCCGACGGACCCGGCCGACCACGGACCGGCCCGACACGGGTCCGGCCGGACGAACGCCGGACCGGCACCGAACGGACGCCGGACGGCCGACTGGGCCGAACGGGTCCGACGCGGCCTTGACCGGGCCCGGCGCGGGCCGGCCGACCGGTACGGCGAGCCGACTCAGTCGGTGGCCGCGACGGCCTCGTCGACCGTGGTGTGGATCGGGAACACCTTGGTCAGACCAGTGATTCGGAAGATCTTGAGAATGCGCTCCTGGTTGCAGACCAGGCGCAGCGATCCCTCATGCGCGCGCACGCGCTTCAGGCCGCCCACCAGCACGCCGAGGCCGGTCGAGTCGAGGAAGTCCACACCCTCCATGTCGACGACCAGGTGATAGCTGCCGTCATTCACCAACTCGACCAACTGCTCGCGCAGCTTGGGCGCGGTATACACATCAATCTCGCCACCGACCTCGACGACCGTACGGTCGCCACCAGGGCCGGACACATTGCGAGTCGACAGGGACAGGTCCACGGATCCTCCAGCACCTTGCTATCGAGCGGTCGCCCCTCGGATTCTCCGGACGGAGCCAGGGGACGGATCGCCAGCCGCGATGGCATTCAATCACTTACCAGCAGCCATGCACGACGCCTTGGGAGCATTGTCCGTCACGCCGGTGACACACTCGGTGCCGATGGCCATGAATCACCGCCCCAGTCGACCCCCCGAGAGCGGGGACAACCGCCCCTCCCCCGGTACGGTCCTCGACCGGCTCGCCGCAGGGGCGAACCGGGCTGCGCGCATCACTCATACGGAGCACCTGCCCCCGAGAGCGGGTCGCCATGCAGTCTGGCCCGATCGCATCCGTCCAGAAGTGATCAACGCCATCCATACGGCGGGTATCGAGCACCCCTGGGCCCACCAGGCCGCCGCCGCCGAGCACGCGCTGGACGGCGAGTCCGTCGTCATCGCCACCGGTACCGCTTCCGGCAAGTCCCTCGCCTACCTGGCGCCGGTCCTGTCCACCCTGCTGGACGGATCCGAGGCACCCAACGGCCGGGGCGCGACCGCCCTGTACCTCTCGCCGACCAAGGCCCTCGCGGCCGACCAGCGACGTGCGGTCAAGGCCCTCGCCGCACCACTGGGGAACCGGATCCGGCCCGCCGTCTACGACGGCGACACACCCGTCGAGGAACGCGAGTGGGTCCGCCAGTACGCCAACTACGTCCTGACCAACCCCGACATGCTCCACCGGGGCATACTCCCCTCCCATCCGCGCTGGTCCTCCTTCCTGCGCGCCCTGCGCTACGTGGTCGTCGACGAGTGCCACACCTACCGGGGCGTCTTCGGATCCCACGTCGCCCAGGTACTGCGCCGTCTGCGCCGCGTCTGCGCCCGTTACGGCTCCTCACCCGTGTTCCTCCTCGCCTCCGCGACCGCCGCCCAGCCGGCCCTGGCGGCCGGACGGCTGACCGGCCTGCCCGTGCGGGAGGTGGCCGACGACGCCTCGCCGCGCGGAGAGCTGGTCTTCGCCCTCTGGGAGCCGCCGCTCACCGAGCTCCAGGGCGAGCAGGGCGCCCCGGTGCGCCGCACCGCCACGGCCGAGACCGCCGACCTCCTGACGGACCTGACCGTCCAGGGCGTCCGGTCGGTCGCCTTCGTGCGCTCCCGGCGCGGTGCCGAGTTGATCTCGGTCATCGCCAAGGAGAGGCTCGCGGAGATCGACCGCTCGCTGCCCGCGCGGGTCGCCGCCTACCGGGGCGGCTACCTGCCGGAGGAGCGCCGGGCCCTGGAGCGGGCCCTGCACTCCGGTGAGCTCCTCGGCCTGGCCGCGACGACCGCCCTGGAGCTGGGTATCGACGTGTCGGGCCTGGACGCCGTGGTGATCGCCGGCTACCCGGGGACCCGCGCCTCCCTGTGGCAGCAGGCGGGCCGCGCCGGACGCTCCGGGCAGGGAGCCCTCGCGGTGCTGGTGGCCCGCGACGACCCACTGGACACCTTCCTCGTCCATCACCCGGAGGCGCTGTTCCGCCAGCCGGTCGAGTCGACCGTCCTCGACCCGGACAACCCCTACGTCCTCGCCCCCCACCTGTGCGCGGCGGCGGCGGAACTACCGCTCACGGAACCCGATCTGGCCCTGTTCGGCCCGGCCGTCCCGGAGCTGCTGCCCCAGCTCGAATCGGCAGGCCTGCTGCGGCGCCGGGCGTCCGGGTGGTACTGGACCCGTCGCGAACGCGCCGCGGACCTCGCCGACATCCGGGGCGAGGGCGGCAGCCCTGTCCAGATCGTCGAGGCCGGCACGGGCCGGCTGCTCGGCACCGTCGACGAACCGGCCGCCCACGCCGCCGTCCACGAAGGCGCAGTCCACCTCCACATGGGCAGGACCTACCTGGTCAAGCAGCTGGACCTCAAGGAATCGGTCGCCCTGGTCGAGGAGGCCAACCCGCCGTACTCCACCACCGCCCGCGACACCACCGCCATCTCCGTGCTGGAGACCGACACCGAGATCGCCTGGGGGGACGGGCGTCTGTGCTACGGGTCCGTCGAGGTCACCAACCAGGTCGTCTCCTTCCTCCGCCGCCGTCTGATCACCGGCGAGGTCCTGGGCGAGACGAAGCTCGACCTGCCGCCGCGCACCCTGCGCACCCGCGCCGTGTGGTGGACCGTCACCGAGGACCAGCTGGACGCCGCCCGGGTGAACCCCGAGCAGCTGGGCGGCGCCCTGCACGCCGCCGAGCACGCCTCCATCGGCCTGCTGCCGCTCTTCGCCACGTGCGACCGCTGGGACATCGGCGGGGTGTCCGTCCCCCTCCACCCGGACACGCTGCTGCCGACGGTCTTCGTGTACGACGGCCACCCGGGCGGCGCCGGGTTCGCGGAGCGTGCCTTCCACACCGCGCGGGAGTGGCTGACCGCGACCCGTGACGCCATCGCGTCCTGCGAGTGCGAGGCGGGTTGCCCCTCGTGCGTCCAGTCCCCCAAATGCGGCAACGGCAACGATCCGCTGCACAAGCGGGGCGCTGTCCGACTCCTCACGGAGCTGCTGCGGGGAGCCCCGGAAGCGCCCCGGGAGGTCCCGCCCGCGGCCTGACCGCGCGCCCCGGAGCCACGAGCGCTCCGGTCAGGTACGGGCGGTGTGCCCTGGCCGGGCCAGCCGGTGCGGCCGGGTCGCCGCGCCACTGTGCCACTGCGGCGTCGGCCGGGGCGCCGGTCCGGGGCCCCGGCCGCCCCGTGGCCGGGGCCGCCCGTGGCGGGACAGCCGCGCCGATGACGAGGACACCCGATGGCGGGGCGCACCGGTGACCCCTGGCTGGTAGCACCCGCAGCTCCGAGTCCTCGCGGACCGTCCGCACCTCCCCGCGCGTGGCTGCCTGCCCCAAGCGGGCCGACCCCCACCCGGCCCCCGCCAACGCGGCAACGGCGACGACCCGCTGGGCGAGCACGGCACCGTGCCCTACGGCACTGCCGCGGGCTGCCACGAATGCTCCCGCGCAGGCCCCGCCCTCGCCCTCACCGTGGGCGCGTACGGCCCGAACCGGGACCGTGCCGTCACATCCGCGACCTCGCCGCGTACCGCGCACAGCACCACTTCCGCCCCCTGCGCCCGCGCCACCCGGGCCGCCGCCCCGCATGCGTCGGTCACGCCCCACAGCGCCCGGTCCGCCGCAGCCAGCGCCGCGAGGTCCGCGGCGCCCCCCGCTTGATGACGGGCGGCCACCGCCTGCCCCAGGGCGAGGATCGCCGCGAAGACAGCGCACATCACGGTGGCCGCCATCGCCGCCCACACCGTCGCCGATCCACGGTCGGAGCGCTCCCGCGCGCCCGGGAAGCGGTCCGTCCACGGGCCCGAGCCGGAGCCCCCGCCGGGGTCGGAGGCCGGATCCGGGTGACGGCGGCCCGCCTCCGGGCGGCTCATGGAGCCACCCCCACCGTGTCCGGAGCCGTCGCGGGCACCCCCACCGTGTCCTCGGCCAACGCCGCCGCCTCCGCTCGGAGGGTCAGCGCCAGAGTTCCGGGCCCGGGCGTGGGCGCCTCCACCCGGACGCGCCACAGGTCCCCGGTGCGCTCCACCGCCACGCGGGCGCCGCTCGGCGCGGCCGAACGGGCCGCCTCCACCGCCTTCGCACGCGGCTCGGAGCGTGCCACGGCCCGCGCCCCGGCCCGCGCCGCGTCCACGCACTGGATCTGCGCGGCCGCCGCCGTCAGCGCCCACACGAGCGCCATCGTGAAGAGCACCAGCGCCGGCAGGGCCGTGGCCGCTTCGGCGGTCACCGAACCGCGGTCGCCGCCGGCTTCAGAACGGGGCATTGAGCGCCCTCCCGATCAGCGACTCCAGCCCGCCCGACACGACGTCACTTGTGACGATCTTGTAGAGCACGGCCGCGAACGCACACGCGGCGAGTGTCCCCATCGCGTACTCGGCGGTGGACATCCCCTCGTCTCCACCCCCTCCGGCCCGACGCACCCGGGCCTTCACGGACTTCAGGCCCTTCAGGACCTTCAGCATCCGGTTTCCCATACCAACCCCCAAGAGATGTCGATCCGTCACAACAGTTCGCTCGCCAGTCCGATCACCACCGGGGCCACTCCGACCGCCAGGAACGCGGGCAGAAAGCACAGCCCCACCGGAGCGGTGATCAGCACCTGCGCCCGCTGCGCGCGGGCGGTGGCCCGCCGGGCCTGGTCCGCGCGGAGCCCGGCGGCCAGCCGGGAGACCGCCTCGGCGGCCGGAGCGCCCGAGGCGGCCGCCCGCTCCAGACAGCGCGCCAGAGGTCCGGCGCCCGGTATCCCACCGAACCGGCCCCACACCTCGCTCGGTTCGCCGCCCAGCCGCAGCTCGGCCGCTGCCTTCGCCAGCCGGTCACCGACCGGCCCGCCCAGTGAGTCCCCGACGGCCTCCGCCGCCTCGCGCGGCCCCGCCCCGGCCGACAGACACGCGGCCAGCAGGTCCGCCGCCATCGGGAGCCCCCGCGCCACCGCCTCCGCGTCCTCCTCCCCGGCAGGGCGCGGACGCCGCTGCCATCTCCGTACGCCATACGCGCCGACGGCACCCACCGCGCACCCGGCGACCCCGCCGAACAGGATCCAGCCGCTGACGGCCGCCCCGGCCGGTGCCACCCACCGCCGCGCCCACACCGCGCGCTCCCGCCACCGGGGCCGGCCGCGCCCCTGCCCGGTCCTCAGCAGTGCGGTGACCCGCCGGCGCGCGCGGCGCTCACGTCGCCGGGCGGCAAGCGCGCCGGTCAGCCACGCCGCACCGGCCGCCAGAGCCACCGCGGCCCCCACGCCCGGGAGCAGCTGCCCGCTCACGGCTCCTCCCCGGCCCGTACGACCCGCCCGGCCCACCACAGGCCCATGCCTTCCAGGAGGCCTCCCACGGCCAGGCAGCACAGGCCCGCCGGGGTGTGGAACAGCACCCGCAACGGATCGGCGCCGAGCGCCCAGCCCATCGCGAGCGCCACCACCGGGAGCAGCGCCAGCAACCCGACCGTGGCCCAGGCGCCCGCCAGCTGGGCTCTCAGCCGTTCCCGCTGGTCGCGCCGCTCGCGCAGCGCCGCCTCCAGCCGGTCCAAGCCCGCCGCCAGCCCGGCCCCGCCGTCCACGGCCACCCGCCAGCAGGCCGCCAGTCCCACCAGGCCGTCCGCGCCGTCCTCCCGCGCCGCACGCCGCAACGCCTCCGGTACGTCACCCCCGAACCTCGCCGCCGCCAGGACCGCCGCCTCCTCGCCGCCCAACGCCCCGGTGTCGCGCGCCGCCCAGAACAACGCCTGCCCGGGCTGCCACCCGGCGCGCAACTCACCGGCGACCGCACCGCACAGGGCGATCACCGCGTCCGCGCGCCGCTCCCGGGCGCGGGCCCGCTCCGCGGCCCTCAGCCACCGTCCCGCCAACGGCACGGCGCACGCCCCCGCGACCAGCGGCAGCACCGACGTCGCCAGCACCGCCAGAACCCCCGCCACCACCAGACAGAGCCACTCCCGCCGCACCCGCACCCGCACCCGCGCCACCGGCACCCAGCGCCGCCAGGACCACGCCCCCGCGGCCGGCACGTCACCACCGCCCGCGAACAGCAGCCGGGCCCGCCGCAGCCCCCGCTCCCGGTCCAGCACCAGCCAGGCCGCCGCACCCGCGCACACCGCCGCGTACATCGGCTGTCCCGTCACCACCGCTCACCCCCGATCAGCGACCGCAGCCGCTCCCAGCCCCGCTCGTACCGAAACCCCTCGGGCGCCCACCGCAGGGCGGGAACCGTGACGACCAGTCCCCGCGCGTCCCGGTCCAGCACATGCACCTCGGCGATCCGGCGTCGCCCGTCCCTGGCCCGCACGAGGTGGACGACCACCGACAGACCCGCCGACACCTGGCTGTGCAACGCGGCCCGGTCGAGCCCCGCGGCCGTCCCCAGCGCCTCCAGACGCGCCGGCACATCGGCGGCGGTGTTGGCGTGCACGGTCCCGCAGCCGCCCTCGTGCCCGGTGTTCAAGGCGGCCAGCAGATCCGTCACCTCGGCTCCGCGCACCTCGCCCACCACCAGCCGGTCGGGCCTCATCCGCAGCGCCTGACGCACCAGGTCCCGCAGCGTCACCCGGCCCGCGCCCTCCTGGTTCGGCGGCCGGGCCTCCAGCCGGACCACATGCGGGTGGTCCGGCCGCAACTCGGCCGAGTCCTCGGCCAGTACGATCCGCTCCCGCTCGCCCACCAGCCCCAGCAACGTCGACAGCAACGTCGTCTTCCCCGACCCCGTTCCGCCACTGACCAGGTACGACACCCGAGCGTCGACCAGGGCCCGGAGTACCTCGTCCCCACCCGGCGGCACCGTCCCGGCCGCCGTCAACTCCCGCAGGCAGAAGGCCCGTGGCCGTACCACTCGCAGCGACAGGCAGGCGGAACCGACCGCCACCGGCGGCAGCACCGCGTGCATCCGCGTGCCGTCCGGCAGCCGCGCGTCCACCCAGGGCCGGGCGTCGTCCAGCCGCCGTCCCGCGACCGCCGCCAGCCGCTGCGCCAGCCTGCGGACCGCCGCAGCGTCCGGGAACGCGACGCCCGACAGCTCCAGCCCCGCGCCCCGGTCCACCCACACCCGGTCCGGAGCCGACACCAGTACGTCCGTCACCGCCGGATCGGCGAGGAGCGGCTCCAGCGGTCCGGTGCCCACCAGTTCGCACCGCAGCTCCTCCGCCGCGCCGAGCACTTCCGTGTCTCCCAGCACCCGGCCCTGCGCCCGCAGCGCGGCCGCCACTCCGGCGGGCGTGGGCTCCGTGCCGCTCTCCACGAGCCGCTGCCGGACGGCCTCCAGCAGCCCCGCCGTCACGACGCGCCTTCCTCGGCCAGCGCCCGCTCCCAGAACGCCGCGCAGAAGCGGCCGAGCGGACTTCGCGCGCTCCCGCCCGGCGGGGCGCCCGCGTCCAGAGCCGCCTCCAGGCCCGGCTCCACGGGCAGTTCTCCCACGAGCGGCAGGCCCAGCACCTCCGCGACCCACTGGTCGTCGACCCCGGCGGCGTACGGCCCGCGGACCACCACGCGCAACTCGCGCAGCACCGTGCCCACCTCGGCCGCCACCCGCTTGGCGCCGGCGACGGCCCGCAGTTCGGCGGGCACCACGAGCAGCCCGAGGTCCAACTGGGCCAGCGCCTCCACGGTCGCGTCATCGACCCGGCGCGGCAGGTCCACGATCACCACACCGCCACGTCTGCGTGCCGCCGCCAGCACCGAACGCATCGCCTCCGGGCTGATCGCCGCCGACTCGCCACGGTCCCAGCTGAGAACCCGAAGGCCACGCAGTGAAGGCAGCGACTCCTCCAACGCCCCGCCCGCGACCCGGCCCCTGGCAGCCGCGAGATCCGGCCATCGCAGTCCTTCCGCCTGCTCACCGCCCAGCAGAACGTCGATTCCCCCGCCCAGCGGGTCACCGTCCACGAGCATCGTCCGCCGCCCCTCACGCGCCGCCGTGACAGCCAGCGCACAGGCCAGCGTCGACGCCCCGGCACCACCGCGTCCGCCGATCACCCCGACGGTCAGCGCCTGCCGCCCAGCGCCCTCGGCCACGTCGGCGATCCGGTCGACGAGCCAGCTCTCGGCTTCGGGCAGCCGCAACACGCAGTCCGCGCCGATCTCCACCGCACGCCGCCACACCCCCGGATCGTCCTGGCCACGTCCGACGAGCAGCACGTCCCGCCTGCGTGTCGCGCCCCGGCAGCGGGCGGCCGCGTCGTCCCCGACCAGGACCAGCGGCGCGGCGTCCCAGCTCGCTCTGTGCTCGGGCACCGCGTGGTACACCTGCGGTTGCGCGCCGGCGGCGGCGCACAACCGCAGCAGGTCGTCGAGGAGTTCCGCGTCCTCGGTCACGATCAGCGGTCCGTCCCGCCGCCCCTCGACGGTCGGCGCCCGGTCCGATGTGATGGAACCAGCCATGATCTCCGCCCCTCTCCCCTGTCTCATCGCGCTCGTGTGTGACCGTTCGGCCCCTCGCGGCACACGGGTGTTCCCGCGTGTCCGACGTGTCGGTGCGGATCGGCTTCCGCAGCGGGTCTCCTCCCGCCGTCGCGCGACGGGAGATCTGCGATTCCGCCTCTGCGGACTTCGCGGCCGGAATCACGATGAACGACTTCTGGAAAAGAAGTGGATCTTCCCTTAAAACTGTGGACAACTTGCCCGTTGTGAATATCCACGTAGCTCATACCAGCGACTTCCGCAGCGCAGCACTTCCGCTACTCTGAGTGACGTACAGGGGATGGCGACGATCCCCGACCGGAGCGCGGGAGGAGGACGGAATGTTCGATCAGAGCCGTCGAAAACGGACGAAAACGCGTCCGGACATGCGACGACCCCCGCCGGGGGGGAGAGCGGGGGTCGTCTTTCCGGCCGACTCGGGGGGGGGAGGAGCCGGGCCGGGTTAGCACGGTCGCGAACGATCCGTGACTTCCATGGTGTACCCGAGAGCCTTCTCAGGCAAACCCACACGCCCCAGCGTACGCCGAATGGCGGGCACCTATGCTCAGGCTCGTGGAAAACCACTCCTTGCCGCGCACAGCAGCCTTCTTTGACCTGGACAAGACGGTCATTGCGAAGTCATCGACGTTGACCTTCAGCAAGTCCTTCTACCAAGGCGGCCTGATCAACCGCCGCGCCGTACTGCGGACTGCCTACATCCAGTTCGTCTTCCTGGCCGGCGGTGCCGACCACGAGCAGATGGAACGGATGCGGGAGTACCTCTCCGCGCTCTGCAAGGGCTGGAACGTCCAGCAGGTCAAGGAGCTGGTCGCCGAGACCCTGCACGACCTGATCGACCCGATCATCTACGACGAGGCGGCGTCCCTCATCGAGGAACACCACGCCGCCGGCCGGGACGTCGTGATCGTCTCCACCTCCGGCGCCGAGGTGGTCGAACCTGTCGGCGAGCTGCTCGGGGCCGACCGGGTCGTGGCGACGCGGATGGTCGTCGGTGACGACGGCTGCTTCACCGGAGAGGTCGAGTACTACGCCTACGGCCCCACCAAGGCGGAGGCCATCCGGGAGCTGGCGGAAGCGGAAGGGTACGACCTGTCCCGCTGCTACGCGTACAGCGACTCGGCCACCGACCTGCCCATGCTGGAGGCCGTCGGACACCCGTACGCGGTGAACCCGGACCGCGCGCTCCGCCGCGAGGCGGCCGGGCGCGATTGGCCGGTTCTCGTCTTCAACCGCCCGGTCCGTTTGAAGCAGCGCCTGCCCGCTTTCCGGATGCCGCCGCGCCCCGCGCTCGTGGCAGCCGCGGCCGTGGGTGCGGCGGCGGCCACCGCCGGCCTGGTCTGGTACACCAGCCGACGGCGGCAGTCGGCGTGAGTACCTGGCGCACCGCACGTGCTCGCACCAACGCACCAACGCACCACACCGCGCGAGCCAGGCGTCGATGGTGCGCAGGAAACGGATGACGGTGGACATCCAGCGCCCAAGGTAAAAAGTGGAGGCAGGACTTTCGTATCGCCCCGGACGGGAGTACAAAGGACTTAACGGCCCGCGAGACCAAGGACATCCGAAAGGATCCCCTGTTGAGCAAGAAGGCCCCACGGACCGAACAGCACGGAAGCTGAGTACCCACGCGACGTCGACCCGTCGATTACGGGCCAGCCGCACCAGGCGTCGGGCAAAGTCCCCGCCTGATGGGCACATATCGAGGACGCATGGTAACCCGGCGGACGTGCCAGCGGCGGTACCGCTCAGGTGGTACCGCCGCAACCCTGTCCCGCCCACACCGCACCGCGCCGGACCCACCGCGCCCGGACCGCACCGCACCACGCCGGACCCACCGCGCCCAGACCGCACCGCGACCCGCACCGCGCCCACGCCGGACGCATCGCACCGCGACCCGCACCGCGCGCCGGACCACCGCGCCCGGACCGCACCGCGCCCACCCCGGACGCACCCGCCCACGCGACGGTCTCCGACGGTGTCGCAGCCCGGGCCACGGCCACGGGTCGCGCCACCGGCCCCAGGTGCGGCCGGCTCCCCCTCGGCGCCGCGCGTAAGGCGGCCGGGTTCCGCTACGCCGCTCCGCGCTGGAGCGCCTCGCAGACCGCGGTCGACTCCCGGACGCCCAGCTCCACCGCCCGTCCACAGTGGGAGATCCACGCCGCCATACCCTCCGGGGTACCGGACAGATAGCCCTCGAACGCCGCGACGTAAGCCGCGCGCCCCTGCTCCGCGTGACCGACCTCGGCCGGGCAGATCGCCTTGGGGTCCAGCCCGCTGCCGATCAGCACGATGCGCTCGGCCGCCCGCGCCACCAGCCCGCTGTACGAGGTGAACGGCCGGAGCGCCAGTAGCTCACCGTGCACCACGGCGGCCGTCACCAGCGCCGGGGCCGAGCTGCCCGCGACGATCAGATCAGCCAGCCCGTCAAGACGGCCCGCGACCTCGGCGGCGCCGGGGAGCGGCGCCTCGATGCCGGGCTCGTCGACGGGCTCACCGTCCCGCCGCGGCCGCCCCACCGAGTCGGCCGGCACTCCGGCCGTCCCACCTGCCGCGGCGCTCGCCGGGCTGCCGGGGTCGCCCGTCGCGACCAGGTGGAGCCTGGCCAGCACCCGCATCGGCGACTGCCGCCAGATCGACAGCAGCTGGCCCGTCTCGGCGCCCAGACGCAGGGCGGCGCCGACCGTCCGCGCCTCCGCGTCCCCGCTGAAGTCGGTACGCCGGCGCACCTCCTCCAGGGCCCAGTCGGCACCCGACAGGGCCGCGGACGCGCGCGCGCCGCGCAGCGCCGCCTCGGAGGTCACCTCGTTGCTGCGGCGCCGCATCACGCGGTGCCCGTAGACCCGGTCGACGGCCTTGCGAACGGAGTCCACGGCATCGGGCACACCGGGCAGCGCCCCCAGCGCGACCAGGGGGTCAGCGGGATTCGTACTCATAGGTAGCGAGGCTACGCGCCCGGCACCGGCGACCCACCTTGGAGTGGCCTTCGTCATACACGACGGCAACGCGGGGCAATCGCGCCACTACGCCCCGCTACGCTATCTGAACATGAAGATCGCTTTCGTAGGTAAGGGCGGCAGCGGCAAGACCACGCTGTCCTCCCTCTTCATCCGCCATCTCGTCGCCAACGAGGTTCCCGTCCTCGCGGTGGACGCCGACATCAACCAGCACCTCGGGGCCGCGCTGGGCCTCGACGAGGCGGGAGCGGCCGCGCTGCCGGCGATGGGCGCGCACCTGCCGCTGATCAAGGAGTACCTGCGCGGCACCAACCCCCGGATCCCGTCCGCCGAGACGATGATCAAGACGACGCCCCCGGGCGAGGGGTCCCGGCTCCTGCGCGTCGGCGAGGACAACCCGATCTACGAGGCGTGCGCCCGGCCGGTGCGCCTGGACGACGGCGACATCAGGCTGATGGCGACGGGGCCGTTCACCGAGGCCGACCTCGGAGTGGCCTGCTACCACTCGAAGGTCGGGGCGGTGGAGCTGTGCCTGAACCACCTGGTCGACGGGCCGGAGGAGTACGTCGTCGTCGACATGACGGCCGGCTCGGACTCGTTCGCGTCGGGGATGTTCACGCGGTTCGACATGACCTTCCTGATCGCCGAGCCGACCCGCAAGGGCGTCTCCGTCTACCGCCAGTACAAGGAGTACGCGCGTGACTTCGGCGTCGAGCTGCGCGTCGTCGGCAACAAGGTGCAGGGCATGGAGGACGTCGACTTCCTGCGCGAGGAGATCGGGGACGACCTGCTCGTCACGGTCGGCCACTCGAACTGGGTCCGCTCGATGGAGAAGGGCCGTCCGGCGCGCTTCGAACTGCTGGAGGCCGAGAACCGGATGGCGCTGCAGTCCCTGCAGAACGCCGCGGACGACTCGTACCGGCACCGCGACTGGGAGCGGTATACGCGCCAGATGGTGCACTTCCACCTGAAGAACGCGGAGAGCTGGGGCAACGCGAAGACGGGGGCCGACCTGGCTGCGCAGGTCGACCCCGGCTTCGTACTCGGTGAAGGGCTCGGTGCCGTTCAGCCCGCCTGACGCCGGGCGGGGGCGCCGGCCGGGACGGCCGGTGAGGCGGCGGTCGCCGGCCGGGCCGCGAGGAAGGCCGGCCAGTCGTTCTTCGGCGCCTCGCCGACCTTCAGCGTGCGCAGTTTGGCCAGGACCGCGGGGTCCTGCGCGTCCAGCCAGTCGGCGAGCTGACGGAACGACACGCACCGCACGTCGCTGCGGACGCAGACGTCGGCGATCGTCTCCTCGATGGCGCGCATGTAGGTGCCGCCGTTCCAGGACTCGAAATGGTTGCCGATGATCAGGGGGGCGCGGTTGCCGTTGTACGCGCGCTCGAAGGCCTGGAGCATCCCGTCACGGAACTGGTTGCCCCAGAACTGGTGCATGGACGGCGCGCCCTTGGCCGTTCCGGACTGGTTGACCATGAAGTTGTAGTCCATGGACAGCGTCTCGAACGACCGCCCGGGGATGGGGATCATCTGGAGCGAGAGGTCCCACAGGCCCTCCCTCTTCCCGGGCCAGACCTGGTTGTTGACGCCGCTGGTGTCGTAGCGCCAGCCGAGCTGGCTCGCGGCGCGCACGAAGTTGTCCCGGCCTTCCAGGCAGGGGGTGCGGGCGCCGATCAGCTCCGTGTCGTAGTCGAACGGCAGCGGCTTCTCGGCGGTCAGGCCGGAGTTGGTCTTCCAGTTCTTGACGAAGGACTTGGCCTGGGAGATCTCACTCTTCCAGTCCTCGACGGACCAGGTCCCGACACCGCTCTCCGGGCCGCAGAAGTGGCCGTTGAAGTGGGTGCCGATCTCATTGCCCTCCTGCCAGGCGCCCCGCAGTTCGCGCACGGTGTCGCGGATGCCCTCGGTGTCGTTGAAGCCGATGTCGGAACGGCCGGGGGCGTGGCCGGGCGGGACGTACAGCTTCGACTTCTCCTCCGGCAGCAGGTAGACGCCACTGAGGAAGTACGTCATCGTCGCGCCGTACCGCTTGCCCACCTTGCGGAAGTGGGAGAAGAGCTTCTGGCTGTCCTCGCCGGCGCCGTCCCATGAGAAGACCACGAACTGGGGCGGCTTCTCGCCGGGCTTGAGGCGCTGTGGCTTCTTCAGTCCCGGCTGGGCGCCGGTGTAGGCGGTCGAGCCGTCGCCGATGAGACGGACGGCGCTCTTGGGCGCTGTGACCTGCTTCGGGCCGGCCGCGCCCGCGGCGTCCTCGTCCGAGCCGGTGCACCCGGCCAGCCCCGCCGCCAGGGCGACCGCCACACCGGCCGCGACCGTGACCACGCCGAGGGGGCGCCCCCGCAGGCCGGCCGCGGCCGGGGCGGCCTGCCCCGAATCCGGCGTGCCGCCGGAGGTCCGGCGCGCGAGGGTCCGCCGGGCGGAGGCCCACCGGGCGGCGCCGGCGCGGGCGGCGTCGAGTGCGTAGCGGCGGACGGCGTTCCCGCGGGTGGCGGGCCCGCTCGTGGGGGTCTGTTTCGTGGCGGCCATCTTCCGCCCACCCTTCTCGTGGTCCACGGAGGTCTCTGCTGCGAGCCCCGTCAACGTCGCACCACGGAAGTGGGTGTGAACATACGACAAGCCGTACTAGAAGGACTAATCACTGAATTAGGTGAAATATTGCCCCTTATGCATCGAAAATAATGCCGGACTCTTTACTCTCCATTACGATCTGTTTACAGAGAGTTGGCACACTCCCGCCACTGCACGCCGTGACCCACGGCCGCGACCCCACGTTCGTTCGACCCGCACGTACCGCGACCGCGCCGCCCCGGAGGAGACGGGAACCCATGACTGCCTGCACCCCTGCCCGCACCGGTCCGTCCGGCGGCCACTCCGGCCGTACGTTCCGTACTGCCGGGAGGCCACGCCTCCTGAAGCCGCACAGCCCCCCGCCACCCGAGGGCGGCCGCCGGTTCCGTGTCGCGGGCGCCGACGTCTCGGCCTCCATCGCCGTCTTCCTCATCGCGCTCCCGCTCTCCCTGGGCATCGCACTCGCGACCGGTGCCCCGCTCCAGGCCGGCCTGGTGGCCGCCGCGGTCGGCGGCATCGTCGCCGGCCGGCTCGGCGGCGCGCCGCTCCAGGTCAGCGGGCCCGCCGCGGGACTGACCCTCGTCACCGCCGAGCTCATCCAGAGGTACGGCTGGCGCACCACCTGCGCCATCACCGTCCTGGCGGGGCTCGCCCAACTGGGGCTTTCCGCGCTGCGGGTGGCGCGCACCGCGCTGGCCGTGTCCCCGGCGATCGTGCACGGCATGGTGGCCGGCATCGGCGTCACCATCGCCCTCGCCCAGCTCCACGTCGTCCTGGGCGGTACGCCGCAGAGCTCGGCCGTGCACAACTTCCTGGGCCTGCCCGCCCAGTTGGCCGATCTGCACACGGCGGCGGTGTCGGTGAGCGTGGTGACCGTCGTCGTCCTGCTGGTGTGGCCACGGCTCCCCGGACGGGCCGGCCGTGTGCTGCGGAAGGTGCCGGCGGCGCTCACCGCCGTGGCCGCCGCGTCGGTACTGGCCATCGCCGCCGGGATCGGCGTACCGCGTGTCGACCTGCCGTCGTGGAGCAGTCACGCGCTTCCCGGGCTTCCGGAAGGGCCCGTCCTCGGTATCGCCGTGGGAGTGCTGACCATCACGCTCGTCACCAGCGTCCAGTCGCTGCTGTCGGCCGTCGCCGTCGACAAGCTGGTGGCCGCCCGCAAGGACACCACGGTCCATGTGCCGCGCTCCAACCTCGACCGGGAGCTGGCGGGCCAGGGAGCCGCGAACATCGTCTCCGGCGCGCTCGGCGGCCTGCCGGTCGCGGGCGTCGCCGTGCGCAGCGTGGCCAACGTGTCGGCCGGGGCCGTGAGCCGGCACTCCACGATGCTGCACGGGCTGTGGGTGGTGCTGGCCGCCCTCGTACTCGTGCCCGTCCTGGACCTGATCCCGCTGCCGGCGCTCGCCGCGCTCGTCATGGTGATCGGCATCCAGATGGTCAGCATCACCCACATCCGCAGCGTCACCCGTCACCGCGAGGTGATGGTCTACGCCGTGACGGTGTCCGGAGTCGTCCTGATCGGGATCCTCCAGGGGGTGGCGCTGGGCATCGTCGTGGCCAGTGCCGTCGCCATGCACCGGCTCACCCGGACGCGGATCACCAAGGAGACCAAGGGGGACGTCGAACACATCAGGGTCCGCGGGCAGTTGACGTTCCTGGCCGTGCCGCGCCTGAGCCGGGCCCTGCACCAGGTGCCCCAGGGGGCGACCGCCGTCGTGGAGCTGGACGGGTCGTTCATGGACCACGCGGCCTACGAGACGCTGCAGGACTGGCAGATGTCCCACATGGCGCGGGGCGGACAGGTCGAGATGACCGGCCGCACCGGCGTGCGGATCGCCGAGCCCGGAGCGGGTGCGCACGCCTGTTGCCGACCCTGGACGCCCTGGCGCAACCACCACTGCGGCGAGCACCCGGTGGCCGAGCCCAGGCGTCGGACGAAGGGCCACCAGCTGGCCAGCGGACTCAGTTCCTTCCAGCGCAACACGGCGCCGCTGGTGCGCGAGGAGCTGGCCAGGCTCTCGCGGGAGGGGCAGCGGCCGTCGCAGCTCTTCCTGGCGTGTGCCGACTCCCGGCTCGTCACCAGCATGATCACGGCCAGTGGTCCGGGGGACCTGTTCACGGTACGGAACGTCGGCAACCTGGTGCCGGCGCCGGGTGCGGAGAGCGGGGACGACTCCGTGGCGGCGGCGATCGAGTACGCCGTCGACGTGCTGCGCGTACAGTCCATCACCGTGTGCGGGCACTCGGACTGCGGTGCGATGCAGGCCCTGCTGAGCAGCAAGCCGGACGCGCCCGAGACCCCGCTGCGGCGCTGGTTGCGGCACGGGATGCCGAGTCTGGAGCGGATGCGGAGCACGCGCCGCACCTGGGCCCGGCTCTCCGGGGGGCCGGCCGGTGACGGTGCGGGCAGGTTGCCCGCCGACGCCGCCGAGCAGCTCTGCCTCACCAATGTGGTGCAGCAGCTGGAGCACCTGAAGGCCCATGAGGCGGTGGCACGACGGCTCGCCGAGGGCACGCTGGAGCTGCACGGCATGTACTTCCACGTGGGTGAGGCTCAGGCGTATCTGCTGGCGGACACCGACAGCCGCGTGCGTGACGGGCGTGACGGGCGTACGGACGGGGAGAGCGCCGTCTTCGACTGGGTGGCCCCGTCCGCCCAGCCGTTGCCGAGCCGTTCCCGCTACCCCTCGTCCCCCGCGCCCTCCACATCGCCGACGTCGCCCGCACCACCCGCCTCCCCCTCCTCGCAGGCGGCATCTCCTTCCTCGGATTCCCCCTCCTCTCCCCCCTCTCCTCCGTCTCCCTCCTCCCCCCATTCGCCAGCGGCCCTGCCGTCGTCCAAGGAGGGAGCGTCCGCCTGACGACTTCCGGCCCCTCCTCGCACGCCTGAACCTTCGGCGGGTGGCATCCGTGGGAGTGGGCGTGGCCCCTTCTCCCCGCCGCCCGGGGAGGAGGGGTCACGTGACCACCCGGTCCCGTTCACACCGTCAGCCGATCACCCGGAACCTGTCGGCCAAGAGGTCTAAACCAATGGCCTGGAAGCTCTTGTCACCCGGGCATCTGGCTGATGAGCTATGGGCTGGGACACATCGGACGCCCCGGGAATGGGAGATGTCGTGAGCAACGAGAGCCTGGCCAACCTTCTGAAGGAGGAGCGGCGGTTCGCACCGCCCGCCGAGCTGGCTGCGAACGCCAATGTGACGGCGGCCGCGTACGAGCGGGCCGAGGCGGACAGGCTTGGCTTCTGGGCCGAGCAGGCACGTCGGCTCAGCTGGGCCACCGAGCCGACCGAGACCCTCGACTGGTCGAACCCGCCCTTCGCGAAATGGTTCGCCGACGGCAAGCTCAGCGTGGCGTACAACTGCGTGGACCGGCACGTCGAGGCGGGGCACGGCGACCGGGTCGCCATCCACTTCGAGGGCGAGCCGGGCGACGGCCGGGCCATCACGTACGCCGAGCTCAAGGACGAGGTCTCCAGGGCGGCGAACGCGCTGACCGAACTGGGCGTCAGCAAGGGCGACCGGGTCGCGGTGTACATGCCGATGATCCCCGAGGCCGCCGTGGCGATGCTGGCCTGCGCCCGTATCGGCGCCGCGCACTCCGTCGTCTTCGGCGGCTTCTCGGCCGACGCCGTCGCCTCCCGCATCCAGGACGCCGACGCCAAGCTGGTCATCACGGCCGACGGCGGCTACCGGCGCGGCAAGCCGTCCGCGCTCAAGCCGGCCATCGACGAGGCCGTCGCCAAGTGCCCGCAGGTCGAGCACGTCCTGGTGGTGCGCCGCACCGGCCAGGACACCGCCTTCACCGAGGGCCGGGACGTGTGGTGGGACGACATCGTCGCCCGCCAGTCGACCGAGCACGCCCCCGAGGCGTTCGACGCGGAGCACCCGCTCTTCATCCTCTACACGTCCGGTACGACGGGTAAGCCCAAGGGGATCCTGCACACCTCCGGCGGCTACCTCACCCAGGCGGCCTACACCCACCACGCGGTCTTCGACCTCAAGCCGGAGACGGACGTCTACTGGTGCACCGCCGACATCGGCTGGGTGACGGGCCACTCGTACATCGTCTACGGGCCGCTGGCCAACGGCGCCACGCAGGTGATGTACGAGGGCACGCCGGACACCCCGCACCAGGGGCGGTTCTGGGAGATCGTGCAGAAGTACGGCGTCACGATCCTCTACACCGCGCCCACCGCCATCCGTACGTTCATGAAGTGGGGGGACGACATCCCCGCCAAGTTCGACCTGAGCAGCCTCCGGGTCCTCGGGTCGGTCGGTGAGCCGATCAACCCCGAGGCGTGGATGTGGTACCGGGAGAACATCGGCGCCGGGAAGACCCCGATCGTCGACACCTGGTGGCAGACCGAGACCGGCGCGATGATGATCTCGCCGCTGCCGGGCGTCACCGAGACGAAGCCGGGTTCGGCGCAGCGGGCCCTGCCGGGCATCTGCGCCACCGTCGTCGACGACGAGGCGAACGAGGTCCCCGACGGCGGAGGCGGTTACCTGGTCCTCACCGAGCCCTGGCCCTCGATGCTGCGTACCATCTGGGGCGACGACCAGCGGTTCATCGACACCTACTGGTCACGTTTCCAGGGCAAGTACTTCGCGGGCGACGGCGCCAAGAAGGACGACGACGGCGACATCTGGCTGCTCGGGCGCGTGGACGACGTCATGCTGGTCTCCGGTCACAACATCTCCACGACGGAGGTGGAGTCGGCGCTCGTCTCGCACCCGAAGGTCGCCGAGGCGGCGGTCGTGGGTGCCGCCGACGAGACGACGGGCCAGGCCATCGTGGCGTTCGTGATCCTTCGCGGTACGGCGAGCGAGGACGACGCGCTCGTCAACGACCTGCGCGACCATGTGGGCGCGACGCTCGGCCCGATCGCCAAGCCCAAGCGCATCCTCCCGGTGGCCGAGCTCCCCAAGACGCGCTCCGGCAAGATCATGCGCCGTCTGCTGCGGGACGTCGCGGAGAACCGGCAGCTGGGTGACGTCACCACGCTCACGGACTCGTCCGTCATGGACCTGATCCAGTCCAAGCTGCCCACGGCCTCCAGCGAGGACTGACCGGCCACGGCTTCCGGGGAGAACTGACCGGCCACGGCCCCGGCGAGGAGAGGGCCACGAGCGAGGAGAGGGCACCCGGCGAGGAGAGGGCACCCGGCGACGACGCGCCGGATGCCCTCTTCACGCATAAAGTGGCATTCGCCGGATATGACCTTGCGCACGCCGGGTAGGGTTGAGCAGCACGTCAACAACACGACAATAAGATCCACGACAACGAGTCTCAGGGTGCGCCGGGAAGTCTGGTCGGCATGTGCTTCGTCATGCCCGCCCTACCGACCGACCGACCGGAGGTCCGCCACCGTGGCCGCGCCCACCCCCAGCAACCCCCGTAAGTTCCTCGCGCGTCTCTCCCTCCCCGAGCGGACGTACATCGCGGACGCGCTGCGTGCGGAGACCGTCGGTGGCGTCCTGCTCCTGCTGGCCGCCGTCGCCGCCCTCGTCTGGGCGAACACCCCGATCAGCGGCAGCTACGAGTCGGTGCGCGACTTCCACATAGGCCCGGCCGCCCTCGGCTTGGACCTGTCCCTCCAGCACTGGGCGGCCGACGGACTGCTCGCCGTCTTCTTCTTCGTCGCCGGCATCGAGCTCAAGCGCGAGCTGGTCGCGGGCGAGCTGCGCGACCCGAAGGCCGCCGCACTCCCCGTGGTCGCCGCGCTCTGCGGCATGATCGCCCCCGCCCTCGTATACGTACTGGTCAACGTCACCGGGGGCGGCTCCCTGGACGGCTGGGCGGTCCCGACCGCCACCGACATCGCCTTCGCGCTCGCCGTCCTCGCCGTCATCGGCACCTCCCTGCCGTCCGCGCTCCGCGCCTTCCTCCTCACCCTGGCCGTCGTCGACGACCTGTTCGCGATCCTGATCATCGCGGTCTTCTTCACCAGCGACCTGAACTTCGCGGCGCTCGGCGGCGCCGTCGTCGGCCTCGCCCTCTTCTGGTTCCTGCTGCGCACGGGCGTGCGCGGCTGGTACGTGTACGTGCCGCTGGCCCTGGTCATCTGGGGCCTGATGTACAACAGCGGCGTCCACGCCACGATCGCCGGCGTAGCCATGGGCCTGATGCTGCGCTGCACCCGGCGCGACGGCGAGGACCACTCGCCGGGCGAGCACATCGAGCACCTGGTCCGGCCCCTGTCAGCCGGTTTCGCCGTGCCGATGTTCGCGCTGTTCTCGGCGGGCGTGGCCGTCTCCGGCGGTGCGCTGGCCGACGTCTTCACCAAGCCCGAGACCCTCGGCGTGGTGCTGGGCCTGGTGCTCGGCAAGGCGTTCGGCATCTTCGGCGGTACGTGGCTGGCGGCCCGCTTCACCAAGGCGGAGCTCAACGAGGACCTGACCTGGGCCGACCTCTTCGCCGTCGCCACCCTCGCAGGCATCGGCTTCACCGTCTCGCTGCTCATCGGCGAGCTGGCCTTCGCCGGGGACGAGGCACTGACCGACGAGGTCAAGGCGGCGGTCCTGATGGGCTCGCTCATCGCCGCCGTACTCGCCGCGATCCTGCTGAAGCTGCGGGTGCGCAAGTACCAGCTGCTGTGCGCGGAGGAGGACCGCGACGACGACATGGACGGCATCCCGGACGTGTACGAGCAGCACGACCCGGCCTACCACATGCGGATGGCGGAGATCCACGAGAGGAAGGCCACCGAGCACCGGCGGCTCGCCGAGGCGGTCGCGGCCCACGGGTCTCAGCAGGCCGGAGCGACGCAGTTTACTCACGGTGCTCCGGGAACCCAGGCAGCTCAGGAGGCTCAGGCGGTTCGGGAGGCGGAAGTGGCGGGGGGATCGCGCACAGACGGCGATGGTCCGGCATGATCTGAGGTCGGACCACAGGAGAGAAGAGGGAGCGAGACAATGAGCTACCCCGCCGACAATGGTGGACCTGGTGCGGAGCGCAGTCTCGGCCAGCTGGTCGCCACGGCGACCACCGAGATGTCCGCGCTGGTGCACGACGAGATCGCGCTGGCCAAGGCCGAACTGCGACAGGACGTCAAGCGCGGCGCGATGGGCGGGGCGGCCATCAGCGTCGCGGGCGTCTTCGCGATCTTCTCGCTCCCCGTGCTGAGCTTCGCCGCGGCGTACGGAATCCACAACCTGGGGCTCGGGCTCGCGTGGTCCTTCCTGATCGTCGGCAGCGCGTACCTGGTGCTGGCCGGGCTGGCGGCACTGCTCGCCGTGACCAAGTTCAAGAAGGTCAAGCCGCCGGAGCGGTCCATCGCCTCGGCCAAGCGGACGGCCGCCGTGCTCGGCAACGCCAAGCCCCACCCGCGGGACACCACCGGTCGTCCGATTCGTCCCGCCCTTGCGGTCAAGGACGAGGCCGAGGTTGTGGCACGCTCGTCCGCATGACCGTCCCTGAGAGCAACACCGGCAGTCCCGTACGGATCGATGGTCCCTGGACACATCGTGACGTGGCGGCCAATGGGGCGCGCTTCCACATCGCCGAGATGGGCGACGGGCCGCTGGTGTTGCTGCTGCACGGTTTCCCGCAGTTCTGGTGGACGTGGCGGCACCAGTTGCCCGCGCTCGCCGACGCCGGGTTCCGGGCGGTCGCGATGGACCTGCGCGGCGTGGGCGGCAGTGACCGTACGCCCAGGGGCTACGACGCGGCGAACCTGGCGCTCGACATCACGGGTGTGGTGCGCTCGCTCGGCGAGCCGGACGCCGCGCTGGTCGGGCACGACCTGGGCGGGTATCTGGCGTGGACGGCGGCGGTGATGCGGCCGAAGCTGGTGCGCCGGCTGGCGGTCTCCTCGATGCCCCACCCTCGGCGGTGGCGCTCGGCGATGCTCTCCGACTTCTCCCAGTCGCGTGCCGGGTCGTACGTGTGGGGCTTCCAGCGACCCTGGCTGCCGGAGCGTCAGCTGGTCGCGGACGACGCGGCGTTGGTGGGGCGGCTGGTCCGCGAGTGGTCCGGCCCCGGCCAGGAACCGAGCGAGGAGGCGGTCGGCGTGTACCGGCGGGCGATGACGATCCCGTCGACGGCGCACTGCTCGATCGAGCCGTACCGGTGGATGGTGCGGTCACTGGCGCGCCCGGACGGCATCCAGTTCAACCGGCGCATGAAGCGCCCGGTGCGGGTTCCGACGCTGCACCTGCACGGCTCGTTGGACCCGGCGATGCGGACGCGCAGCGCGGCCGGGTCGGGCGAGTACGTAGAAGCTCCGTACCGGTGGCGGCTCTTCGACGGCCTGGGCCACTTCCCCCATGAGGAGGACCCGGTGGCGTTCTCCACCGAGCTCATCAACTGGCTCAAGGACCCCGAGCCCGACCGCTAGGCGCCGTACCGGCGGGCGGCGGTGCCTCGCGGTGGTCGCGACGGCGGTGGTCTCGGTTGCGACGGCGGTCGCGGTGGTGGCGGCGGTCGCGGTGGCGACGACGGTGGTGGTCGCGGTGGCGACGACGGTGGTCGCGGCGGCGGCCGGAGGGATGTTGGACGGTCGCCCGATGAAGCGGCTGGAAGGTTGTATGACGAACAGCCAATTGCCTGCCGCATACGCCAATTGGCGGCCCCCGGGGCGGTTACCGACCATGGGGTCCGGGCAGACGTCGAGGTATGGGCTGGACGCACGACTACGCTGACTCAGCACGGAACCGCCGCTCGGCCTCTGCGCCGATCCCCCCAAGGAGCGGCCCACCGGTCGCCCAGGGGCCGGACCCCCGACTCGGGATCTCCCGCATCCTCCGCCGCCGGGCCCGCTGGGTCTCGGCGCGCCTCCGGCACACGCGCCACTAGGCACGGATCCGCCGGTCAGAGAGCGCAGCCCTGGCTGTCGACCTGCTGGTTGGCGGTCCGGCCGAGCTCGATGTCCTGGCGGATCTCGTCGGCCGTCAGGGCGTAACCGGTGTCCGGGTCGTCCAGCGACCTGGCGAAGATCACCCCGTACACCTCGCCGTCCGGGGTGAGCAGCGGTCCACCGGAGTTGCCCTGGCGGACCGTCGCGTACAGCGAGTACACATCGCGGCGCACCTGGCCACGGTGGTAGATGTCCGGGCCGTCGGCGTCGATCCGGCCGCGCACCCGCGCGGAGCGGACGTCGTACGCGCCGTTCTCCGGGAAGCCCGCGACGATGGCGCTGTCACCGCTGCGCGCGTCCGCGTCCGCGAACCGGAGCGGTTCTGCCTTCAGGTCCGGTACGTCCAGTACGGCGATGTCGCGCTGCCAGTCGTAGAGCACGACCTTCGCGTCGTACCGCCTGCCCTCACCGCCTATCTGGACGGTCGGCTCGTCGACGCCGCCGACGACATGGGCGTTGGTCATCACACGGCGCTCGGCGAAGACGAACCCGGTGCCCTCGAGGGACTTGCCGCAGCTCGGCGCCGTACCGACGACCTTGACGATGGACTTCTTGGCGCGCGCGGCCACCGGGCTCCCCGCGAGCGCCGGATCGGGGGCGCGGACCTCGGTGATCGGCTCGTTGGCGAACGGGCTGAAGACCTGCGGGAAGCCGTTCTGCTTGAGGACCGAGGAGAAGTCGGAGAACCAGATGTCGGCCTGTCCGGGCAGTGCCCGGTCCACGCCGAGCAGCACCTTGGAGTTACGGACCTCCTTGCCGATGGTCGGCAAGGTGGTCTGGGCCAGGAACGAGCCGAGCAGCCAGGCCACGAGGAGCATGGCCACCACGTTGACCAGGGCGCCGCCGGTGGCGTCCAGCGCGCGGGCGGGTGACCAGGTGATGTGGCGGCGCAGCTTGTTGCCGAGGTGGGTGGTGAAGGCCTGGCCCACCGAGGCGCACACGATCACGATGACGACGGCGACGATCGCGGCGGTCGTCGACACCTTGGCGTCGTTCGTCAGCGGCCTCCAGACGAGCGGGAGGAGGTAGACCGCGACGAGCCCGCCGCCGAGGAAGCCGATCACCGACAGGATGCCGACGACGAAGCCTTGTCGGTATCCGATGATCGCGAACCACACGGCGGCGACCAGCAGCAGAATGTCCAGCACGTTCACCGTCATCAGCCTCGCAGATTCGTCTCCGGTCGCACCAGCCGCCCCGTTCGGCCGCGGAGCACGGCGTCAGCCTGTCATGATCGCCAGTCGAGCGGGACCTGCTTGCCGTGGTCCCAGGGCTGCTCCCAGCCGGCGAAGTGGATGATCCGGTCGATCACTCCGGCGGTGAAACCCCAGACCAGGGCCGATTCGACCATGAACGCCGGACCTCGGTGGCCACTGGGGTGGACGCTGGTGGCGCGGTTGGCGGGGTTCGTGAGATGGGCCACGGGGACGGTGAAGACGCGGGCGGTCTCGGCCGGATCGACGGCGCGGAAGGGACTCGGCGAGCGCCACCAGGCGAGGACGGGCGCCACGACGAAGCCGCTGACGGGGATGTAGAGCCGTGGCAGTACGCCGAAGATCTGTACGCCGGCGGGGTCGAGCCCCGTCTCCTCCTCCGCCTCGCGCAGCGCGGCGCGCAGCAGGCCGTCGGCCTCCGGGTCGCCGTCCTCGGGGTCGAGGGCGCCGCCCGGGAAGGACAGCTGCCCGGGGTGGGAGCGGAGGCTCCCGGCACGCTCCATGAGCAGCAGCTCGGGGCCGTGGTCGCCCTCCCCGAAGAGGATGAGCACGGCGGACTGGCGGCCCCCGCGCTCGGGCGGCAGGAACCGGCTGAGCTGCTCGGGCGCGACGGTCCTCGCCGCCCGCGCCACCGGCTCCAGCCACTCGGGCAGCCCCTCCTCGCTCACGGCGACCGATCCCGCCCGGTCCCACCCGGTCGCCCCCGTCCCCGGCCGCACCTCGGTACCCGCACGGGCATGGGCCCCCGGGCAGTCGGTTCCGGAGGTGCCCGGGCGGTCGGGGGCATCCGGGTGGGCGGTTCCGGAGGTGCCCGGGCGGTCGGGGGCGTCGGGGAGGGCCGCCTGCGGGGCGGGGGCGGACTGCTGGACGGGAGCCGCCTGCGGGGCGGGGCGCTCCGGGCGGGACGGGGCGCCCGGGTGGGCCGCCTGCTGGGCGGGAGCCGCCTGCGGGGCGGGGCGCTCCGGGCGGGACGGGGCGCCCGGGTGGGCCGCCTGCTGGGCGGGGGTGGCTCGAGGGATGGCGGCCTGTGCCAGGGGAGCCCCGGGAGGGGCGGGCGCGGCTGCGGGTGCGGCCCCGGGGGCGACAGCGGTGGCCGTGACGGTCTCCCGGCCGCCGGCGGTGGGCGCCGGGCGGCGGTGGGGCGTGCGGGGGGCGGTGGGCTCGATGCCGGGCGGCGTCGTCGTCGGCCGTGGGTCGGCCGGCCGCGCCGGGCGGTCGCGGTCACGGTCGCGGTTGCGGTCGCGGTCGTACGGGTGTTCTTCAGCGCGCGTCATAGGCACCCCCGGCTTCACAACGCGTTCCAGCCACTGGTTCGTTCCGTCACTCGTCACCGGTACCCAGGGGCGCCGCCGGGCGGCCCGGGTAGTCCGGCGGCGGAGCCAGACGCTGACCCGGGTAGCCGCCCATCTCGTACTTGAGGAGCTTCCGCGCCTTCTCCGGGTCCGTCTCCCCCTCCCCGTACGCCGGACACAGCGGCGCGATCGGACAGGCGCCGCAGGCCGGCTTGCGGGAGTGGCAGATACGCCGGCCATGGAAGACCACCCGGTGCGAGAGCATCGTCCACTCCGACTTGGGGAAGATCGCGCAGATCTCCGCCTCGACCTTCTCCGGGTCCTCCTGCTCGGTCCACTTCCACCGCCGGACCAGCCGGCCGAAGTGGGTGTCCACGGTGATGCCCGGCACTCCGAAGGCATTGCCCAGGACCACGTTCGCCGTCTTGCGCCCCACGCCCGGCAGGCGCACCAGGTCCTCCAGGCGGCCGGGGACCCGGCCACCGAAGTCGTCCCGCAGCGCCGCGGACAGGCCCAGCAGCGACTTGGCCTTGGCGCGGAAGAACCCGGTCGGCCGGATGATCTGCTCCAGCTCCTCCGGAACCGCCGCCGCCATGTCCTCCGGCGTGGGGTACTTCGCGAAGAGGGCGGGGGTGGTCTGGTTGACGCGCAGGTCGGTCGTCTGGGCCGACAACACGGTCGCGACGAGCAGTTCGAAGGGGTTGCGGAAGTCGAGCTCCGGATGGGCGTACGGATAGACCTCGGCCAGCTCACGGTTGATCTTCCGGGCGCGGCGCACCATCGCCAGGCGCGATTCCGGCTTCCCCGCCCTCTGCGCCTGCTTCGCCGCCTCGCCGCCCTCGCCGGTCCTGGCGGTTTTGACCGCCTTGCCCGCCTCGACCGCTTCGGCCGCCCCGGCCGCCTTGACCGCTTTGGCCGCCTTGCCAGCCTTGCTCGCCTTCATCGACTTGTCCGTTTTCGCACCTTTTATCGACTTGGGCGACACCTGTTCGCCTACAGCGGAATTCTCTTCCCCGGACACTCTCCCGGCCCCCTCGGCCTGCGCTCTCACCGGCGACTTGGACACCCGGCCAGCCTAAGCGCCACCGCCGTCATCCGCCCCGGCCACGGTCGATCAGGACCCAATCGGGGCCCTGCCGTACGGACACGCGTACCAGTGCGTCAAACTTGTTGTGATTGATCGCACTGTTTTACCGTCCGGCATCATGGGACCCAACGTCTCTGAGCAGGTCGACATAGGAGAGAACTCGTGGACGACGTTCTGCGGCGCGCCCCGCTCTTCGCGGCGCTCGATGACGAGCAGGCCGCGGAGCTCCGCGCCTCGATGAGTGAGGTGACGCTCGCCCGTGGCGACGCGCTCTTCCACGAAGGCGACCCGGGCGACCGGCTCTACGTGGTCACCGAAGGAAAGGTGAAGCTCCACCGCACGTCCCCCGACGGGCGCGAGAACATGCTCGCGGTCCTCGGCCCCGGCGAGCTGATCGGTGAGCTGTCCCTGTTCGACCCGGGTCCCCGTACGGCCACCGCGACCGCCCTGACCGAGGTCAAGCTCCTCGGCCTCGGCCACGGCGACCTCCAGCCCTGGCTGAACGCCCGCCCCGAAGTGGCCACCGCCCTGCTGCGCGCGGTCGCCCGCCGCCTGCGCAAGACCAATGACCAGATGTCCGACCTTGTCTTCTCCGACGTTCCGGGCCGTGTCGCCCGTGCGCTCCTCGACCTGTCGCGCCGCTTCGGCGTGCAGTCGGAGGAGGGCATCCACGTCGTGCACGACCTCACCCAGGAGGAGCTGGCCCAGCTCGTCGGCGCCTCCCGCGAGACGGTCAACAAGGCACTGGCCGACTTCGCCGGCCGCGGCTGGCTGCGCCTGGAGGCGCGTGCCGTGATCCTGCTGGACGTCGAGCGGCTCGCCAAGCGCTCGCGCTAGTACGCCGAACGACGCATGGGCCGCCCCGGATCACCGGGGCGGCCCATCGGCGTCCGATCGGTTCTCGGCGCCGTGCCGTCCACGGTCCGGACGAGGACGGGCCGCCGCTGCCGCCGCCGCCCGCCCCGGGCCCCCGGGACCGCCGCCCCCGCCCCCGGGACCGCCGCGCCCCTGGACCCCCGGGGCGAGCGCGCCCTCAGATCAGCCCGTGCTCCGTCAGGTACTCCAGCTGCGCCCGCACCGAGAGCTCGGCCGCCGGCCACAGGGACCGGTCCACGTCGGCGTACACGTGCGCGACGACTTCCGCCGCCGTGCGGTGACCGTTCTCGACGGCCGTCTCCACCTGGGCGAGCCGGGTGGCGCGATGCGCCAGGTAGTACTCGACCGCCCCCTGGGCGTCCTCCAGGACCGGTCCGTGGCCCGGCAGCACCGTGTGGACGCCGTCGTCGACCGTCAGCGAGCGCAGCCGCCGCAAGGAGTCCAGGTAGTCGCCGAGGCGCCCGTCGGGGTGCGCCACCATCGTCGTACCGCGCCCCAGGACGGTGTCGCCCGTCAGGACCGCGCCGTCGGCCGGCAGGTGGAAGCTGAGCGAGTCGGAGGTGTGGCCCGGCGTCGGGACGACGCGCAGCTCCAGGCCTCCCACCTCGACCGCCCTGCCCGCCGACAGCCCCTCGTCGCCGAGCCGCAGCGCCGGGTCCAGGGCCCGCACGGCCGTCCCGGTCAGCTCGGCGAACCTGCCCGCGCCCTCGGCGTGGTCCGGGTGCCCGTGTGTGAGGAGCGTCAGCGCCACGCGCTTGCCGAGGCTCTCGGCGGTGTCCACCACCCGCCGCAGATGCGTCTCGTCCAGCGGGCCGGGGTCGACCACCACGGCGAGCGGCGAGTCCGGCTCCGAGAGGATCCAGGTGTTCGTCCCGTCGAGCGTCATCGCGGACGGGTTGGGCGCGAGGACGTTGACGGCCCGTTCGGTCGCGGGCCCGGAGACCACGGCTCCGCGCGGCCGGCCGGGAAGAGCGGCGGCGTCGGTCACGCGTCCCCACCCCCGGTGCCGACCGTCTTGGTGAACTCCTCGTGCCCCGGCCAGCTCAGCACCACCCGTTCGCCCTCCAGCCGCGCCTGCGCCAGTACGGGGGTGAGGTCCTGGTCCAGGGCCCCCGCCAGAGCCTCGGCCGCAGTCCCGTACCGCTCCAGCGACCGCAGCGTGGCGATCGTCGGCGGCATCATGAGCAGCTCGCCCCGGTCGTAGCCCGCCGCCGCGTCCGCCGGGCGGATCCAGACGGTGCGGTCCGCCTCCGTCGACGCGTTGGAGGCCCGCTGCCCGGTCGGGAGGGCGGCCACGAAGAACCAGGTGTCGTAGCGGCGCGGCTCGAACTCGGGCGTGATCCAGCGCGCCCAGGCCCCCAGCAGGTCGGAGCGGAGCACCAGGCCGCGCCGGTCCAGGAAGTCCGCGAACGCCAGCTCGCGGGCCACCAGGGCCGCCCTGTCGGCCTCCCAGTCGTCGCCCCTCGTGTCGGCGACGACCGAGCCGGCGGTCGGGCCCGCGAGCAGGACCCCGGACTCCTCGTACGTCTCGCGCACCGCCGCGCACACGATGGCCTGCGCCTCGCCCGGCCCCGCGACCCCGAGCCGGGCCGCCCACTCGGCCGGCGCCGGGCCCGCCCAGCGCACCGGATGTTCGTCGCGCGGGTCGACGCCGCCACCCGGATAGGCGTACGCGCCGCCCGCGAAGGCCATGGACGTACGCCGGCGCAGCATGTGCACCTCGGGTCCGCCGATGCCGTCGCGCAGCAGCAGGACGGTCGCGGCCCGTCTGGGGGTCACGGCCGTGAGGGTGCCGCCCGCGAGCGCGCGGATCCGGTCGGGCCACTCCGGGGGATACCACTGACCATTGGACATGGCCGGATGCTATGCGCATCCGGCGGGATGTTCGAGAGGAAAGGTGGATACGGCAACGGTCCCGCCCCACCCGGGGACGGGACCGCGCGGGACGGCTTGCGGACGCTCAGTCCTGGACCAGCTCCACCTGGATCTCGACCTCGACCGGGGCGTCCAGCGGCAGGACGGCGACACCGACCGCGCTGCGCGCGTGCACGCCCTTGTCGCCGAGCACCTCGCCCAGCAGCTCACTGGCGCCGTTGAGGACGGCCGGCTGCCCGGTGAAGTCCGCCGCCGAGGCGACGAAGCCGGTGACCTTCACGACGCGGGCGATACGGTCCAGGTCCCCGGCGACCGACTTCACGGCGGCCAGCGCGTTGAGCGCGCAGATCCGCGCGAGCTTCTTGGCCTCGTCGGGGGTGACCTCGCCGCCCACCTTGCCGGTGAGCGGAAGCTTGCCGTCCACCATCGGGAGCTGGCCCGCCGTGTACACGTACACGCCCGACCGGACCGCCGGCTGGTACGACGCCAGCGGCGGCACCACGTCGGGCAGGGTCAGGCCGAGTTCGGCGAGCGTCGCCTCCACACGGCCCGTCACGGCTTCTCCCGCTTCAGGTACGCCACGAGCTGCTCGGGGTTGTTCGGCCCGGGAACGACCTGGACGAGCTCCCAGCCGTCCTCGCCCCAGGTGTCCAGAATCTGCTTGGTCGCGTGCACGAGAAGGGGCACGGTCGCGTATTCCCACTTGGTCATGGAGCCGACTGTAGCCGCTGCCCGGGGCGGTCTCCCGCCCAGGCGTCCCCGGGCCCGACCGGACGGCGCCGTGTGCCGGTGGCGGCCGCCTCCCGGCTGGACTCCGCCCACGTCACCGGCTGCGCCCCCGCCCGGCTCCACACCCGGCGTCCACACCCGGCGTCCACGCCCCCGGAAGCGGAGCCGCCGTCGGGTCGCCCAAGTCCCGCGCGGCCCCGCGGGGACGGGAGCCCCCACACGGGACCCGCCCAATCCGACCCGGGGGCGAACGGCCCGGGCCCGGACTGGTTAGGCTCGAATACGTGAGCAGGCTCCAGGTCGTCAGCGGCAAGGGCGGAACCGGTAAGACGACGGTCGCCGCCGCACTCGCGCTCGCCCTCGCGACCGAGGGCAAGCGGACACTTCTCGTGGAGGTCGAGGGCAGGCAGGGCATCGCACAGCTCTTCGAGACGGAGGCGTTGCCGTACGAGGAACGGAAGATCGCCGTCGCTCCGGGCGGCGGCGAGGTGTACGCGCTGGCCATCGACGCCGAACGCGCGCTCCTCGACTACCTCCAGATGTTCTACAAGCTCGGTTCGGCGGGCCGTGCCCTCAAGAAGCTCGGCGCCATCGACTTCGCCACCACCATCGCGCCGGGCGTACGCGACGTCCTGCTCACCGGCAAGGCGTGCGAGGCGGTACGCCGCCGGGAGAAGCAGGGGGGCGACCAAGGGAGCTTCGTGTACGACTACGTCGTCATGGACGCCCCTCCCACGGGCCGCATCACCCGCTTCCTGAACGTCAACGACGAGGTGGCGGGCCTGGCGAGGATCGGCCCGATACACAATCAGGCACAGGCCGTGATGCGGGTCCTGAAGTCCCCCGAGACGGCCGTCCACCTGGTGACCCTCCTGGAGGAGATGCCGGTCCAGGAGACCGCAGACGGCATCGCCGAGCTGCGCGAGGCCGACCTCCCGGTGGGCGGCGTCGTGGTCAACATGGTCCGCCCGCACGTCCTGGACGAGGACGCGGTACGGGCGGCGTCGGGCGACCACCGCAAGGACATCACCAAGGCGCTCGCCGCGGCCGGTCTCGGCGGGTCCACCCGGCTGGTGGGCCCGCTGCTGGACCAGGCCGCCGAGCACGCGCAGCGGGTGGAGCTGGAGCGGGAGCAGCGGGAGGCGCTGGCGAAGCTCCGGCTTCCGACGTACGAACTGCCCTTCCTGGGGGAAGGGGCGGACATCGCCGGTGTCTACCGGCTGGCCAGGGAACTGAGGAAGCTCGGGGTGGGCGCATGACTCTGGAAGGGGCTCCCGGCCTGGAGGTCGACCCGCTGCTCGACAACCCGGAGACGCGCATCGTCGTCTGCTGCGGCGCGGGCGGTGTCGGCAAGACGACGACGGCCGCCGCACTGGGCGTACGCGCTGCCGAGCGGGGCCGCAAGGTCGTCGTCCTGACCATCGACCCGGCCCGCCGGCTCGCCCAGTCGATGGGCATCGACCAGCTGGACAACGTCCCGCGCAGGGTGGACGGCATCAAGGGCGACGGCGAACTGCACGCCATGATGCTCGACATGAAGCGCACCTTCGACGAGATCGTCGAGGCGCACGCGGACCCCGAGCGGGCCCGCGCGATCCTGGCCAACCCCTTCTACCAGTCCCTGTCGGCCGGCTTCGCGGGCACGCAGGAGTACATGGCGATGGAGAAGCTGGGGCAGCTGCGGGCGCGCGAGGAGTGGGACCTGATCGTGGTCGACACCCCGCCGTCCCGGTCCGCGCTGGACTTCCTGGACGCGCCGAAGCGGCTGGGGTCCTTCCTGGACGGGAAGTTCATCAAACTGCTGATGGCGCCGGCGAAGGTGGGCGGCCGGGCGGGGATGAAGTTCCTGAATGTCGGCATGTCGATGATGACGGGCACCCTGGGCAAGCTGCTGGGGGGTCAGCTGCTGCGGGACGTCCAGACGTTCGTGGCGGCGATGGACACGATGTTCGGCGGCTTCCGTACGCGGGCCGACGCCACCTACCGGCTGCTCCAGGCTCCGGGGACGGCCTTCCTGGTGGTGGCCGCGCCGGAGCGGGACGCGCTGCGGGAGGCGGCGTACTTCGTGGAACGGCTGGCGGCGGAGCGGATGCCGCTCGCCGGGCTGGTGCTCAACCGCGTGCACGGCAGCGGGGCCGTCCGGTTGTCCGCCGAGCGGGCACTGGCCGCCGCGGAAAATCTTGAAGAGGGCCGCATTGTGGATCAGGGGCACGGGAAGACTGGTGTTCGTGGCCCCGAGGCGACCTCTCCCGAGCCCGGGGCACCCCGCACCACTGCGGCACGCCCCGACACCGTCGCCACCACCACCGACGTCACCACACCGCCCGCCGTCGCGGAGCTGACCGCGGGTCTGCTGCGGTTGCACGCCGAGCGCATGCAGGTGCTCGCGCGGGAACAGCGCACGCGCGAGCGGTTCGCCGCACTCCACCCCGAGGTGGCGGTGGCCGAAGTACCCGCGCTGCCCGGTGACGTACACGACCTGGCGGGCCTCCGCACCATCGGCGACCGGCTGGCGGAAGGCCGGCACTGACCGACCGTCGCCGCCGGGCGCACCGGCGTAGCCGCTGCCGCTGCCGCTGCCGCTGCCGCTGCCGCTGCCGCTGCCGCTGCCGCTGCCGGACATCGCGGCGCGGGCCGGTGGCGTTACCGCTGCCGACGGTCCATGGGCGCCGCCGGGGCGGCGGCCGGGGCGGCGGTCCTACCCCACCGCGGCGTACGTCTCGTACGTCTCGTCGTCGTCCAGTCCCACGGGCAGGATGCCCGCACTCCGCTCGTACTCCGTGCGCGCGGTCTCCAGTAGCCGACGCCACGACGTGACCGTCGGCCGTCGCCGCAGCAGCGCGCGGCGTTCCCGTTCCGTCATACCGCCCCACACGCCGAACTCGACGCGGTTGTCCAGCGCGTCGGCCAGGCACTCGGTCCGCACCGGGCACCCGGTGCACACCGCCTTGGCCCTGTTCTGCGCCGCTCCTTGTACGAAAAGTTCATCCGGATCGGTAGTGCGGCAGGCGGCCTGCGCACTCCAGTCAGCTACCCAGCCCATACCGGCGCCGTCCTCTCCCGAATCGAGGCTCCCCCACGGCGGCAGCGGCATATTCACCGCCACCAGTTGAGGACGTTACGGAAGGTGGGCACAGCGCAACACCCCCTTCGGGCCCAATCTTGAATGGTCCGAACGGACTATGCGTAGGCGGCAGATCACCCAGGGGAGTGAGCGATGGACATGCCTCGTAAATGACGCAGGGCAGGGCGTTCCGGTTGAGCCACACAGGACACGCGCTGACGCATCAGGGGGAAACGGACACGGGCCAGCGCGGTGGGGAACGCGGGGCTCAGGCAGGGGGCACGACTTCTGTGACAGTTGTGACCAGCTTAGGCCAAGGCCTGTACGCGTGTCCGGAAAACGAGGAGGGAGCCCCCGACGAGCCGACCGGACCGGCCGCGCCTCGGCGCTCCTCCGCAGCGCTCCTCCGCAGCCGCCTCCCGGGTGCGAGCCCCCACGGGCCGCACGCTGCCCGAGCACGTCGAGCCACTCAACCGCGCCCGGACCAGGCGCGGCGGGGACGGGGACGGGAACGAGGACGGGGGGCGGCGGGCCAACGGCGCCGCACGCCGGCACCCCGGTTCTCGTGCCCCGTCATCGGCCCATGTCACAACCTGGTACGCGAACATCCCGTAAGGCACCCGCTCCCTCGGAACGCCACCCTCGACGGATTAGGCTGACCACATGCCAAAGAAGCGCTCGGACGGTGGTCTGACCGGGGCCCAGCAGGCCGCCAAGTTCGTCGGTGTCAGCGTGCTCGCCGGAGCCGTACTGGCGGGCATCGCGCTGCCCGCCGCGGGAGCGCTGGGGCTCGCGGCGAAGGGCACGGTCCAGGGGTTCGACGAGATCCCGGCCAACCTCAAGCGCCCCCCGCTGAGCCAGCGCACCACGATCCTGAACTCGCAGGGTGGCCAGATCGCGACGGTCTACTCCCGGGACCGCACGGTCGTGGACCTCAAGGACATCTCGCCGTACATGCAGAAGGCGATCGTCGCCATCGAGGACTCGCGCTTCTACGAGCACGGGGCCATCGACCTCAAGGGCGTACTGCGCGCGGCCAACCGCAACGCCCAGTCGGGCGGTGTCACGCAGGGCGCCTCGACGCTCACCCAGCAGTACGTGAAGAACGTGTTCGTGGAGGAGGCCGGCGACGACCCCGACAAGGTCGCCGAGGCCACCCAGCAGACCATCGGCCGCAAGATCCAGGAGCTCAAGTACGCGATCCAGGTCGAGGAGGAGCTCGGGAAGAAGAAGATCCTCGAGAACTACCTCAACATCACCTTCTTCGGGCAGCAGGCGTACGGCATCGAGGCCGCGTCCCAGCGGTACTTCTCCAAGCCCGCCAAGGACCTCAACCTGGAGGAGTCGGCGATGCTGGCCGGCCTCGTCCAGTCGCCCAGCCGCTACGACCCGGTCAACGACGCCAGGGAGGCGACCAAGCGCCGCAACATCGTCCTGGCGCGCATGGCCGCCGTCGGCGACATCAGCGAGGCCGAGGCGGAGCGCGCCAAGGCCACCCCGATCACGCTGAAGGTCAGCAAGCCGAAGAACGGCTGCATCACCGCCGTCGACGGCGCGGGCTTCTTCTGTGACTACGTGCGCGAGGTCTTCCTCTCCGACCCGGTGTTCGGCAAGAACCGCGAGGAGCGGAGCAAGGTCTGGAACCGCGGCGGGCTGACGATCAAAACCACGCTCGACCCGCAGGCGCAGAAGTCGGCGCAGGAGTCGATCAAGAAGCACGTCTACCAGAGCGACAAGGTCGCCACGGCCGTGACGATGGTTCAGCCCGGCACGGGCAAGATCGTGGCGATGGGTCAGTCCCGGCCGTACGGCTTCGACAAGCACGAGACCCAGATCAACTACTCGGTCAACAAGGGCATGGGCGGCTCGAACTACGGCTTCCCGACCGGTTCGACGTTCAAGCCCTTCGTGGCGGCCGCCGCCCTGGAGCAGGGCAAGCCGCCGACGCAGGTGTACCCGTCGCCGTACCAGATGCCCTACCCGTCGTCCGTCTCCTCCTGCAGCGGGAAGCCCTGGGTCAACCAGGGGGACACCGTGGAGAACGAGAACGAGTCGGAGGTCGGCCCGTACGACCTCAAGGACGCGATGGCGATGTCGGTCAACACGTACTTCGTCCAGATGATCGGCGAGATCGGCATGTGCCCGGTCGTGGAGATGACCAACAAGCTGAACGTGGTGATGGGCAACGACGAGAAGCTGCCCGAGCGCCCCTCCAGCCTCACCCTCGGCTCCAACGGCATCTCACCGCTGAACATGGCGTCCGCGTACGCGGCCTTCGCCAACCGTGGCACGTACTGCACGCCGACCGCCATCGAGTCGATCAAGACGGCGGACGGCAAGAGCCTGCGGGTCCCGAAGACCAAGTGCCATAAGGCGATGTCGGAACGGACCGCCGACACCATCAACAACCTGCTGCGCGGTGTGATCGACTCCGGTACGGGCCAGGCGGCGGGCCTCAGCAGCCGCGACAACGCGGGCAAGACCGGTACGACGGACGGCCGCAAGAACGCCTGGTTCGTGGGCTACACCCCGAACCTCTCGGGCGCCGTGTGGGTGGGGTCCCCGAGCCAGGACGTCGAGATGCAGTACATCACCATCGGCGGCGAGTACCACGACAAGGTCTTCGGCGGGAAGGTGCCGGGGCCGATCTGGAAGGACGCCATGACCGGCGCACTGGACGGCCACGAAGCGCCGCGCTTCGTCGACGTCCCCATCCCCGAGGCGCCCAAGGACGGCAAGAGCGACGGCAAGCCGGGCGACAACAAGCCCGGCGGCGACAACGGCGGCGGCGGAAGCGACGGCGGAGGCGGCGGGAGTGACGGGGGACGCGGAGGCCGCGACGATGACAAGCCCGGCGACCCCTGGGCCGGCATCACCCTCCCGCCGGACCTGATCGGCGGCGCCCACCAGCGCGGCGGCCAGGGCAACGGCGGCGGCTGGCGCTGACGAAGGCGCAGGCGCCCCACCGGAGGTCCGGTGGGGCGCCTGCTTTTTCTCGTCGCACGGCAGCGAGCCGCGTCCGGGCCTCGGCCCCCGCGCGCACGCGGGCGAACCCACCACTTGACCGCACCCGCCCGGGCGGGTGCGGTCCGCGCCCACCCGGGCGTAACACGCGAACCCTCTGCCCTGCCCCACCCGGGCGCACCCGCCCGCCCCCAGGCGGACCGGCCGCGCCGGTCTCGCCCACCCGGGCACAGCAGACGGACCGCCTGCCCCGCCCCTACTCCCCGGGCGCAGGCGGACGGGCCGGGTCCGGCCTCAACCCGCCAGCAGCTGCTTGACGACCGCGGCGACGCGGCCGCCCTCGGCACGGCCGGCCACCTTCGGGTTGACGATCTTCATCACGGCACCCATCGCGCGCGGGCCCTCGGCACCGGCCGCCTTGGCCTCGTCGACCGCCTGGGCGACGATCTGCTTCAGCTCGTCGTCACTGAGCTGCTGCGGCAGGTACGCGTCGAGGATGACGCCCTCGGCCCGCTCACGCTCGGCCTGCTCGGCGCGGCCGCCCTGTGCGAAGGCCTCGGCCGCCTCGCGGCGCTTCTTCGCCTCCTTGGCGATCACCTTCTGCACCTCGTCGTCGGAGAGCTCGCGCTTCTCCTTGCCCGCGACCTCCTCCTTGGTGATGGCGGCGAGGGTCAGCCGGAGCGTCGAGGAGCGCAGCTCGTCGCGCTCCTTGATCGCGACGTTGAGGTCTTCCTGCAGCTTGGACTTGAGCGTGGTCATGCCGACAAGTGTGGCAGGTGCGGTGACCTGCACGCCCGCGCATTTCCCGCGTCACCGCCGTTCTGGGACGATGGCCGTATGCGCGCGCGATACGGAGTTCCCCTGAAAGTCACCGCAGGAATCGCAGCGGTCGGTGCGGCCGGTCTGGCCTACGCCGCCGGGTTCGAGGCCCGCTCCTTCCGACTGCGCCGGATCACCGTTCCCGTACTGCCGCGTGGGACGCGGCCGTTGCGGATGCTTCAGGTGTCGGACGTCCACATGGTGAGCGGACAGCGCAAGAAGCGGGCGTGGCTACAGTCGCTGGCGGGGCTGCGTCCGGACTTCGTGGTGAACACCGGTGACAACCTCTCCGACCCGAACGGCGTACCGGAGCTGCTGGACGCGCTCGGCCCGCTGCTCGACTTCCCCGGCGTGTACGTCTTCGGTTCCAACGACTACTACGGCCCCAAGCTCCGCAACCCGGCCCGCTACCTGGTCGAGAAGGCCCAGGGGCGGCACGGGCTGAACGGCAACGCCCCGGCCGTGGGAGCCGTGCACAACCCGTGGGAGGAGATCCGCGACGCCTTCGACACGGCGGGCTGGCTGAACCTCACCAACACCCGCGGCCGCCTCAAGCTGGAGGGCCTGGAGCTGGCCTTCACCGGCCTCGACGACCCGCACATCAAGCGGGACCGGTACGACCGGGTCGCCGGTGGGCCCGAACCGGACGCCGACCTGTCCCTGGCCGTCGTCCACGCCCCCTACCTGCGCACGCTGGACGCGTTCACGGCCGACGGCTACCCCCTGATCCTCGCGGGCCACACGCACGGCGGGCAGCTGTGCGTCCCCTTCTACGGGGCGCTGGTCACCAACTGCGACCTGGACACCGACCGGGTCAAGGGCCTGTCCACGCACCGCGCCGGGGGGCACACCGCGTACCTCCACGTCTCGGCGGGCTGCGGCACCAACCGCTACACCCCGGTCCGGTTCGCCTGCCCGCCCGAGGCCACGCTGCTGACCCTGACCGCCCGGGACTGATCACTCCCGCCACCGTGGAGTGATGACCGCCCGCTTTCGGCGCACGTGCCCGTAGCGGGGGTCGTCCCGTCGCCTCGTCGGCCCGCCGCCCGTACGCCGCCGTCTTCCGCGCCCCTGAGCGCGGCGGCGGCGATCACGGACGTCGTGATCGACCTGGTCCTGGGGCGGTCCGGGCCGGGCGCTCGGCTACGTCACGATCCACAGCGACCTGGCCGCCGGCCCTCCCCTCCCCCGGCACCCCGGCCCGCTCCCCGTGCCCTCCCTGGACGCCGCCCCCACCCACGGCTGCGTCGGCCCGCCCCAAGGAGGCCCTGCTCCTGGGCCTCCTCTTCCACGCCCCGGGGCCTCCCCTGATCGGCCTCGACCGGATCGGCCCTGCCCGCGGGCCCGCGGGAATCGGATTTCGTCTCCGGGCGCCGGTGGGCTAAAGTAAACGACGTCGCCGGGACAAGCGGTGACATCGGGGTGTAGCGCAGCTTGGCAGCGCGCTTCGTTCGGGACGAAGAGGTCGTGGGTTCAAATCCCGCCACCCCGACAGAGAAGTACCAGCTCAGGGGCCTGATCCACTCAGTGGATCAGGCCCCTGATTCGTTCCCAGTGATCGTTTGGGAGAAATCTGGGAGAAGATCTTGGTCGGGCTCCCCCAGGAGGTGCATCGGCGGCCTTCCGCGAGGACACGTCCGGGGCGGCCGCCCGCCTACGCGTCTGCGAAGCCGAGGCTCAAGGCCCGCCCGGGCAGGGCCGAGGGCTGACGAGTCCGTAAGAGAGACCCTTCGCGGCGCGCAGCCGAGTCCTCATCACTATGGACTCCTTCGCCCTTACGCGCTGGAATGCCCCGGTAGCGCTGCGTTGTCCCAGCCGCAACGCACCTGACGCCGCGCTGAGGGCAAGACACCCACGCCCCTGCCCGGCCCGGCCCCATCCCACCGCCAGCGGTGGCATCATTCTGCCGATGAGGTGCAAGATTCGCATGTCCGCATCTGGCGTTCACTTGTTCGACCGCGTCTCCGGGATGAACGTGCTGCTCGACGAGGTGCCTGTTCCCGCTGAGCAATTCTCTCGTGCTCCGCGGTATCTGTCCGTCGCGCTGACTAACGCCTGCGAGCTCCACTGCCCCTACTGCTACGCGCCCAAGCACGCCGCCGCGCTCGACACGGAGCGTGTGCTGGCATGGGCGGTCGAACTCGATGCAGCTGGGTGCCTCGGTGTCGGCTTCGGAGGCGGGGAACCGACCGCGTATCGACGCTTCGCCCAACTGTGTTCGGACATAGCCCAGTCCACTTCCATGGCGGTGACCTTTACGACCCATGGACACCGACTCACACCTGAACTCGTCGAATCCCTGCACGGGGCCGTGCACTTCGTACGTCTGTCAGTCGACGGGGTCGGAGCCACCTACGAGCGGCTCCGCGGCAGACCGTTCGCGGCCGTGGTTCAGGCGGCGCGGCTGCTCGGTCCTCTCGCCCCGTTCGGCATCAACGCCGTCATCAATGCCGACACGGTCGGCGAACTGGATGACCTCGCCGAGTTCGCCGACAAGGCCGGCGCGTCCGAACTCCTGCTCCTGCCGGAGCAGCCGACCGCGGCAGCCCCCGGTATCAGCGACGCCGACTCCCAGCGCCTCGTCGAGTGGGCCGCGACCGCCAGGACCGGAGTTCGGCTCGCGATCTCCCGTACCAGCCTCGAAGCCGCGCTGCCCACCACGGAGACCGTCCCAGGCGAGCACCCCCTCGACGCGCACATGCACCTCGACGCGACCGGCGTCCTGCGCCCCCACGCCTACGCGCCCACGGGGTTGTCAGTCGGGGGCTCCATCATGGAAGTCGTGCAGGCGTTGAGGGAGGCACCATGAGGATCTGGAACGGCTACGGCTCGGAGCACTCGATGGACCTGGTCTTGATCGGCCGTTTCCAGACGGTCACCGGTGCGAAGGCAGCGGAGGAGCGCATGGAGGCACTGCAGGCCCTCGCCGAAGCCGCGTGGTCCGACGACCATTGGCGGACCCCCGACGAGCGCATGCCCAGCGAACTCGGTGAATCACTGCGCGAAATGAAGCTGTACGACATGGGGCGGTACGACGTCGACAACTTCGCGCTTGATCACAGCGTCACCCGCACAGCGGAGACGGTGCGGATCTGGACCGACGAGTCCGACGTCCAGGGGTTCCTGAAGGTGCTTCTCCATTACGGCGCGAAGGTCGAGATCTTCTCACGCCACGAATGGGACGAGGAAGCGATCACGCAGTCGGACGCGAGCAACCGGAGCGACGGTGGATCTGACTGATCTGGCACGCCTGCCCGGTGCCGCCGACCAGAACTTCGAAGCACTCACGCGGGCCATCGTGTCCCGCCGCTACGGCGCGCTGGGCACGATGCGAGAGCGGCGTAACCAGCCGGGCGTCGAGTTCTACCTGCACGTCGACCATGCCGGCGCCCTGGGAGATCCCGGCCGGGTCTGGGGGTGGTCGTGCAAGTGGTTCGTCCTTAACAGCAAGAACGAGCTCAGCGCAGGCCAGCGCAACCAGATCGAGGACTCGCTCTCCAAGGCGATCGAGCACGTCGCTGGGCTAACCGACTTTGTGCTCTGTCTTCCAGAGCGGCCCGCCAAGGGTGACGAGGAGTGGATCAACGGACTCGGTCGGCAGAATGTCCGCGTCAAACTCTGGTCCACCGAGAACTACGACACCGAACTGGCCGGACACGACGAGCTCCGCTCCACCTTCTTCGGTGAACTTGCCCTTACCGCGGACGTACTGGCGCAAGCCCACAAGCGATCTGTTGCGCCCATCGAGGCCCGGTGGGCGCCACGGCTGCACACCTCCCACCACGTGGAGCACCGCATCGACCGGGCCTTGCTGCGCCCAGCGTCGTTCGAGTGGCTGCAGCAGCGCACCGACGACATCGCAGCCCGGATCCAGGCCCTGCGCGCAGCCCTCGACGGCCTCAACACCACCTTCCGCCAAGGCGCCGTAGAGATCGCCGACGACCTGGACCAATTCGTCGACGACCTGCGAGAGGTCCTTGACGCCGGGAGGGGCCTCCGACCCTGGGAAGTCCGCGAGCGCCTCGCCGAACAGCGGCCGCCCGCAACCTCTCCCCGCACGCTGCGACGTCTGGTACTCAGACTGAGGCAGCGTCGCCTCCCCGAGGCGCTGCTGGTTACCGGCCTCGGCGCGGAGATCCGTGACATCATCCAGTGGCTGCACGACACGCGGGCGGACACCGAAGCCCCCCTGCTCGCCATCATCGCCGCCGCTGGACAGGGCAAGACGCACCTCGCCGCGCAAATGACATCACCGAACGACCAGCCCACGGCAGGAGTCTTCATCCAGGGCGGAAACCTGCGCGCGGGCGGGACCCTCGACGACCTCGCGCGACGGATCCCCGGACTGAAGGTGGACTACTTCGAGGACCTCCTGGAAGCGCTCAACTCAGCCGGCAACCGCGCTGGCTGCCGGGTCCCGTTGATCATCGACGGCCTGAACGAGGCCGAGCGGCCCTCGGAGTGGAGAACGCTGCTCGCCGGATTGGCACCGGCCCTGGGCGGCTACCCTCACGTGGCGGTGATCGTCACCCTACGCGAAGCGCTCGCCGACCAGGCCCTCCCGAAGGACACGGTCCCCCTGGAACTGGAGTGGCAGCGCGCGGAAGTCGACGACATCCTCCGCGTCTACTTCCACCACTACCTGATCAACCCGGCCGACGCCTGGCTACCGATCGGGGAGTTCCACAACCCGCTGTTCATCCGCATGTACTGCGAGGCCGCGAACCACGACCGCCGAGTGCCGGTGGGCGTGGAGGCACTGCCTCAGTCCCTCATCGGCGTCTTCGAGCTGTACCGCGAGGGCGTGGTCGAGCGGCTGGCCCAGGACCCGGCCCGCATCCCCGTGCCAGCCGACCAAATCCAGCGCCGCCTCGCCGCTCTGGCGAGACACATGTGGACGCAGAACGTCCGTCGGCTTCCGTTCGACGAAGCACGAAGAATCCTCGACGCCGACCAGCCGAACTGGGACGAAAGCCTGTTCCGGCGCCTCGTGGAGGAGGGAGTGATCTTCCGCGAGGAGATCAGGGGTTCCGACGACACTGAGTGCGGCTTCGTTTTTGACCGCCTCGCCGGATACCTGATTGCCGACGCGATTCTCGTGCGCATGCCCTACGGGGACGTCAACGAGCAGCTCGCGGAGGCGGCCCTCTGGCAGTCCCTCCTGGGCGACCATGCGCACCCCCTCGGCGAGGACGTCCTCATCGGCCTCATCTCGCTGGTCCCACGGCGCTTCACCAGGCACCACCTGTGGCGCGTCGCCCCGGATGAGCACCGATCGTTGGTGCTCGCCCAGGAACTCACCACCGAGTCAGGCTTTCTCGACGACGAGACTGTCGACGCGCTCGCAACCGCGCTCGTTACCGGACAACCCAGCAAGAGGAAGGGCCGACCTGCATTCGACCGTCTGTGGGAGATCCGCAGGTCCGCCCGGCACCGCCTGAACGCCTCCTTCCTCGACCGGGTCCTGCGCCAACTGCCTCTTCATCAACGCGACCTGCGCTGGACCGAATGGGTTCGAGGCCGGGCTCCAGGCCGACTCACAGCAGACCTGGAACGAGCGATCGAGAGGTGGAGCGGAAGCGGCAGCCGCGCCGAGAGCGACGACCTGGACGCGCTGGCCATCGCTTGGCTTCTGACCTCCACGGACACGAGCATGCGTGACCTGGCGACGAAAGCCCTCCAGCGCTACGGTCGGCCAGAACCCAAGCGGCTGTTCGACCTCGCCGCCCGGATGCTCGATGTCGACGACCCCTACGTCGTCGAACGCCTCGTCGCCGCCGCTTTCGGAGCCGCTGGCGCCCACCAGATGCCCGATCCCGGCGGACCGTTCGAACGCGCGCTGCGGAACTGGCTGGTGCAGCTGCGCGATCGCTTCCTCGACGGCGGGACCACACCCACCTCGCACGAGCAGTTGCGCGGCTACGTACGGGCCACCTATGAATTCGCCGGTGCCCTCCACCCCGCCACCGTCCCGCATGGGATCGATTCCTTCGCGCCGAAGTTCGCCGCCGTGGCGTCCGCCGAGGTGATGGAGGACGACGACCCCAACGCCGAGGAGTGCGACCGCACATTCGGCATGGACTTCGAGAACTACATCATCGGGGCCGCCATCAACGGCAGGAACAACTACGACTTCGACCACCCCGACTACCGCAGGGCCCGCGCCAAGATCATGGCCCGCGTCTGGGAACTGGGCTGGCGAGAGAAGGAATTCGGCAGCGTTGACCAGTCCATTGCCGCGAACGCCGACCGGCCTTACAGCACCAAAAGGAGGGTGGAGCGGTACGGCAAGAAGTACGGCTGGATCGCCTACCACGAAATGGTCGGCCGCCTCGTGGACGTCGGCCGCGCACCAGCCCCCTTCGGGGACGCAGAACGCTTGATGCCCGACATCGACCCGGCCTTCCCCGACAGGCCCCCCGTGGCGCCCGTGCCTCTTCCGCTGTGGGCGCCCGTGGAGCCCACCGACGACCAGACCTGGCTCACCTCGGGGACGGTGGCCGTCCCGGACCAGCTGTGGTCACCCGAGGAGATTTACGGAGTGGAGGGCGGCTGGCTTCTGGTTGAGGGGTATCTGGACCACCGCCACGAGGGGCGGACGGTGTTCGGGTTCTTCCGCACCCTCCTGCTGGAGCCGGAGGACGCGGAACCCGCACAACAGCTCGCCAGCGAGCGCCAGTATCTGGGAAACCACTTCTTCCCTCCGCTGCCAATGGTCCGCGACGTGCTGGCCGCTGAAATGCCGTGGAGCCCCCGGTTCGCGCTGAACTTCGACGACGATGCCCCAGGCGCCTTCCCGCACCGCGCGCTGCGGCGCGACTGGCAAGACGACGGCATCGGGCTCGATCAGGTCGCCGTGGAGTTCGCCCACGACAGCACTTCGGAGATCGGGCTCGGCGGAAGCTACGACGTGCCGTCATTCGAGTTCGCCGCACGGTTCGGCCTGCGCCAACTGCCTGGCACCGTGGACCTTGTGGGCCTGGATGGTCGACGCGCCTCCGCAGTCTTCCGCGCGGACAAGCCCTGGCGCGGCCACCTGCTCTTCCTACGCCGCGATCTCGTCGAGGGCTTCGCTGGTAATCGCCGGATCATGCAGGTGGCCTGGGGCGAGCGCGAAGTAGCCGCCGACTGGCACTCCGTTCCTTCCTGGATGCGCACAGCCCAGCGCAGCCACGCGAACGTATGGCGCCACATCCGGATGCTCCTGCCGGATCAGCGCAGCGCAGAAAAGTAAGGACCCATACGCCACGGGCCGCCGGTACTGGCCGGGCGGCGATCCCCGCCGACGTGCCAGTCGGCGACGCTGCCCGCGTGCACCTGGGTCCCCGGACCGCCATCCCTGGCAAGGGACGAGTAAAGCGACCTGATGCAGATGGTCGCAAGATCCGCCGTACGGTGCCTAGCTGCGCCCACAGAGCAGCCGGTCGAGTACCGCTACCGGAGACGTCGGGCACATCCCCTGGCGGGCGTCGAGTGCTGCCTCCCACTGCTCGGTCAGCCCCAGCATGAGACGCAGACGCATGCCGGGAGTCACGTGGGCATAGCGGGCGGAGACCGAGCCGTCGAGGTGGCCCATGCGCTCGTCCATGAGCATCTTCTCTGTACCCAAGTCTTCCATCATCGTCCGGTGGGTATGACGGAGGCCGTGGGGGGTGAGGCCCTTGGCGATCGGAAGCCAGCAGGCATCGGCGCGATCGGTGGCACCTCGTCCTCGGGCCGGGACGCCGGGCCACGGCTCCCCGAGGATGGGTACGGGTCGCGCCTCCTGTGGGGCCTTCTTCGGGTACCAGCCGGAAGCTGCTGGGGTGAACAGCCAGGTCCCAAAACCGTTTCTGCGCCAATGGGCAGCGTGCCCAGAAACAGTGCCACCTCGCACGAACCCCAGGTCCGCGATGGCCTGCTCGACCCGCCCCCGCGTGGCTTCGGCGACGCGGTCGGGGCGGTTGAGGACGTTGGACACCGTCCCCGTGGAGACCCCGGCCAACCGCGCGACGTCGACCAGCTTGGCACCCTGGTGACCACCGGTGCGAGCAGCACCCTGGCCTCGGAAGACGTACGTCCTCCCATGGCAGGTGCAGGGCGTCGGCTTCGTACGGGCTATGTGGTCGAAGACCAGGGCTGACAGCCAGTCCATCGAGTCGATGGTGCGGTAGCTGTCGTCCTTGGGCGGGCAGCGCACCAGCTCGCCGGTGTCCAGCTCGTACAACTGCCACTCGACGCGGAACGCGTCGGGCCGAACGAACTCGGTCTCCAGGCCCACGATCTCGCCCCAGCGCTTGCCGGTGTAGCCCTTGAGGACGACGGCGACGAACTCGTCGTCACGCCCGGACAGCAGGGCAGCCGGCTCCGCCGTGAGCAAGATGCCGAGCGCGTCGGTGACCACCTTCTCCGGACCACGGTCGCGCGAGCGACCAGCACGCTTGCCGCGCCCACGCCGCCTGGCCGCCGGGTTCGACGTGATCAGGCCCTCGTCGATCGCGTCCTCGAAGATCAGGTGCAGCGTAGAGCGCCAGGTCTTGACGCTGGAGGCCGCGTACACGGCCTTCTCCTTCTTCTCCCAGGCGTCGACGTCCGAGCGAAGGATGCCGGCGAGCGCCTTGTCCTCGAAGTCGGGGAGCAGGTGCTCCTCGATGTGGCGCTTGTAGTTCTGCATGGTCGAGGCGGCTAGGTCCTGGGCGTCGTACCAGCGGCTCGCGTACTCGCCGAAGGTCTCCTGGCCAAGGGCCGGGTCACGCCAAGTGCCGCGCCGGACCTTGGCTTCTTCCTCGTCTGCGGCCTGCCTGGCCTCGCGCTTGGTGGCGAACTTGACCACCGCCCCGGTGGGGTCGGTGACCGTGCCGTACTTGCCGTCCTCGATCTTGTAGCGGCCGCGCCAATAGGTAGCCCGCTTCTCCGCGTACCCCAACGTCCCCTCCCTTCTCTCTTGCAGGGTGTGCTAAGCAGCGCGTCCGTACTGAGCCTTGAGCAGGCGGCGTGGTGGCCGGGCCTGAAGACGAACGGCGGGCGACGTCGGCTCCGGCCGCTGGGAGGCGAAAGCTTTCGGCTCGGGAGGCGCAACCGGCTTTGAGCGCTTCGGCTTTCGGGCCGGCGCCTCCTCATGGGCACGGATGATCTCCGCGAAGTGGTCGGCGGTGAATCGATAGGCACCGCCGACGTAGGTGAAGGGGATGAGGCGTCGGCGGGCTCGGTCCTTTACCCACCAGACTGAGCAGCCGAGGGCTGCGGCGATCTCCGCGGGGCGGTAGAGCCGAGGCAGAACTACGTCGCGCGGGACCTCTGGTCCGCCCGTGGCCGGGCGCGTGGCGTCGAAGCGGGGGTCAGCCATGCGTGATCACCGCCTTCGCGGTGCGGAGCGGGGAGGGCAGCATGGCAGGCGGTATGGCCTCTCGGCACAAAGGAGGTTCCTTCTCTGGCGCGGCGGTGCGAAGGCGGACGCGCCGGGGTTGATCGATCGGGTACGGGCGAGGCGACGTTGGCAGCGGCTGACGGGTGTTGGCCCACCCGGCGAGCGCGCGGAGGGGCTCGGGTCGCTAGCTCGGCTCGGTGAGGAGGGCGAGCGGGGAGACGCCGAGAGCGGCTGCGATGGCGACGAGGTCGTCGACGTCGCAGCGGCGGCGTCGGCGTTCGATACGCGAGACCGTCGTGATGGTCATGGGGTGGCCCAGCGCGGTCGCGCGGGCGGCCAGTTGGCGCTGGGCGAACCCCCGGGTGGTACGGGCTCGCTCAATAGCGCGGGCGGCTCGCGTTCCGGCCGGGCCGATTTCCATTGGGCTATTTGGCATGCGTCTGTTGTAGCTCTGGATGCGCGGTTTTGGTAACCGGTGATTCGCTGCTATGTTCCGCCTCTTTGTTGTCAGGTTCCCTACCCAGCCGCTGGAAAGCGACGGAACATAGCACGGGATTGGCCGCTGGCGAAATCACCGGGAGCGTCGCTCCCTTCCTGGTTGCGTACGACCAAGAGCCGTCCTGACCTGGCCTGACGTCGGGGCCTGTGGCAGTGCGCCCCGGGAGAACTCAGTCGGGAAAGCAGTGACCAGTTGTCCGATTTGTGCCGCTCTTTCGTCAACCGGCGATTCGGGTCTACCGTTTTAGGAAAGCCCCGCACGACGCGTTCGCCGTGAGCTGTTTGCTTTCTCGGCGTAATGCTGGACTTGTGCGGGGACGGTGTGCCTGTCTTGGCTATGCCACCGCGACCTCCGGGGAGCGAGGGCATGAAGAAACCCCCGGCGGGCCAACGCCGGGGGTCAGGAAGTCCCCTACCGATGTCGCCCGCACCCGAACGACCAAGGACGGTGGCTGTCGCAACGCCACCGGGTGAGGAACCGTCTATGCACCATCACGCTACAGCCCCCGCGGCCGTAGTCGCATCCCCGTCGCCCAGCCTCGCCGCCCTGTCCGCGAAGGCGGGGCGATAGGCATGGCACGGATACGCACCATCAAGCCCGAAGCCTTCATCTCCGAGTCGCTCGCCGCGGTGAGCGTGCATGCCGAGCGGACTTTCTTCGGGCTGCTCACCCAGGCCGACGACCACGGCTGCTTCCGCGACCAGGCCGCCGTCATCGCCGGCGCCCTGTGGTCCTTGCGCCCCGAGCACGGGCCGCTGGAGGTTGAGGACGACCTCAACCAGCTCGACGGGGCCGGGCTGATCTGCCGGTATGAAGGCGAGGACGGCAAGCGGTACTTGCACATCTCCACCTGGGCCAAGCATCAGAAGATCAACCGGCCCAGTGGCAGCCGCCACCCGCTCTGCCCGCACCACCAGGGAAGCCGGTCCGCCGCGCCCTCCGCGCAGGCTCACGGAATGGGCATGCTCCCTCATGCAGGGCTCCATGAAAGCTCACGTCATCGCCGGGAGCCTTCCGTGAAAAACGAATCCGCAGGTCAGGGCGGATTCAGTGAGCCTTCACCGCAACCGCACGCAGATGCCGTGAAGGCTCACGGTCCGGATCTAGGACCTAGGATCAGGGATCTAGGAAAGGGAGCGGTGGAGGGCGCGAGCGCCCCCGCGCCCCGTACACCCGAAGCTTCCCTCTCGGATTCAGTGTCGGCCCAGGACCTCGTCGACGAGTACGCCGCCGGCTGCGCGCACCGTCCGCCCAGCGACGTGCTCGGCCAGCTCGGCCGAGTCGTCGGCAAGCTGCTCGGCGAGGGCATCGCGCCCGCCCACATCCGCGCCGGGATGGACCGCATGCGCGCCAAGGGCCTGTCCGCGAGGCTGCTGCCCGCTCTGGTGAACGAGGCCATGAACGCCCCAAGGGCTGGCGCCCCGCACCGGGCCTGGACCAACCCCGCGCCAGCTGACGTCGAGGCCGCCTACGGAGGGCAGCTGTGACCACCGCCACCGCCGTCCGAGAACCGCAGCGCGTCAGCACGCTGGTGGCCCGCCTCGACGCGATCCTCGCCGACCGGGGCATCGACGCCGCCGCCCTGCCCGCCGAGGCTCCCTCGCAGCCGGTAACCGCGCTGGAGCTGGCCGCCGCCCGCATCCCGCCCCGCTACCGCGATGCCCTGGCCTCCCACACACAGGTCAGCGACTGGGTCGATGAGGTCACTCGTGTCGCTCGGCTAGGCCCGAGTGGCATGCGGGGCATCGCGTGTGGCCCGTCGCTGCTGATCGCAGGCCCCACCGGGACGGGGAAGACTCACCAGGCGTACGGCGCCGTACGCTCGCTATTGACCGCCGGGGTGCGGCTGCGCTGGGAGGCTGTCAACACCCCCGACCTCTACGCCCGCCTGCGCCCGCGCCAAGGCCACGACGCCGAACGGGATCTGGCGGCACTCGCCCGCTGCCCCCTGTTGATCCTGGACGACCTCGGCGCGGCCAAGCAGTCGGAGTGGACCGAGGAGCTGACGTACCGGCTGATCGACCGCCGCTACACCGAGATGCTCCCCACTCTCATCACCACCAACCTCCCCACCGACGCCCTGCGCGACGCCGTCGGTGACCGCGTCGCCTCCCGCCTGGCGGAAATGACCCGCCGCGTCATCCTCACCGGCACCGACCGAAGGCGTCACGCCACGGCCGCAGCCTGACCCGCAGGCCGCCACACCCCTCACCTCCATCCCCCAGTCCGCGTGTCCGCGCCCCCCTGCCTGCGCGGACGCAGCGGCCCCTCGGAGTACCCGCATGCTTCTTGCACCCACCCGTCCGCTCGCCATGCCCGCCGCCGCGTTCGGGCACGGCACGTCTCTGTCCCTCGCCGTCCTGGCCCTCGCGGTCGGCGCGCTGTCCGTGGGCCTGCTCGTCAGGCGCGGCCAACGCCGCCACAGTGACCCGCACCGCCGTCGCTCAGCCGCAGTCATCACAGCTGCGCTAGCCGCGCTGGCGTGCACCGCCTACAGCGCCGACACCAGCTGGCGCTTCGCCGCCGACTACCTGGACATGGGCAGCACCGTCGAGCGCGCCTTCATGTTCGCCACCGCCGAGCTCGCCCTGTTCGCGACCGCCCTGATGGCACGCCAGAACCTCAACGGGCCCGCACGCGCGCCGGGCCTCCCCGGCGCCCTGGTGTGGGTAATCACCGGCGTGCAGATCATCCCCGCCTACGCCGAGTTCGGGCTCGTCGGCGGCACCGTGCGCGCTCTCATCGGCCCGGTCATGGCCGCCATGCTGTGGCACCTGGCCATGGGCATCGAGCTGCGCCACCGCACCCCCCAGGCCGCCTCCCGCAGTCTGGCCGCCGTCCTCGTCCGACAGACCCGCGAACGGCTGCTGGCCCGGCTCGGCATCGCCGACCAGGACGCCGACGCCGCCCGGCTCATCCGTGAGCGCGCCTTGAGCGAAGCCGTCGCCCTGATCCTCCGCGCCGAAGCGATGACCGAGCGACAGCGCGGCAGGCTGCGGGGCCGACGCCTCTCCTATCGCCTGCACGAGGCGCTGGAGCGGGCCGACGTCGACGGTGACCCGCTCCAAGACGAGCTGCTGCTGCGCAAGCTCGCCACTCGCAAACAAGCCCTCGGCCTCGCCTCCATCACCCTGCCCCCGCGCTGGCACGCCCCGGCTTCGTACGCCCCCAGCACTTCCGGGCAGGCCCGCCCGCGCGCCATCTCTCCGAAGCGGGCGAAGACGGCGGGCGGCTCTTCCTCGTCGAATGCGGGCAGCGAAGACGCTCACCGGGCGGCCCGCCCGCAATCCGCCCGCCCGGAACCCGCAGACCGCTCCAGCGCGAGTTCCGGTGACCGTCCGCAACACCCCGCAGCCCCGGCCGAGCGCCCGGAACCGATAGCGGGCGAGGCAGCGGGGGCCGATCCGGGCAATGCCGCGGCAGCGAAACCGAAGCGGCCGGGCCGCAAGCCCGACGCCTCCTGGGACGTCCTCGTCCAGTACGCCCACCGCATCCACCAGGACACCGAACGTCTCTCCCGCGACCTGCTGGAGGCGGCTGTACGCGCTGACGGCTACCGCATCGCCAGCGACCGCGCCGCCGAGGTCGTCCGCACCGTCAAGGCCGAGCTGAAGACCGCTCGCACCAGCCATCCCCACTGAGGCAGGCCGCAAGGATCCCGCCCCCAGCTGACACCACCCACGCCTACTCCCCCACCGATTCGGAGAGCACATGCACGATCCCACCTCCAAGGCCCTCAACGACATCGTCGTCACTCGGGAGATGACGTCTGCCCCAAGCGGAGCAAGTTGGAGGTCCGGACACTCCCCCGCGGGGGGAGTGTCCGGACCCGACCCCGCCCCGGGGGTGGCGGGGCCCGACCTGCGCCAGGGGGCGCCGGACGGGAAGGCTGCGACCGAGGGCGGACCGCAGCCAGGCAAGGCCAGCAGCCACAAGTGCAAGGCCAAGAAGGGAAAGTCACGCCCACGCGACAAGAAGCAGCGCCCCGCCCACAGCGTCCGCCTCAACGAGGACGAACTCGCCATCATCCAGGCCGGCGCCGACCACGTCGGCATGAGCGTGGCCGGGTTCCTCGCCTATTCCGCCCTGGCCGCCGCCCGCGACCAAGCGCGTACCGCGGCGGCCATCGCCACCGAGCGAGATGTCCTGACCGCGCTGTTCGGCGTACGCCGCCAGCTCGGCTGGGCCGGCAGCAACGTCAACCAAATCGCCAAAGCACTGAACTCCGGTGCCGACGCACCGCACTTCGCCGCCGCTCTCGACGATCTGCAACGCGCCGCGCAGGCCGCCCAGCGGGCAGCCGACAGGATTACCAACCGACAGGAGGAAGAGGCCGCTTGATCCCTCGGATCCACAAGCAGGGCAGCAACACCCTCGGCCTCCTGCACTACCTCTACGGCAAGGGCACCCACGAGGAGCACATCGACCCGCACCTGGTCGCTTCGTTCGACGGCATGGCCCCCGACCCCGGACGCGACCCCTCGGCGACGAAGAAGGACCTCCAGCACCTCCTCGACCAGCCCCTGTCGCTGCTCGATGCGGGCCAGCGTCCCGACAAGCACGTCTGGCACTGCTCCGTGCGCGCCGCCCCCGACGACCCGATCCTGTCCGACGAGCAGTGGGGCGATATCGCCCGTCGCATGGTCGCCGCCACCGGCATCGACCCTGGCGACGGCGCTGGCTGCCGCTGGGCAGCAGTCCGGCACGCCGACGACCACATCCACATCATCGCCACACTGATCCGCGAGGACGGCCGCCGCCCCGATCACCACCGCTCCGGCAAACGCGCCCAGGCCGAGTGCCGCCTGATCGAGAAGGAACTCGGCCTGCACCGGGTCGCGCCTGGGGACGGCACCGCCGCCAAGCGGGCCACCAGTGCGGAGCGGCACAAGGCCGAACGCGAGGGTCGGGAGCGCCCGGCGCGCGAGGAGTTGCGGGAGACCGTACGGCGTGCGGTGGCCGGCGCGACGAGCGAGGAGGAGTTCTTCGACCGGCTGGCCGCCGCCGGTCTTCTGATCCGCAAGCGCATCGCGCCCTCCGGCGACCTGCTCGGCTACAAGGTCGCGCTGCCCGATGACCGCAACGGTGAGAAGGAGCCGGTGTTCTACGCGGGCTCCACGCTCGCACCCGATCTGTCCCTGCCCCGCATCCGCGAACGCTGGGCCCTCCCGGCGGAGGCTGCCGCCTCGGCAGACAGCTTCGGGCCGGAGCAACCCGCCCTGCCGGACGTGACTGGTCCCGCGTTCGCGCGGCGCCGGGCCTCCGCCGCCACCTGGCAGGCTCTGCTGATCATCGACCACGGCGACGACGGCACAGCAGCAGCCCAAATCGCCGCAGCCGGGGAGATCCTCGACGCACTCGCCAAGACCTCCGCCGCCCACACCCGCGCTCAGCTGCGCGAGGCGGCGTTCGTGTTCGAGCGGGCCAGCCGCTCCCATGTGAAGGCCGTACGCGGGCACGACCGTGCCCTGCGCCAGGCTGCCCGCGATCTCGTCCACAGCGGTCCCGTCCTCGGCCGCGGCGAAGACGGCGCCACCACCGCCATGCTCATCGACATGGTCTTCTTCCTCGCCACCGCCGCGGCGAACTGGCACGCCAGGAAGCATCACAGCCAACAGGCAGCCGCCGCCGAACAAGCCGCCCAACACATCCGCGCCGCCTACCAAGCCGCCGCAGCCCAACCCATGGCCATCCTGCGCCAGCGAGGCCAGCGTCTGGCCCCGCGTCTTCGGCAGCAGCAAGCAGACCTTCTCCACCAGGTGCTGCCAGAGCTGGCCGAACGAATCCGGGCCGAGCCGGGCTGGCCCGCCCTGGCCACCACCCTCGACGACGCCCGCAGAGCCGGTCACGACCCGGCCGCCCTGCTCGCCGAAGCCACCCGACGGCGCGAGCTCGACACCGCCGCCTCCATCAGCGACGTGCTCATCTGGCGCCTGCGCCGCAGCGCCCATCTGCCCGCCGCACCCGAAACCCCCAGGGCACACCCGCCCGAGGCAACCCGCGCACCATCCCCGGCGCCCACTACACCACCGACGGCCAGTGCCGTGAACGACCCCAGCCGTCGTCGCTGACCGGCAAAGCGGGCGGAACATAGCCGACGATCGCCGGTTGGGCAAACCGGCGATCCTCCGGACCATTGGTGCCTCCACCCACCCGACTCCTGTGAGGAGCACCCGTATGCCCAAGACCACAGCCCGCCCCAACATCGTCGTCCTACTCTGCGACGCGGACATCAAGCGCTGGCGTGAAACCAAGAGGTGGATCCACCGCGACGGGCGCCCGTTCAGCAAGGAGGAGCAGGCACTCGTCCTCAGTGCCACTCGCGTCGAGTTCGAAGAGATACAGGACCAGTTCAAGCGATACCGGGAGTACCGGCGCACGATGGACGAAGTCCCGGAGGTTCTGGAGCGCTTCCTCGCACCGTTCATGGAGCAGCTCACCGAGAAGAACCTTGGCAACGCCGTTCAGCTCATGAACGAGGTCGAACGAGCTGAGTTCGATCGCCTCCTCGGTCTCACAATCGAACCGGTCCGTTCCTTCGCCCCGTATGCCTTCTAGCGAAGGCCGCGTCACTCAGCGACCACAGTGAAGAAGTGGCCGGCGGCCTGGTCGATTCCCGGCCGCCGGCCACTGGCGATCAGGTCCAGGACTGATCAAACCCAAGGGTCGGCCGATCAACCTGGGTCGTACCCCTCCACCCGCGCGGTGGCCAGAGCTACGCTCCCGGCCATGCCTGAGGTCATCTACGAGAGCAGCGGCATACCGCTGGAGAAGTACCAACTCACACGCAGCGATCACCGCGATCAGGAGCAGAGCGAAGCCATCGAACGGTGGGCTCACCGACAAGTCGAGAAGCGCATGGCCCAGCTCCGCGCAGCCCCCGAGCTGGCAGAGCGTGCTCGTCAGAATGCCGAAGAAACCTGGAAGCTGATCCAGTCCATGAAGACGCGTGACCACGAGATCATGCGCTGGCGAGTACGCCTGTACTGCGGCCACATCACCGAGACCCGGAGTCACCGCAAGAATGGCAAACCGACCTTGCATGGTTCCTCCTCCATGCGGTGCTCGGAATGCGGGAAGAACCCGTCCGTCATCGTGGCTTTCGAGCCCCTCGGGCTTGTCGGCCAGCCGCCAGCCTCCCGAGTCGCGCAGGCGGAGACGCCGAAGCGAGCGACTCGTGCCGAGCTTGAACGCCGCATCGCCCACTTGGAAGCGGAGAACGAGCGCCTTCGCACGACGCGCCCTACGGATTGAGGCCAGGTCCACGGACTCGGCGTGGGTAACGCGTGAGAGACGCCAAAGCAGCGCGAAGCCGGGCCTCCCAAACGGGAGGCCCGGCTTCATAGCGCGGGCCAGTTCTCAGCTGGCCGGGACGCGCAGGAGCCGGTCCCGCGTGCTCTCCGGTAGCACCCGGCGCAGCACCGGTGCGGTGGAGCTGAGCGAGGAGGCGAATGCGGCGACAAGACCGTGCGGCACACTGGCACCGAACGACGCAGCCCACAGAAACGGTGCGCCCATCGCGGGCTCCGCCCACGCCTGCCATCCGAACGGCCCTGCCTCATCCGACTCTGTGGTCAGGACGCGGGGGTCGGCGTCCTGGATGAGGGGCGGCACCTCACCGAGGCTGAGACGCGAGGTAAAGGTGGGATGCATCGCCGTCGAATGGGGCTCCTCGACGTCGCGGAGCCAGCCCTGCGCGGTGACCGCGTCGAGGACCGCCTCGGGCCCGGTCAACGCGGTGGTGGGGTGGTTGCACTCATCGAGCGCGAGGAGGAAGTCCGTGAGGAGCTCGGCCGGGACATCGGGGGTGAAGTAGGCGGACCACTCCGCGAGCGGACTGCTCGTGTCCGTACGGGCGGAGACCTGCCAGGCGATCGGCAGATTCCCCAGATGGAACGGCTCGTCCGGCAAGACCCACTGCGCCCACCGCAGCGAGTCCGAACTGATGTGAAGGACGGTGCTGCGCAGGACCTGGCGGGCCTCCGGAGCCTCGTCCGGCTCCTGGCGGCCACGGACGATCGTCAGGCCCGTCCAGCCCAGGCCAGCGAGGGTGTCAGCGACGGCGTCGTACAGACATCCGTCGTCACCAGCCAGGTGACGGGGACCGACCCAGTACGCGGACGGGACGCTGGCCGGGGTGGGTGAGTCGGCCGGGAAGTTGGGATGCAGGGGCGCCTCCAAGGGCTTGGGGGTCTCATTGCCGCCAGTGGTACCTGGCGCTGGGCATGAGTGCCGGGCCGGTTCTGCGGCGGCCTCGGATGTCCGATGACGAGCTTCGTGTTCATATCCCCGCCTCGTGAGACGGGCAAAGGGCCGCCCGAGGGGCTCCACGGGCGGGCCTCTGCTGTCACACCTGCTGAGAGGTCTCCAGCACGCGAGCGACTGCGGCGGCGACAATATCGGCCGGCGTCTCGGTGTCGAAGGACATCTGGTAGCCGCGTACCTTGGCCGTACCAGTAACGGCGATCTTCCATCCCTCGCCGTCGGTGCCCGGGCGGCCGGACGGGAACCATCCGAGATAGAAGGAGCCGCACTTCGAGTTGACGTGTACGTCCGCGTGGTCGTCGACGACCAGGTTGAAGTCGTCGGCGCGGAATTGATCCATTACGAGCGTGGGCTGCCCCGGACCGAGGTGCCACTCACGCAACCGCAGGGCCTCGATGGTGGTGGAGAATCCGGGACTCGGGGGTTCCGGAGTCACAGGCGATCATCTCTTTGACCTGGTGGTTTGCAAGAAGGTGGTCTACGTTGACATGCCCTCGCGTGCGTTGGCCAGTCATTCGTGGTTGTTCGCTGTCTGCCCCCGGCGAACTGGGCGGCGGGCCCCCACTGTGGGTTCTCAATAAGCGCGCCACATTCTCAGCGGCAATCGCATTCCGGGACCACATATGGCGTGGCGCTGATACGTGCAGCTGGGCGCCCTCACTCGTTCGGGTGTTGATAGGCGGTTGCCGAGCGCGGACGATCGGACGTCGCGATCCACGCCATCGCCGACCGACTCCACAACCTCCTCGTCGACCTCGGCGAGCCTGACTCTCAACTTCCCTCGGCGGCCACCCTCTCCGCCCTACCCTGCGGGAATGGATCGTGACTGGATGCGCCAGCAGCTCGAAAACTTTGCCAGCCTGGCCGTGCGCTATCAGGACAGCAAGAGACCCGGCGACGTGCTCGGAGACAAGGATCTGCGAGCACAGCTGCATCAGTCAGAACCCACGGTCAAGCAGATCCTGCACAGGCTTGATCCTCAGCTCGCAAAAACCGTCAACATCGACGTGATGGCCGGCGTCGCGACATCGCGCAACCAGGTGCTACGAGGGCTCGGCATCCTCGCCGACATGGATGAGTGGGCTGTTCGGCTGGCGCCTGATGCGCCCAGCATCGCTGCAGACCAGTTCCACTCATGGGTATGGGACGCTGCCCGCCCATTCTGGGAGTCTCAGCACTTCCGAGCTGCCGTCCATACTGCCGCCAGCTCCATCAACGCCCACATGCAGAACAAACTCGGCCGCAGTGATATTGCCGACGACAAGCTCGTTCAGGAGGCATTCAGCGACAAGGCCCCCGAGCCGGGCAAGCCCAGACTCCGCATCCCGGGCGATCCGACGAGCCCCACCGTCCAGAGTCGGCAGCGGGGCGCCCTGCAACTCGGGCTCGGGGTCTTCTTCGCAATCAGAAACCCAGCCGCACATGAAACCGGCGAGTGGACGGAGCAGGAGGCACTGGAACAGCTGGCTACCCTCAGCGTCCTCGCCCGCATCATCGACAGCTGCCAAGTGTCCAGATAAGGGTTCACGTGCGTCCAGAACAGAGGGGACAGCGCCCACCGGTCAGCCTCGGTAAGGCGTCGGCCCACTTCGGATCGGCGAGGACCTGCTGATCAGCAGCGCGTTCACGTGGACCAAGGCGGACCGGAGCAGATGGAGGGCGTGGACACCTCCTGGGACCCTGTCCTGCCCGGCCGGCTCTTCGAGCAGCGTCCAGACTTCGATCAGGTCCTCCGGCTCCCAGTCCTGCCGCACCGCGCTCGTCCACCACGACCGAAATCACGCGTTCAGTTCAGCGAGGCGCCCAGCCAGGGGAAACGAGGCCGCGGAAGTCACGCAGCGCTACATGTCCGTACGTCGTTGCTATACGAGAACAGGGCCGTGGCCGCCGAAGGGGAGTGAGGAAATGCAGCCCGCCCTGAGACAAGAGTGTCTGGCCACGCCATGAGACAGAGCAAAATCCTGCTGGTCAGCGCGCCGTCTTATGCCACGGTCCGCGAGTTCCTACACCCACCCAGCCGCTGCTACGGTCGCTGCATGACGCTCTCGGTCTCCACGGGTCAGGCTGTGGATCTACGGGTGCAGCCGGTTGACGAGGTTCTTGATCGCATCGAGCGATCTTTCCAAGTGCGCTTGGTCCAAGACACAGCGGTGCGCAAGCGCCGATCCGTGGGGGCCAGAACAGACCGCGATACCTGGGTGCGGATTGAGCGGCGCTTGCTCGATAAAATTCCCGAGCAGGGGTGGAACGGCACTGAAAGTGCCGCGCGGCTGGAAGGCATCGCCCAGCCCGAATGGCTCGGATGTGTGGTCTGGCGGGACCCGGATGAGCCTGTGATGTGGCGGGCCGATGAAACCGAGCTCCTGCCGGGGGCTCCCGTCGGAAGCGCCATCGTGGGTGAAGCCCCGGAGCTGCCGGATGACTGGTGGGAGGCGTTGAACGCCTCGCTGGATGCTCTGGCGGCGCAGGACACTGCGCGGGTCGCCACGCCGGACACCGTCACCATCACCCAGGCCCTCGTCACCGAGTCCATCCGCAGAGTCTTCCCAGCCGACTTCGATACGACAGTGGAGCGGTGGGTACCGGCCCACGCGGATTTGAACTGGGCGAACGTGACCGCGCCGGCATTCAGCCTCTTCGACTGGGAGGACTGGGGGAGGGCACCGCTGGGGCTGGATTCGGCCTCTCTGTGGGCGAGTTCCCTTGCTGTCCCGGCCCTGGCCGATCGTGTGCGGCGTGAGCGCCGGGCGGACTTCGAGAGCCGGGACGGCAAGCTGATGACGTTGTTCGTGTGCTCGAAGATCCTCGGGCCGCACGCGCACCCGGAGGACCCTCGGCTGGAACCTGCCCGGCGCATGGCTGAGGAGATCAGCAAGGAGCTTCAGGTTGGCTGACCGCGCGAGCGGTTCCGAAGGAGCCTCCGGTATTCCTGGATGGTCCGTTCCTCGACCTCGGCCGCCAGGGCGCCGACGAGTTCGCTCAGATGGGCGGGCTCATCGGTGCCTACGACGACGGAACCGACCTGCGGAAGGTGGTAGGCGGCTCTAAATGCCGACTGCACACGGGTGAGTCGACTGCTGTCACGGAGGAAGACGCGGGGGTCGATCCGGGCCCACACTGGGGCGCTGGTGCTGCCTCCGAAAGGGCTCATCCCCCACACGTGGCCGCCGTCGAGACCCCACGCCTTGGTGAGGGTATCGGCGGCATCCAGCGTTCCCGCTCCGACGAGCAAGCCGGCGCGGACCATGAGGACCGCCGGCTTCGCCACAGTTGTGTGGATCAAGCTGAGCAGCGGTGACGGGTCCCAGGACGCGACGCCCCAGGCGGCGCACAGCCCCTTTGCCGTCGCGTCGTCGAGGGCGGCAAATGCCTGTGCCAGCACTTCCTGGTGGTGAGGGGCGGCTTCGCGGACCGAGTGTTCCGGGTTGTGCAGGAACACTACGTCCGGCTCCCGTCCGAGATCCTCGGCCGCCTGTTCCACAGCAGCGTGCAGTCGTATGGGATCCAGGGAGTGCTCCACTCCCCCCGGCCCCGCGAAATAGCCGACCTTCGTGGAGATCGTGAACTCCGGCAGCAGGTCACCGGCCGTCCGCCCCAGAGTCTGATGTGAGCGGAAGCCGAGGTAGTTGGTGCTGGTGTCGAGCGCGGTGACACCGAGGTCCAGCGCCCCGGTCAGGAGACGGCGTTCGTGACGAGATCGGTGTAACCCGAGGACAACTCGGGGGTCAGCACCGCGCACAGCTCCTCCTTCACCAGGATCTCGGCGACGTCAGTCACGTCGGCCCCGACCACGGCGGCTGCCGACTCCAACACAACCGGCCCGCCACTCAGCAACAGCCTGAGGGAGGGCAGGGCCTTAGCTGCCAGGGTGAGCTTCTTCCCCGAGGCCACGAGGTCGACGGTCTCGTCCCCGCGTTCCTGTATCCGGGGAGGGAAATGGGTGGTGCACACCACGGCGTCGAGCGGCCCGAGTATGTCGAGGAACGGCACGTGCCGAGGCAGCGTCGTCTCCTGCTCGTACGCGGCCAGGAAGTCGGCCGGGGAGCGTTCCCCGACGAGCTGGACGGCGGCCGCGGTCAGGTCTTCGCCGCCGGTTCCGTGCCAGCGGTCGAGGTCGTGCCGGAAGATCTCCCGCTCGCGGCACCAGTCGCCTAGCCAGGCGAGCCAGCTCGCTCCCGTGCGCTTGGTGATGCCGAACGTCACATGAAGGCTCTTGCCGGAGCCGCTACCGGTCCGTGTCGCCTGGTGCCAGTGGCCGCGAGGGATGTGCATGACGTCGCCGGTCCGCATGACGCCGGACCAGATGATTTCGTCGCTCGGAGTGTTGTTGGGGTCGGAGTCCCGGTACATCGGGACCTTGCGGGAGGCCGCGCGCACCTCCCACTCCTTCTCACCCGCGAGCTGGACGATCACGACATCGTGGTCGTCCCAGTGCAGGGGGAAGCCGGCGGCGTCATTCGTCGTCAGGTACGCGTTGACCTGGACTCGCTCGCGGGACCACCACTGCAAGGCCCGGCAGGCGACCTCCATCGTCGGATCGAAGACGTTGGCCTGATCCATGATCACCGTTGCGCCCTCTTGCAGGAGCCTGCCCAGGCTGCGCATGTTGACCATGGGGATGCTCTGGCCCCGGGGGCTGACGCTGTCGGTGTAGTAGATGGCCGGGTGGACCTCCTCGCCCTTTTGGAAGCACCGGAACTGCGGGCGGTTCAGGCTCCGGCGCATCGCGATGTCGAGCAGACGGTTCGGAGTCATGATGCGGGAGACGAGTGCGGGGTCGTCCATGCTCCCGCGCACAAAGCCCTTGCCCAGCTCCTCTGCCCCGCTCCATCCGAGCGCCGTCTCGATGGCGCCGATCAACCGATGTTCCATCGCTGCGTCCTCCATGGGTTCGACCACGTGATTCGGACACGGTTGGGGGCCGAAACCGCCGACACGGCCGACCGCACCGGCCCCCACCGCTTGGGGCCTACTCGCTGTCGTGCAGGTTGCCGTCGCCACCCGGCCACGGCGAATCGCCGGAGCTGCCGGCGTTGTCCGACCGGAGGCTGTCGTACCGGTCGTGGACGGCGGTCAGCTCTTCCACCGCCACCAGGAGGTCACTCCGGGCGGGAGGCGGTGTCGTGGGCTCTGCCACCTCGTGCTCCTTCCTTTTCGGTTCTCCCGCCAGGGCTCCGGCGGGAGGTCGATGGCCGCTCCACGGCCGTGGGAGAAGGTAGATTGCCGTGGAGCGGCGGTCATTGGGGCGCGATGAGCCGCGGTCCTACACCGACGACCGAGCAGGTCAGCGATTCATCGGCAGGGCGCCCGTGTCTTGGCGCATGTTGGTCTCCAGAACGCGCTGGTCGAGCTCGTACAGACACGCCCGGCAGGCGTAGAGCGCCGCGTGCATACCGCTCGACCGGACGGGCCCGACCCACGTCACCTCGACGTCGTCGCGTCCACACCACAGCCAGCACTGCCCGCGCGTCTGCCATTCATGGCGGTCCCACAGCCCGTACTCCGTGGGCTCCCTGGTAGTGGGGTCGATGTCGCGGCGGGTGGGCCGGAAGACGACATCGGGGTCAGGAAGCGGAGTCGCTCGCAGGGCGTGTCGTCCCATCACGCGACCGCCAGAGTGAACGCCCCGGACTCGGCTACGCTCCCGAGCTTCGGCTGGAGCGCGAACAACCTGCGCAGAATGGTGGCTCGGCTGCCAGGCGCCGCTGCATGCAAGCGGATAGCCGAGTCGGCTAACAAAGATGGCTTTTGCCGTGGAGCCACAGAGACATCAGGCACGTTTGATCTCTCGACCGAGAGCCGCCGAGACGGCTCGTTGGTGGACGAGACCGGTACGTACGAGCTTCGCCTCGGGCGTGAAGCAGTCCACGATGGTCATGTGATTGGCGGCGGGGCACACACCGCCATCAACGATGACGGAGGGCGTCAGGCCCGAGGCCGCGAGGAAATCGTGGACCTCTTCGATGGTCACGGCCGGCCCCAGGTCGGCCGGGCCGGCGTCGCCAGAGATGTTGGCTGTGGTTGCGGCGACGGGCACCTTAGCCTCTGACGCCAGCGCTCCGAGGACGCCGGGAGCCACCGTGGTGAGCGCTGGTGAGCCGACCCCCGTGTGCCGAGCGGCATCCTCCGGGCTCCGCCACGGTAGGAGCAAAGCGAGGTCGCCCGGCCAGAACATGGTGGCGAGCCGTTCGGCCTCGGCACCGAGTTTGAAGTGCTCTTGGCACGAGGCCAGAGAAGGGGCGACGTAGGCGAGGGACTTGGCACCGGGGCGGCGTTTGCCTTTGAAGATGCTGTCGCATGCCTGAGCGTTGCTGGCGTCGGCGCAGATCATGTACCAGCGGCTTGTCGGGACGATGACGAGTTCTCCGGACTCGATCGCTCGGGCGGCGAGGTCGATGTCCTGAGGGGTGACGATCTGCATGGGTCTACTCCTGGCTGGCCGGATAGGAGGGAACGGACAGGAGGGGCGGGTAGTCGAGCCAGGGGTCGCGGAGGGCTTCGAGCCGGCGGCGGGAGTGTTCCGGGTGGGAGACCCGGAAGTACGCCATCACCCTGGGGAACGGCGCGAAGTTCCGCCCGACGGTGTGGGGGACGAGGTGATGCATCAGGAGTACGTCCCCGGGTGCGCCGAGGAAGGAGACACCGTCCTGGCGGTCGATCTCCGGGGGGACCTGTTCCGTTATCCCGAGCGACCACTGATCGCTGAACCACTGGGCCATCGTGCGGTGTCCGCCGGGCAGGTAGCGCAGCGCGCCGCCTTGGGGGTCGTTGATGTCGGACAGGACGACGCCGATGAGTAGGGAAAATGTGCGCAGTTCCTGCGGGTCGAGGTGGGGGCAGGAGACTCCGTCGACGTGCATCGCCTTTTCCGGCTGCGCACCAGGGAGTTCGGATTCAGGGACGCGGATCTGGATCTGGGTGGTGGAGACAGGAGAGGTCTCACCGAGAAGGTCACAGGCGAGCGTCGCGGCTTCGGTTTTCGAGTAGAGCGCGAGGACGTCGGGGTGGTTGCCCAGTTCCGGGGCGAAGGTGCGCTGCGAGTACGCGGGGATGCCCTCGGGGTCGAGGCATTCGCGGTACCAGGTGTCGATGAGGGAGATGGCGCGCCTGGTCAGGTTCGGGGCGACCAGTCCTCGGCGTATGAGGACACCGTCCCGTTTGAATGCGGCCTTCTCATCATCTGTGAGGGGCATGGGGTCCTCCGTAAGGTGATAGGTCCGTTTGCGCCAGGCGGGACAAGCCGGTCGAGGATGTCCGCGCCGGCACTCAGGGCGGCGGCGATGAGCTCCTCGCCGAGTTCGACGCTGGCCTTGCGTGGGTCGCCTCCGATGACCCCATGCGTGGAGAGCGCGGGGTCGTCGGAGGTCCAGGGCCACGTGGCACCTCGATCGAGTACGAGGCGTTGGATCGCCTCCCGCTGGCCGGGATCCGGGCGCGCCCCGGCAGGGAGGAGGTCCAGCCGTACATGCTCGGGGGCGAGGGCGAGCATGAGGGAGGTCTCGCGGATGCCCGCATGGACCTCGGGCAGTTCGCTGTCGACCGTGACCTGGCCGGCGGCGAGGGTGCTCGGGTGAAGCGCGCAGATGGCCACGTCGTGGGTGTGCCGGAGCTGGTGCACCACGCCCTCAACAACGCCCCGATTGCCGCCGTGACCGTTGACGAGGAGCACAGTCCGCACAGGTGTAGCGCGGCGGTACTCACCGACGAGCGCCGTGATGAGGCTGGCGTACAGCGGGATGTCCAAGGTCACGGTGCCTGGCGCCCAGGCGTGCTCCGGGGAGAGGCCATAGGGAACGGGCGGCACGACCCAGAGGTCGTGCCGATCCGAGACGTGTGCGGCCAGGCGAAGCGCGAAGCGCTCGGCGATGACGGTATCGGTGTCGAGCGGCAGATGAGTGCCGTGCTGTTCGAGCGACCCTACCGGCAGACAGAGGGTGGACCACTCGCTCAGCTCGGCCGCGACACGGGGTGCTGTCAGCTTCCCGTACGACCGTCCGTCGCCGTCGTCCGCCGTCACGTCTTACTCCGCCGCCCGATGCGGATGAGGAATTCGTTGTCCTCGAGGAAGGTGTCGTTGTCGCTGAACTCGGCGAGCCGGTTCTTCACCGCGGTCTCGAACTCCTCCAGCCGGTCACCGAAGAGGTGGGGTGCTGCGAAGGAGGTGGAGTAGAGGTAGCCGAGGATGCTCCCAGTGGTCCAGGTGCGCTGGACGGGTACGCGGACCTCTTCAACCTGGTTGAAGGGCGACTCTTCCATGATCTCGCTGTACGGGCGGTTGTGGTGCTGGAAGGTGCCGGAGCCCGCGCGGCGTTCCTCGCCGAGGAACGTCTTGATCACGTCGCGGATCGCCTCCTTCCAAGGACTGCCGGCGGCCCAGAAGCTGTTGTCGCCAAAGATCGCGACCACGCCGTCCGGGGCGACCTGGCTGTCCAAGAGGCGCAGTACGGCAGCCTGGTCGAGCCAGTGGAACGCGCGGCAGATCGTCACGAGGTCGGCCTTCCAGCCGGCGGGCGGGACGAAGTCCTCGGCGGTGCTCTCCACGAGCGTGAGGCGGGAGCCCTCGGGCAGCTTCGGACGGAGTGCCGACTCCGCGGTGGCCAGCATGTCGGCGTCGTTGTCGGCGGCAATGATGTCGTCGAACCTGTCCAGCAGCGCCTCGACGACGAGCCCGGTGCCCGTGCCGACGTCCAGGAGCCGTCGCGGGCCATCCGTGCGTACCGGGGTGGCGCGGTCGAGGACTGCGGCGACGTCCTGTGGGATGCCGGGACGGAACTGGCGGTAGTAGGTGGCGGTTCCGGTGAAGAGGCTCATGTGTCGCTCCGTGCTGCGAGGTGCTGGATGTGCGTGGCGGCCGCCGCCAGGTCGTGGGCGACGAGCACACCGTGGTCAACGACCAGGGATTCGTCGGGAACCTTCCGTCCGCGTGATATCCACACGGCCCTGGCACCGGCTTCAATGGCACCCACGATGTCGCAGGCCCAGTCGTCGCCGACATGGATCAGGCCACCAGGGGCGGTACCGAAGTGCTCGGCCACGGTGTGGAAGGCGCGTGGGTCGGGCTTGGTGTGGCCGATGCGGCAGGAGGGGAAGAAGTCGCTGACCCACGGCGAGAGGAGGGCGCGCAGCCCGTCGGTGTCCGCGTCCACGCAGGTCACGTTCGACAGCGTGACCACGGTCGCCACGGTGCTGATCCGCTCCAGTGCCTCCATCGTGCGCGGGAAGAGCCTGAACGGGGCGGGCGGAAGATCGCGGGGGAAGGCTTCCGGCGGGACCTGCAGGGCCTCGCATACCTCGGTCACCACGGATTCCGTGAGGGATGGACGCGTATGGAGGCCGGCCCGCATGATCTCGCGTGCGCGCGCCGCCGGTAGCGGGGACGCGTCGGCCAGCCTCATGGTCAGGCCAGGCCCGTCGGCCGTTCCGAGGGTTCCACCGACATCGACGGTGACCAGGAGTGTGGGTTGCGCCGGGGTCACTGGGGGCTCCTCATGGTGATCGGAAGGGCGGAGACGATGGCCCGGATCCGGGCCTGCCGGATGGTGGTGGTCGTGGCCTCGGAGAGGAAGGTGAGGACGTAGCGCAGCTCCGCTTCGTCGAGCGTGTCCAGGGATCTCCCCTCCTGAGTGGCGGCCTCGCGGAGGTCCGGGGGAACACTGCGCGGGCGCATCCCATGCGGCAGGTGGAGTGTCCCCTGCCACCGCGTACCTTCCGCCAGCGCGGGGAGGCTGCCCGCTGGGCGCAGCACGGTGACGTCGTCCAGGGTCAGGATGCGCACCGGGAGCGCGCTCCCTCCGATGTCGAGGCTCCCGGACAGGAAGGTGTCATGCCCGTCGAGCCGCTGGGACAGCACCAGCAGCGGGCCGTCCGCGCTGTGGCTGACCGTGCCGTCGACGCGAACGGTCATCGTTGTGCCGGGCATGTGGTGCTCCTCGGGGTCGTGCCAAGACCTGGGGAGTCCGGCAGGCGGATGTGTCCGTCCTGGGGCCGAAGGGGTTCGTCGTAGAGGCGTTGGCGTCCGGGCTCCCACTGGAGTCGGTACTCGACGGCTGGTACGGCGTCGGGGAAAGCGGCCGCGAGGTGGAGGCCAGGCAGAAGTGAGCGCCCGTGCGGGTATATGGGGACGTCTTGGGAGCGGGCGACGGTGAGGATCTGCGTCGCCCGGGTCAGACCGCCGCAGCCGACAACGTCCAGAGTCAGAGCACTCGGCCTGACGTACTGGATGAGCCCCGTTGGGTCTTCGTCGCAATGCGCGCGCTCCCCGACGGCCAGCGGCACCCGTGTTGCCGCGAGGAGCTCGTACATGTCCAGGTCGTGCTGCGGCAGCGGGTCCTCAAGCCAGAGCAAGCACGACGGATCGCAGCTCTGTGCGAAGGCCATGGACACCGATGGAGTCCATGTGCCGACCGCGTCAACGGCCAGCGGTGAGCCGACAGCTTGGGAGCAGCGCTCAACCGCCCGTGCCATGCTCGTGGCTGCCTGCCCCGGTGACTCGGCCGGATCGCGGCGGAGCCCCCACTTGGTGAACCTCCAGCCACCCGAGGCTACGTCACGCAGCACATCCAAGTTGTCGACACTGGTGAGGTTCTGGGAGAGCCACGACGCGTAAGCCAGCACGGTCGAACGGGGCTCCGCCGTAGCCAGGAGGTCAGCCACGGAACGCGAGGTAAGCCGACCGTGCAGGTCCCAGGCCGCGCAGTCGATCGTGCCGACCGCCCACGAGGCGACGTCCGACGGTGCCGTGCGAGCCACCGCGCGCAGCCGGTCCAGCAGCCCGGTGTGATCCGTGACCCGGGCTCCCTTCACGTCGGCCGCCAGCGTGTCCCTCACGTAGCGCCCGATCCGCTCGCCGACCGGACCGTACCAACCGGACCCTCCAGCGCCTTGGACGACCACGAAGCACGTGTCATCTCCGGGACCCGCAGGCAGCTCTGCGTCCAGGACCTCCACGTTCTCCACGACCCACGGGTTCATCGGACCACCTCGCGTGAGGCCATGAGGAGGCCGGCGGCATGCGCCACCCCCGCACGGTCCATCCCCAGCGAGCGGGCAAGCTGCCGCTGTGGCATGGGCCCAGCCGGTTCCTGCCAGCCGATGACATCAACAGGGCGGCGTAGCCGTCCGGACAGCAGTCCCCAGACGGCGGCCGGGTGTCCGAGAGTGAGGACAAGGACCGGGGCGTGGCTGCCCAGGTAGAGGTCGACGTCCTGGTCGCTCAGTCCTCGTGGCCACAGCTCGGGATCGCCGAGGACCGTGAGGTCGAGCAGGTTCACCACCCGGACGCGGCATCGGTGGCGGGCTCGGACGTAGTCCACCGCGTCGGCGGCAACAGCGGCCGGTATATCCCCGGCTGCGACGATGGTCAGGTCCGGCTCGCCCTCGTCGCTGAGATGCGGCCACACGGCCAGGCCCCGTCTGTGTTCCTCGGCGATCGTTCCGACAGGATGAGCGGTACGGCTGTGCTTGCCGGCGACGATGAGGTTGACGCCTTCGAGGGAGTCGAAGGCTTCGTCCAGGGCGGCAGCCGTTCTCGTCGGATCAGCCGGAGTCAGCACGCGGACGGCGGGAGCGCGTAGAGCCAGGAGTGCTGTGGCGAGGGAGGGATCACCATGGGTGTGGACGTTGTGCCAGCCGTATGAGGTGAGCAGCAGGTTGAGGCTGGGCAGCTCCCTCGCGCCATCGAGCCGCCGCTGCTTGATGTGTCCCACCAGGCCGCTGGTGAGCAGCGGGGCGAATGCCTCGTACGAGACCAGCGCGCCTCGACGTCCGCTCGCCGTCCATCCAGCCAGCCACTCCAGCAGGACTTCCTCTGCCAGCAGTTCGTGCGCCCAGTGCTCGTCGGCGAGTTCGGCGAGCCGGTTGGAGGCCAGTTCGTCCGGGCTGAGGAGCAAGAAGTCTCCGCGTGCTGCGTGTCTCCGAACGACGCCGGTGACGGCGTCGGTGAACGTGGTGGCACGAGTGCTGGGCGCCATGGTGGGGCTCCCTACCCGAGGCGGTTCGGCCGGTTCGAAAGAGCACCAGCGGGCCTCAGCGACGGCGCCCGCAAGCTTGCCTTTCGCCCGCCCGTCCTCGCCGAAGAGGTTTGCCGGCTGGTAGGACGCCAGCCAGTGAGCCAGCCGCATCAGCTGTTCCGGCTCGCTGCGCGGGCTGACCAGGGGCGTCTTGTGCAGGTCGGAGGTGCCCAGGAGATCACGGCCGCCGAGGGACACAGGTGCGCTCCATCCCTTCACGCAGCGCATGACCAGGGCTGTGGGGCGATCGTCGAGCGTCGACTCCAGCGCATCCCACAGCGCTGTCTGGAAAGCGACGTGGTCCGACTGGGAGCCGGTCGTGACGTGCACCACCCTTGCTTCCCACCCCAGGCCGCCGAAGTACGACCGAAGCGCGTCGTCGTCCATCGCGCTGAGAAGGGACCGCCCGCCCATGCGAAAACCGTTCAGGTGCACCAGGGGCAGGACGAAACTGCCAGGAAGGAGCCTCTGCGCCAGCCAGCTCGCCGCGGTCGTGGGGGTCTCGCACTCGCCGTCCCCGATGACGGGCACGGCGATCTTGCCCGGCGAGTCGAGGGCGGCTCCTTGTGCAAAGGGAAGGCAACCGCCGAGGCGGCCACCGAGGAACGCTCCGGCGGGAAGCGCGGGAGTGACCTCGGCGCCCATTCCGTCCACGTCGGGAAACGCCTGGGCCAGCCGTCGGAGGCCCTCGGCGTCCGGGCTGAACTGCGGCCGGAGCTTGCCGAGCTCGCCTGTCACCCAGGCAGCAGCGAGCTGGACGACGCCGGCATGTCCGGCGCCGAGGAGCGGCACCAGCTCAACCCTGTGATCGAGGAGCCCTGCAGTCAGGGCAAGGTGCGACAGGGCCCACGCGGTGCCGGGCACGGTTCCCCAGTGACCGGACGGGCGCTCCTTCACGTGCTGGGTGGTCAGCGGCCGATTCAGCAGCACGTTGTCCCGCAGATGGAGCTGGCACACCGACGCGTAGCAGGTGGCCCTCCACAAGGCGTCAGCCAGAGTGGCGGTATCGGAGATCACGCCGGGACCAAGGCTTCGCCGGCGAAGGTGAAGTACCACAGGGGGCGGTAGCACTCCCATGCCGCCGGGCGAAGCCCGGACGGCCCGGTGATCTCCTCGATCACCACACGGGCACGCAAGTAGTACTCCAGGTCGCGTGCGCCGGGGGTTCGCAGGCCGGCCATGACGGAGTTGTGCGCCTGGTAGACCTGGAAGTTGGGGAACTCGGTGACGTACGGGTTGAGCACGCCGACGCCTGTGCGGAGTGCGTCGATGTCGTCCAGCCCCACTATGTAGGTGAACGACGTGCCGTGGCCGGCAGCCAGGGCACGCTTGAGCACTTCCGGCATCTGCGGTGTGGCCAGGTTGGCCTTGCTGGCCTTCAGCAACAGGTCCCGGCGGGTGAAGCACTCCACAGTCAGCCGCAGGACGAAGGGTGTGGCCTCCGCGGCGAGAACGTCGAAAGCCTCCTGGGACCGAAGTACGGAGGTCAGGAAGCCGATGCGCGCCTCGATGCCGTACTCGGCCAGAACGGTCCGCAGCGCGCGCACGTGGTCGACCGCCGCAGGTTCCCGCTCGAAGCAACCGGTCGATACGGTCACCTCGCGGAGCTCCGTCAGATCGTGCCGCGGGTGCTGTTCCAGCAGCGCCGCCAGCAGCTCGCGAAGGTCTCTCTCCTCGGAGAGCCGCGGATCCGCCGCGGCCTCAAGGGTGTTGGGGCAGAAGGCACAGCCCACACACCGACTGCGGGCGTTCGGATTGAGCGTCGCGGCGGTGCCGCCGTTTCGGAAATACCCGCCCACCGCCTCGTCCGCGTCGACGCGCTCGACGGTGGCGAAGGAGACTCCGCCCAGCAGCAGCTGCCCATCCTTGAGCCGGAACGGGGAGCCGGCAGCGTTCAGCGGAACGATGAGCTGCCACGGCACCGTCGGCGCGTTCTCCAGCCTCACCTGAACGCGGGCCCGGTGACGCGGCAGTTCCGAGTCGATGCCATGGAGGTTGATCGCGATGAGCAACGCGTCTTCGACGGGTACGCGGTACCGCACCGCGAGCCGCTCCACCTCTCCGAGCGTGGAGGTCGCGCTGGTCTGCCCGCCGAGTAAAGCCGTCATGCGCTTACTCCATCCAGGAGGGAGGAGAGATCGGATAGCGCGTCGGCGGCCCGAGGGGGAGCCCGCCGCCGACGGCAGCAACGAGACTGCCGTCGGCCGACGGGACGCCGAACCTCGTCCCGGGACTTCTGCGGGACGTCCTGGGACGTTTTACGTGACGCTGGGAGCCAGCGATCGGAGGTGGCGCATCAGAGCCGGAACGTCCACCAGGTCAGGAAGCACAGCAGTGGCTCCGGCTTCACGCAGTTCGTCAGCACTGTGAATGCCAGAGGCCACCGCGACGACGTGCGCATCGGAGTCGAGGCCGGCACGAACGTCACGAGGGGTGTCGCCGACCAGGACGACGGGCGTGTCCTTGGGAAAGCCGTGAGCCGTACGGACACGGTCGCGAGCGACCTCGACCAGGGCCGCGCGGTCTGTCGCGTCCGCACCGTAGGCCCCGCACTCCATGTCGAGGAGCGTGTCCAGACCGAAGGCCCGCAGCTTCACCCGGGCGTTGGCGTAGATATTCCCGGTGAGGACCGACGAAACCATGCCAGGCTCGGCGGCGACCGCGCCAAGGGCCTCGCGCGCACCGGGAAGAGCACGGCCCCGTAGAGCCAGGTCAGCCTCACGCGCCGCGCCGGCCGCCGTAAGCGCTTGAAGGACTTTCTCCCACGCCGGGGCACTCACATCATGGTCCCGGAACATCTCGGCGAGGATCAGACGGTCGGTTCTGCCTTCCGTACGGGCCGGCCGGACAGCGGCATGGCCAGTGGCGGCAGAGAAGGCCGCCGCGTAGATCTCCTTGCTCACGCCGGAGTTCTCGATGAGCGTGTGGTCGATGTCCCAGAGCACGATGAGTGGCACAGGATCAGCGTAAGCCGACAGCCAATTCCGGCCATGACCGCACGACAACGCCCGACGCCCTTGCGGCCTGGCCGTTCTGTCCGGTTGGGTTGCCTGAGTGAATGAGCGACTTCGTTCCGCACTCGTGCAACGCGGGCTGACCGTGGATGAGGTGGCCGAAGCCTGTGCGGTCGATCCCAAGACCGCCAGCCGATGGATAGCCGGCCGTGTGCCCCACCGCCGACACCGCTGGACCGTCGCCAACCTGCTCCGGGTTGATGAGACGTACCTCTGGCCGGAAGCGGGGCAGCGAACACCACGGCTGGGCGCCACCCAGTCGGAACTGGTCGACACCTATCCGAACAGGGCGAGCGTGCCGCGCGACGTCTGGATGTCCCTGCTGTTAGGGGCGATGAAACAGGTAGACGTTTTGGTGTTCTCCGGCACCTTCTTCGCCCAGACGAACCCGCACATCGCACGCATGCTCCAGGAACGAGCGCAGGCCGGCGTGCGCGTGCGGCTCTGCTTCGGCGATCCGGACGGTGACGCCGTACGGATCCGTGGCCGCGAGGAAGGCATCGGCGACGCTCTGGCTGCCAAGATCAGGGCCTCGCTCACTTACTACCGCGATCTCGTGGGCCATCCAGGCTGTGAGGTGCGCCTCCATGACACGACGCTTTACAACTCGATCTTCCGCTACGACGACCATCTCTTGATCAACCCCCACATCTGGGGCCAGCCGGCCAGCGCGAATCCGCTCCTCCAGCTCAGGCGCACGACCAACGCTGAATGGTTCGAGCGGTATGGCGAGAGCTTTGACGCCGTCTGGTCATCCGCGCGCCCCTGGGCGCCCGACAGGCAGGAGCAGCACCACCGTGGGCAGGACTGAGTATTACCACGACCCCAAGGCCCCCAAGGCCAACACCTTGATCCCCGCGAGCAACATGCTCGTCGTCAACGATGACGGCGCCATCCTGCTGCAACGGCGGCGCGACACCGGCCAGTGGGCCCTGCCCGGCGGCGCCCAGGACATAGGAGAGAGTCCCGCGCAATGCGCGGTCCGCGAGTGCGAGGAGGAGACAGGCATCGTCGCGGAGGTCACCGGCTTCCTCGGCGTCTACTCCAACCCCGAGCACATCATCGAGTACACCGACGGCGAGATTAGGCAGCAGTACGAGGCCGTGTACATCGGCCGCCCGGTCGGCGGGAAGCCCACGGTCAACGAGGAGGCGGACGGCGTTCGCTGGGTCCGCCCAGAGGACTTCGGCGAGCTCGACATCCACCCGAGCATGCACGAACAGCTCGGCCACTACCTAGCCGGCGACTACCCGCATCTGGGATAGCCCTCTCAGAGCACGACGTCTGCTTCAACCGCGGCCGCCCTCACGCGCTCCACGCTGCTGTGGATCGCGGGGGCGGCCCGGCGGATGAACCGCCCCACGACACTGTCCTCGCCATAGCGGCCGAGGATCTCGCCCACCCGCTCCTCCGACGTCGTACGCCCGCCGTCAGGTGTCGTGGTCATGTCGCAGTACACCAGCGCGTCCACGAGCAGCGGATCATCCAGCAACGGAAACTCCTCAGCCAGCTCCATGCGGAGCCCACGCTCCTCCGCCTCCAACAGCGCGAAGGAGTGGTTCGCCACCAGACGCACCACGCGCTCGGGCGCGCTGCGGACCTCCAGCAGATGGCGCGCACCGTCGAGAGGGTGAAAGCCGGTATCGACGAGCGGCGGCGCGTATCCGATGTCATGGAGCACCGCCGCCGCCTCCAGGACCCCGGCCTCCTCCCGCATGAGTGGCGCGAGCCGTCTGGCACACGCGGCAACCCCCTGCGTGTGCGCCCATCTACGCGGCAGACTCTCGGCCAGCAGCCCACCTGCCAGGTTGTACGCCCAGTTCACTTCGCAGTTCGCCACGTTCGGAGGATACGTCTGAAGGGGCAATCTGACGGGGGCGCTCGGGGGCGGCGCTATCGCGACAGAGGCCCGGGCATTCACGGTGATGCCTGCCGGCTTGTCGCTCTGCTGACAGGATGACTTCGTGACAAGCAACGATCCTGGCGAGTGGAGCCCCGCTCAAACCAGCGAACTGGTACAACTGTTCAAGGGTGCCGACTTCCCGTGGTGGGTTGCAGGCGGTCGTGCGATCGAACTTGCCGTTGGGCGTGAGCTGCGGACGCATGGAGACCTTGACGTTCTCGTGCTGCGGCGCGATCAGGCACAAGTCCAGGAGAGCCTCTCAGGCTGGGATCTCCACGTCGCAGACCCACCAGGTACCGGGAAACTCCGCGTATGGCGGTATGGCGAGGTCCTCGAAGAGCCCCTTCATGACATCTGGTGTCGCCGAACGCCGGACGCGCCATGGTCTGTGCAGCTCATGCTCGACGAGGCCGTCGGAGATGAATGGGTATCGAGGCGCGACCGGCGGGTGCGGATGCCACTCGCGCGTCTCAGCCGCGTCGCCGCGGATGGCACCCCGTACCTCGCACCTGAGGTGCAGCTCTTCTACAAGGCGAAGCACACCAGGGAGAGGGACGAGGTGGACTTCGAGGCGGTTCTGCCGCTGCTGGACGGCGACCAGCGGGTTTGGCTGCTGGACGCCCTCGCGACGACCGCGCCACGACACGCGTGGCGACAGAAGCTGCAGTAGGCCCTGACCGTCGCTCTCCGTCGGCTTTCGTAGCCTTGCTGCTCAACGTCGACTCTCGGTCAGCCTCGTGCGAGAGTGCCCGCCGAATGGTCCGTACCGATAGGACGGAACCGACGTGGTGAGGGCGTGGCGCCAGAACCGGCGATAGGGCAATTAGTCGGATGCCGGTCGCCGTACTGACGTTGAGCCGCGTGAGAGCGGACCGCACTGCCGCAGCCACCACGGGTCGGACTGGCCATGGGAACGGGTGGCACTGATAGGCAGAACAGCATCACGCGGCACGGTCGGACATCATCCGGCAGGAACGGACGGGACAGCTTCAGGAGACACGGTCAGGCGTCCGGGGCACCGCCGAAGCGCTCACGGTAGGACTCCAGGTCCTCTTCCGTGATCTTCGCGAAGAGCACCGGCGGCACGGTGAACGCGGTGCCGGCCGGGACGGCGTCCAGGGCCTTGGCCTGCTCGGCGGTAACCCAGGTCGCGGTGTCGCTCTCCAGCGCGAAGGCTCCCCGCATGGCGGCCGCCGTGGCCGGGATGAAGGGCTCGGAGACGACCGCGTACAGGTGGATCAGGTTCATCGCGGTACGCAGGGTCAGCGCCGCGCCGTCCGGGTCCGTCTTGATCTCCAGCCAGGGAGCCTTCTCCTCCAGGTAGGAGTTGCCCGCGGACCACAGGGCGCGCAGAGCGGCGGCGGCCTTGCGGAACTGGAGCGCCTCCATGTGCTCCTCGTACTCGGCCAGCAGACGCGCGATCTCCTCCCCCAGCTTCGCCTCCACCTCGCCGGCGGCGCGGCCCGCCGGGACGTCGTCGCCGAACCGCTTGCGGGAGAAGGACAGCACGCGGTTGACGAAGTTGCCGAGGGTGTCGGCCAGGTCCTTGTTGACCGTGGCGGTGAAGTGCTCCCAGGTGAAGGAGGAGTCGTCCGACTCGGGGGCGTTGGCGATCAGGAAGTAGCGCCAGTAGTCCGCGGGGAGGATCTCCAGGGCCGCGTCCGTGAAGACGCCGCGCTTCTGGGAGGTGGAGAACTTGCCGCCGTAGTACGTCAGCCAGTTGAAGCCCTTGACGAAGTCGACCTTCTTCCACGGCTCACGGACACCCAGCTCGGTGGCCGGGAACATCACCGTGTGGAAGGGGACGTTGTCCTTCGCCATGAACTCGGTGTAGGTGACGTCGTCGGCCTCGTACCACCACGACTTCCAGTCGCGCCCCTCGCCGTCCGGGGCGGCGTCCGCCCACTCCTTCGTCGCGCCGATGTACGCGATCGGCGCGTCGAACCAGACGTAGAAGACCTTGCCCTCGGCGGCCAGCTCCGGCCAGGTGTCGGCGGGGACGGGCACGCCCCAATCCAGGTCACGGGTGATCGCGCGGTCGTGCAGGCCCTCGGTCAGCCACTTCCGGGCGATAGAGGAGGACAGGTGCGGCCACTTCTCGCTCACCGCGTCGATCCACGCCTCGACCTCGTGCTGGAGCTTGGACTGCAGCAGGAACAGGTGCTTGGTCTCGCGGACCTCCAGCTCCGTGGAGCCGCTGATCGCGGAGCGCGGGTCGATCAGGTCGGTCGGGTCCAGGACGCGCGTGCAGTTCTCACACTGGTCACCGCGGGCCTTGTCGTAGCCGCAGTGCGGGCAGGTGCCCTCCACGTACCGGTCCGGCAGGAAGCGGCCGTCGACCGGCGAGTACACCTGCCGGATCGCGCGCTCCTCGATAAAGCCGTTCTCCTGCAGCTTGCGCGCGAAGTGCTGGGTGATCTCGCGGGTCTGCCGGGAGGAACTCCGGCCGAAGTAGTCGAAGGCCAGCTCGAAGCCGTCGTACACGGCCTTCTGCGCGTCGTGGGCCTGCGCGCAGAACTCGGCGACGGAGAGCCCCGCCTCCTTGGCGGCCAGCTCGGCCGGCGTGCCGTGCTCGTCGGTGGCGCAGATGTAGAGGACGTCGTGACCGCGCTGGCGGAGGTACCGGGAGAACACATCCGCCGGAAGCATCGACCCGACCATGTTGCCCAGGTGCTTGATCCCGTTGATGTAGGGCAGCGCGCTGGTGACCAGGTGTCGAGCCATCCTCGGATGCTCCATTTCATACGTACGGCGCCGGTGACAGTGCCACGGCGGGCCCAAGTCGGGAGGCTGCAGCCGATGCGATCACTCGGATCACACACTGGCGTCACGCACGGTGACGGGATGGGCCTACAAGCCGCCGCCATCGTATCGAAGCGGGCGCTTCCCCATCCGACGGGTTTCCGGCCGACCCAGGCGGAGCGCGAAACGCACTCGGCCGCCCAAGACAGGCGGCCAAGCGAGTCTCGGTACGGCCGAGGCGCTCCCCATCTTAGAACCACCACCTCGCCACAGCTCCGCGTCCGCCACACCCATCCGCACGCCCGCAGCACGAGGTGAATCTTGGATCAAGCGTTCTGCGGCATGGACGCGCCCACCTCGCCGTGCCGCCCACCCTGACTGGTTATGGGACCCGTGTATCCCTGCTGGACGTGATCCTGAGGTCGAGACATCGACTGGCCTTCGTGTCCGCAAGGAGCATGCGTCCGCTCGCACCGGCATGTCCGCACTCCCAGGCTGACAACAGCCGCCTGCGAGCGCTCTTGCCGACGGTTACCCCCGTAGCGCTTCAGGACGGGGTCTCCGCGACAATGGGCTGGTTTGCGCCCTCGGCCAATGAGGACGGCCTCCAACCGGCCGACTGTCGAGGACTAGCGCCTCGGTGATGGCCGAGCGATTGCGCTTGACGCCTGCGAAATTGTGGTGAACATCTACGAGATTCGCCAGTCAAACCCACCTACTCCGCGGTATGCTTTTCCAATGCTTGAGCAGCAAGAAGACCGATCCCGTGACCGCACGGCAGTGGAGCTATTCGCTGGCGGGGGCGGCCTGGCCATGGCCGTCGAGCGTGCGGGCTTCAGGCCGCTGCTCTTCAACGAGGTCGCTAAGCGGGCTTGCGAGACTCTGGAAGCGAACGGCGCCAAGGAGCGTGGGGACGAGGAGTGGATTCCTGAGCCCGGTAGCCCTTGGCCGCTCTTCTCGCGCGATATCCGGACCCTGGATATGCGCTACCTCAGTGGCAAGGTGGACGTTCTGGCTGGCGGGCCGCCCTGCCAGCCGTTCAGCTTGGGTGGCATCGCCAAGGGCGATGAGGACAAGCGCAACATGTTCCCGGAGATGTTTCGTGCTGTGCGGGAGATCCAACCCAAGGCCGTGATCTGCGAGAACGTTGTCGGTCTGCGCAGGAAGTCCTTCGAGCCGTACTTCCAGTACATCCTTAACGAGCTGTCGTTCCCCTATCTAGAGCGTCGCCCAGACACCACGTGGCAAGAGCACGACCGGCTCCTACGAGAGTACGACGCCGCTCTGAAGGACGGCCGCGCGGTGGACCCCTCAGGCGGTTTCGAGCTGTACGACGTGTTGGCGACCACCGTGAACGCGGCGGACTATGGGGTTCCTCAAGTGAGGAACCGCGTGATCATCGTGGCGTTCCGCCGGGATCTCGGCGTCGACATGAAGGAGTTCATGCGGAGCGTGCGGCCGACACACTCCCAGGCGGCGCTGATCCGGTCGATGCGAGACGGTGAGTACTGGGAGCGGCATCCAAGCGTCCCTGACCATGTGCGCGACCGAGTGATGGCTGGGCTCCCCAAGCAAGCTTCCCTTGCGATCGAGGACGGGCTGCTTCCCTGGCTCACCTTCCGTGACGCCCTCGCTGGCCTCGACGGGGAGCCGTCGCTCCCACCGGTCCCATGGGAGCACTTGGACCGCAAGGAGCGTTACCTCGGTGGCGTGACGAACCACATTGGGTGGCCTGGAGCGCGGATATACAAGGGACATACGCCGAACGAGCTGGACCGGCCGGCGAAGACCGTCAAGGCTGGAGTGCACGGCGTCCCGGGTGGGGAGTCGGTCATGCTGACCGATGATCGCTTCCGTGACTCCACAGCCCCGGGAGGTTGGGCCTATCGTCACCGGTACATGACGGTGCGCGAGACGGCGCGCGTAATGACGTTCCCTGACACCTGGGTGCTAGAGGGGCCGCGAGGCGAGCAGATGCGTCAGCTCGGCAACGCGGTGCCTGTCCGGTTGGGTGAGGTCTTCGCGAAGGCGGTGGCCAGCGCTCTCGATAAGGCCGGGGACGCACCATGACCACCACCACGAACGCGGGCGGACAGAGCCGTTGGAAGGACAAGCCCCCACCCGCCCGGGCTTGGAAGGGGCGCTCGGGCAGGACCCGGGCGCAAGCTTCGGCCGAGCAGGACCGCGCTGCTGGGGGCACTGGCAAGCGCTGGGTAGACCTCGGCGACGGGCGCCGGGCGCGAGCCTCGGTGGAACTCAAGGTCCTGGCCAAGACCAGGCGGATCCGGGCTTATCTGCGTTGGTCGGACCAGGGGACCACACGTCGTCCGATCTATCTGGGCGAGGTCGAGCACGACCGGCGCCGCGAGAATCTCGCCGAGGCTTGGCGCCGGGCCAGGGAGCGCGGCCTCTTGATCGAAGAAGAAGAGCCGCCGGAATCGTCGTGGGCCGAGACGCCAGCGGTCCGCGCCTCCATGCAAGGGAACCGGTCACGCGACACCACACCGGAGAAGTCGCTGCGCAAGCTCTTGTACGAGCGAGGCGCCCGCTACCGCGTCTCCTATCGGCCTCTGCCCGGCCTGCGGCGGACCGCGGACGTCGCGTTCCCTGGCGCGAGAGTGGCTGTGTTCGTCGACGGATGCTTCTGGCATGGCTGCGAGGAGCACTGCCGGTGGCCAGGGACGAATGAGGAGTTCTGGAAGCGCAAGATCGACGGCAATCGAGCACGGGACGCTGACACGAATCGGGCCCTGACGGAAGCGGGTTGGACCCCGGTGCGCGTGTGGGAGCACGAGGACCCCGCAGCGGTTGCTGACCGGATCATCGCCCTGGTACGGAGTAGGAAATCCGCTCGCCCAGGGGGCAAATCACAAGGTGCCGTCCGCCAGAAGGTCGGCGATCGCATCGTCAGCGCGGCGCAGCATGATGCAACCGTCGCCCGCGCTGTAAGCGAGCACGCGGCTGCCGCATCCTAGGCCAGCCTCCGCGAGCAGGCCCATGGGCAGCTCGACCCGGCCGTCCTCATCAATGGTGATCTCGGCAGGCTCTCGGATCATGGGACCTAGTGTGGCACGCTCCTGCCCAATCCGGTCGTGCTGGACAGCAGTTGAACCGTCTGGGAAGGGATCTCTCTAAGCGATTTTGGTGGGGCTGTCAGTGCGGGTCAGTAGGGTGGCACCATGCTGACAAGAGGCTTTTCGGGGGGCGAAGCGCCCGCGCTGTGGGGCTCTGGCCTCACTGGTCCACGGCACTACTCAACGCGTGACGCGCTCTCGTCGGAGTGGCAGGAGGCGACGCATGCCTGAGGCTACGTACATCAACGTCACGCCGCATCCCCGCATCCTCGGTGTGCTAGGTGACATCGAGTTCGCGGCCTGGCAGTGCCTCGCCGAACTCGTCGACAACGCTTTCGACGAGTTCCAGTCGTCCCCCGAAGAGGTGGGCAGTCGCCCGACCGTGAGCATCTCATTGCCGACCGCGCAGGACACCCGCGCGAACGCCGAGGTGATCGTCCAGGACAACGGTCGTGGAATGAGCCTCGACGCGGTCAGGAACGCCATCAGCGCGGGTTGGACCGGCAACGGCCGTCACGGCGCGCTGGGCCTGTTCGGTATGGGGTTCAACATCGCGACCGCGCGACTCGGGCGTAAGACCACGGTGCGTACTGGCCGGGCGGGGGATCCGTTCTGGACGGAGGTCACGCTTGACCTGCCGGAGATCGAGGCGTCCGCCGAGTATCGGGCCCCGTACCGCCAGGTGCCTAAGGGGAGCCCTTCCGAGCACGGAACCACTGTCACCATCAGTGATCTCAAGGGCGAGCAGTTCGAGGCACTTCGCCGCGCGAACGCCCTGAAGGTGATCCGCGAGAAGCTAAGTGACGTCTACAGCTACCTGCTCACCGAGCGTGGCTTCCTGCTCACCATCAACGGCAGGAAGCTCCCTCCTCGCAAGCCGTGCCTCTGGGACGAGAAGCGCACCGTCACCCGCCACGGGGTCGAGATCAGCGCCGTGCAGAAGATAGACGTCCCCTTGTCCGACAAGAAGGCGTGCATGGCCTGCGGCTACTGGAACCCCCTGGACGTGGACCGCTGCCGCGAGTGTGATCAGGAGCGGCTTGAGGTTCGTCCACGACGAATCTGGGGCTGGCTCGGCGTGCAGCGCTACGTGCACTCCAGCGATTACGGCATCGACTTCCTGCGTAACGGCCGCAAGATTCTCCTCAAGGACAAGCGCGTCTTCTACTGGACGGACGAGGACGGCCTGGGGGAGCCGGAAAAGGAGTATCCGATCGACTCCAAGGCGTCCACTGGGCGCATCGTTGGAGAGATCCATTGCGACCACGTCACTCCGAACTACCAGAAGACGGCCTTCGAGTTTGAAACGGCGGAGTGGCACCAGGTGCTGCGGGCCATTCGGGGCGAGAGCCCCTTGAGGCCCGAGATCGCCAAGAGGCGTCAGCTTCCCGAGAACCGAAGCCCGCTCGCCCTGCTGTACACGGGTTTCCGTCGACAAGACGCGGGCTTGAAGTACCTGGTGCCTGGCAACGGCAAGGACGCCATCCACGAGAAGACCATCACCTGGGCGAAGCTGTTCCGGGACGGGCACCCGGACTACCAGACCGACGACATCTGGTACGAGGCTGCGTATAGTCATGACAATCCGGCGCAAGCCGAGCCCGAGCCCGAGCCCGATGATGACGCCAGCCCGCTCCTCCCCGGTCTCGATCTTGTGCCGACGGGCGAGGGCATTGACAGTGAGACCACCGACCCGGCGACCGCTCCCGCTCCCGAAGATCCGGAGCCCGTGGAGACCTTCGAGAAGCGGCTGCAGCGCTATCGCGATCACGCCGACCAGTTGCCCGACCTCGCTGGCGAGTACATGATCCCCGACCTGGGACGGGTCGAACTGAAGGTCTGGGCAGTGCGCGAACAGCGCCTCTCCAACGCCAAGGATCAGGAGACCCCGGCCTTCTCTGTCATGTTGCGCGCCCCGTTGCTGGAGGTCTTTGTCGACTCCGATCACCAGCTGTACCGCGAGCACGGGGCGGATATGCGCGACGTCGCACTCTTGGAGGCCGCTGAGTACATGAGGGTCAAGAGAGGCGGCCCCTCCGCGCCGCTGGCTCAGCTTCTCCTCCTCTTCAAGGAGCGTTCCTCCAGCCCGAGGCTTACCCCGACCGCGATGGCGGACGAGGCGGAGCGGCTGCTGGAGAGGATTCGCACGCTCATGGTGCCGGTGATCGCGGAGACCCCCGCCGTGCACTGGCTACAGCTTCGGGCAGACGAACGTGAGGCCGCCGAAGAGCGTTTCGCCCTGGAGGCAGACCCCGGCCTGGATTGGAACGAAGCGGTCAACAACGGCGACTTCATCCGCTTCGCGCCGGCCAGTGCGGTGCTACGTGTGATCAACGAGTCTCCCGCTCTCTTCATGGATGGGAAGGTGTTCCGCCGCTCCTACACCGCCTTGTCGGCGTCGGACGCTCGGGACTTGGTGGTGGAACGGTTGATGAATCCTCTGAGCGACCTGGCACTGCTCGCGCAGCATCGTCCGAAGATCACTCCGGAGGAGCTGGCCCGTATCAGGGTCAGCTGCCGCCTGATCACACGCGACCTCGCGGACGACAGCTAAGAACCGGAGCGCCATGTACAACTTCCTCGACCCGGGCCCCCTCCTCGACGCCGGACCGTTGCAGTTCCCAAGGCGCATCGAGCGACTCCTGTGGCACCTCGGTTTCACGGACGTCGCCGTCATCGACGGTTCCGGCGACGAGGGCGGCGACGTTCTCGCCCGTCAGCGGGGGAAGCTTTGGGTCTTCCAATGCAAGTGGAAGCGACGGGGAGTCGTCGGCGCTGACGCCGTCAACGAGGTCAACAATGCTCGTGACCATTACCGTGCGGACCAAGCCGTCGTCGTCACCAACAGTAGGTTCAGCGCGGACGCGCGTCGTCGGGTCGACGTACTCGCGCGTATAAGCCCCACCATCCACCTGTGGGAGGGCGGTCACCTAGCCCGTTGTTTCAAGGGCATCGACGCTCGGTTCGGACAGGTAACCCCGCGGCCGTACCAAGCCGAAGCTTTGTGGGCGCTGGGGAAGGACCTGGACTCATCGGGACGTGCTCTCCTGATCTTGGCCACCGGCCTCGGCAAGACGGTGGTCGGCGGTGAGGTCATCGCGACCCATCTCCGTCGGCACCCTAAGGACCAAGTGCTCGTCGTGGCGCACGCCAAGGATCTAGTCCAGCAACTGGAGCGAGCCCTGTGGCGGCACCTCCCCAAAGAGGTGCCGACACGACTCCTGACAGGAGACACGCGACCGGACGATCTCTCCGGGGTGACTTGCGCAACTGTGGGCTCGGCGTTGCCTGCCGCCCGCTTCGGCTACCGGCCTGCGCTCGTGATGGTGGATGAGGCACACCACGTGGGCGCTGACGGGCAGTACGACGAGCTGCTCGACGTCCTTGGAGAGTCCCGGCAGTTTGGTGTCACCGCCACGCCCTGGAGAGGCGACGCGCACGACATCACCCACCACTTCGGTCCAGCCAGCTTCACGCTCGGTATCGAGGATGGGATGCGTAAGGGGTATCTCGCGCAGGTGGATTACCGGTTGTTCGTCGACAACATCGACTGGGACGTCGTAAAGGCCGCTAGCCAACACGAGTACGGCCTCGCGGAGCTCAACGCCCGGCTCTTCCTGCCACAGCGGGATGAATCCATTCGGGATGAGTTGGCAACCGCCTGGGCCGCGACAGCCAACCCGAGAGCCATAGTCTTCTGCCGCACGATCGAACACGCGGAACGGCTCGCGGAACTGCTGCGCCGTAATCCGCTGTGGGCAGGGGCATTGGCATTGCACGCCGGCTTGTCCAAGCGGGAACGGCAGAGCCGCCTGCTCGCCTTCCGATCTGGTGATGTACCGATCCTCACGTCGGTGGACATTCTGAACGAGGGCGTGGACGTCCCTGACGTCAACATCCTGTGCTTCGCAAGGGTCACGCACTCGCGACGGATCTTCGTCCAGCAGCTCGGCCGTGGGCTCCGGCTGAGAGAAGGCAAGGAACGTGTCACGGTGCTGGATTTCGTCAGCGACCTTCGCCGCATCGCGGCAGCCCTCAACATCAAGCGCAACCTTGAGGCCGGGGCTGACGTGGAGATCCTCGATCGGGTGGCCCCCTCACGGATCGAGTTCAACGACCAGCGCGTTGCCACCCTGATGCAGGAGTGGATCAAGGACGCGGCTAGCCTCGAGACCCAGTACGACGAACACCGCCTGCAGTTCCCTTCCGCCCTCGCTGCACTGGAGTAGCCACCTTGCCCCAGCTCAACCTCCCGGACGATCTCCGCCGTCGCATCCTCCTCAGCATGTACCGCACCGCCGATGAGTTGGACTGGGAATTCCTGTCCAACCCCGGGAAGACCGCCCAATACGGGCGCTGGATCGACGACCCGGAGATCGGCGGCCAGCTGTTGGCATTCGCCAGCGAGAAGGACGTCCGCGTGTGGTTCAAAGACGTTCCGATGAAGGAGTACGCCCGCGCCCAGGAGGGCATCGGGAACTTCGTACCGTACGTACGACGTCGCTTTCGCGGAGCGGAAGAGATCGTCCAGGCGCTCTGTGGCGCGGGCTGGTCGGTCGTTCCGGGGTCGGTCGAAGGCAAGCCCAACCACTGCCTGGCCACGGACGGGGCCACGACCCGGTACATCTGCTGGGGCAGGAGCGGGCGCCTCAGTGACCTCATCTGGGCAACGGTTAATAAGGCCATCGACTCAACGACGCGTCCGGGCATTGTGGTCACGACGAGGGATGGCGAGACCATAACGCAGCGTGAGCGAGACCGGCACGTCCGGGTGGCAGATCACTGCGGCGTCGACCTGACACACCTGCACCGCACCATGATCGATAACCCGGATTTGCTCTCCGCGCCCTGATCTCGCCGTGCCGCTCGCATCTTCTCTTCGGCACGGTGAACTGCTTACCGCGAAGGCCGCGCCACCTCTCATGAAGATGCTGGCGTGCGTGGGCGCCGCGTGAGTGGACAGGGTGGCATCTTGAACGTTCTCCTGTCGCGTGAGCACCGCGAGCGGTACGTTCTGTGCGCCTGGCGTACATCACCGGCCATATCTCGTCGTACGCAGAGATGGAGCACAGATCTTGAGGCTCGTGGACGATCTCACCCTGGAGCGCGGTATCACCCTTCAGGCGAAGTCAGGCACGACGTGCAGCGGAGTATCAGCGATAGGCCGGGCCGTGGCGTGGGAACTACGCCTCCCCGGCCGCCCGTTGTTGACGGTGCACGACAACCGTTGGGACAACGGCGAGCGAGACCTCGTGCTCTACCAGCCCACGGTCGTCCCCGAGATCCCCGCAGCGCTCTCCAACCTGCACAACCGGCTGCGCGTCGGCATAGATCTCGCGCCTGAAAACACCGCCACCCTGCGCATCATGGCCTTCCCCGCCTGGGTAGACGGGGAGCGCCCCAGGATCAATAAGTCCCTTACCACGGCTCAACTGGCAGCCAGGTACGGCCTGCAGCAGCTGCGTGACCTGGTCGCTCGCCCGGGCGTTGCGCTGCACTCGGCCGGCGGCCGGGCCGACGTTCCCGGGTACGACGTGGACGATCCGCAGGACGAGCGCCGTATCCAGCACGCCCTGTACTTCCCGGGGGAGGACGACGAGACCCCCGTGATCGCCTTCGCCCACCTCCGCGTCGTGCCCGTTCTCCGCCATGTCGGATGGTTGCCCACGGTTACCGTGTGACACACGCGCTGGCCGTCAGGTGCATACGTCGCTCCTGCCTGCTTAAGCAACCATGAACCGTGCAGCACCTGACATTGAGGGGTTCCCCGTGAGCGATCAACGACCGAGCCAGCGCGTCAGTCTGGAGAAGGTAATCCGCGCGCTTCGCGGCCCATGGGACACCCAGCGCGCAATTACCGCGCTGCGGGACGCGGGTCATGAGCCAGAGGAAAAGCACACGAGACAGATCCTCCGCGACCTCGCAAGCAGCGGCCTGCTGGTCAAGGTGCAGGGCCGGCCGGTCCAATACCGCACAGAGTCTATGAACGAGTGAGGCAGGCCCTCACGCTCACGGTGCCCCGAAGGGCAAGAGGCTGGCGAACTGGACCGCTGTTCCTAGTGCTGTGACCGTCTTCCTTCACTGCGTCGGTTGGAAGAAGCGGCAACTCTGCTGGGCACGGGGAGGTTCGACGCTCATGTGGACGGTTACCTATTGTCGCGCCAGCCCGTCGCTGAACGAGCTGGTGTACGACTGGCCGATGGGGTTTGGGCGGTTCGAGCCCGTCGAGCGGTGCAAGCTCCGGAAGTGGCCGCCATGGCGTGAGCGATGCGTGAGCGGACTGATCGGTACCCGTTGGACTAGGCGTCACGGCGTCGAGGGTCAGCAAGGCCCTGAATAGGTAAGACGGGATTGAGCGCGATCACTTATCACGGCCCGACATGGTCTCGCAGAGGCCAACCGGCGGCACCCAGCTGCCCCTGCAGATCACATCTGCCAGCTACTGTCCGCTTCCACTGCGGTCACCCACCTGCTGGTCCGCAGCTCACTCGCCTCCGGCACCGCCGACCTCCTCTCCGACGCGACCTCGTGGTCAGTGTCCACGACGCACACCTGGCCGCCTTCGTGCCACCCTGCAGGGGCACCCGAGTCGCCCTGACCAGCGTGCAAACTTGCTATCGCAAGGCGGCCCACGGAGGCAGCGCGCTGACGGGCCACCGCCCAGAACCAGGCGCTGGGAGAAATCTGGGAGATGATCTTCTCCCGGAGACCACGCGAGCCCGCGCCACACCAGCCCAGACCAACCCTCTGACCTGCACTTTCAGCAGATGCGCAGGTGTCGATCTTGGGTGGACCTCATTCGGGACGAAGAGGTCGTGGGTTCAAATCCCGCCACCCCGACAGCTGAAACACCAGGTGAGGCACCTACTGACTTAGACCTTGTTTCACTTGGTGAGTCGCCGGTAGTTGATGAGGCTGGTGGCGATGGCTGTGAAGGCGA
>NZ_BAAASR010000024.1:0-167571 GCF_039532985.1 Streptomyces gobitricini | reverse complement strand
GGCGGCGCGGCGGGCGGCGCGGGTGCGGCGGGAGCGGGCGGCGCGGCCTGGGGTGTCTGCGGCGGCTGCGCCCCGGGGTGGTGCCCGCCGGGCTGCTGACCGCCGGCGTACGGGTTCTGCCCGGGCGGCGGCGGGGCGTACCAGCCCTGCTGCGGCACCTCGGGGACGACCGGCTGCGGCGGCGCGTACCCCATCGGGTCCGGCTGCTGCATCAGCCCCGCGCGCTGGTCGGCCGTGGAGCGGTAGTCCACGGCGCCCTGGGTGAGACGCATGTACGCCTCCTCCAGCGACGCCTGGTGCGGCGACAGCTCCCACAGACGTACGTCGGCGCCGTGCGCCAGGTCGCTGATGCGCGGCAGCGGCAGCCCGGTCACGCGCAGGGCGCCGTCCGGCTCGGACATGACCTGACCGCCCGCCTCAGCGAGTACGCCCAGCAGCTTCTCCCGCTGGGCGGGCTCGGTCTGCGGGGTGCGCACCCGGGCGAAGTCCGCGGAGTTGGCCGAGATGAAATCCTTGACGCTCATGTCGGCCAGCAGCTGGCCGCGGCCGATGACGATCAGGTGGTCGGCGGTGACGGCCATCTCGCTCATCAGGTGCGAGGAGACGAAGACCGTCCGTCCCTCGGCGGCCAGCGCCTTCATCAGGTTGCGCACCCAGAGGATGCCCTCGGGATCCAGGCCGTTGACCGGCTCGTCGAACAGCAGCACCTGCGGGTCGCCGAGCAGCGCGGCCGCGATGCCGAGCCGCTGCCCCATACCGAGCGAGAACCCGCTGGACCGCTTGCGGGCCACCTCCTGCAGGCCCACTACTCCGAGCACCTCGTCCACCCGGCGCGCCGGGATGCCCGCGAGCTGGGCCAGCGACAGCAGGTGGTTGCGCGCGCTGCGCCCGCCGTGCACGGCCTTGGCGTCGAGCAGGGCCCCCACCTGGCGTGGTGCGTTCGGCAGCTGCCGGAAGGGGTGGCCGCCGATCGTCACATGGCCCGACGTGGGCCGGTCCAGCCCGAGGATCATGCGCATCGTCGTCGACTTGCCGGAGCCGTTCGGTCCCAGGAAGCCGGTCACGGTCCCCGGCCTGACCTGGAAGGAAAGGTTGTACACGGCCGTCTTGGCGCCGTAGCGCTTCGTCAGGCCGACTGCCTCGATCATTCTCCAGCCCCATCGACAGGTGGTCACGTCGTCGGGCCTGCGGCATGCTCACACAGGTCCCCCGTAAGAGGTAAGAGGGTATCTGCCTCTTGACGGTTCCAGCTACGCCGTCAAAGACGCTCCGCGCTGCCCCACCGCCGGGTGGCGTGCTAGGCGTCCCGTCGTTTCAGGACCAGGTACCCGCCGACCAGGGCCGCCGCCACCCACAGCACCATGATGCCCATGCCGCCCCAGGGGCCGTAGGGCGCCGGGTCGCTGCCCAGGGCGCCCGGGACCACCTGCATGATCGTGGAGCCCGCCTGGTCCGGGAAGTACTCGGCGACCTCCTTCGCCTTCGGCACGGCCGAGAGGATCTGGGAGATGAGGAAGAAGAACGGCACCAGGATGCCCAGCGACAGCACCGTCGAGCGGAGCATCGCCGCCACCCCCATCGAGAAGACCGCCATGAGGCCCATGTAGAGGCCGCCGCCGATCACCGCGCGCAGGACGTTCTCCTCGCCGATGGTCGTGCGGTGCTCACCGAGCAGGGCCTGGCCGAGGAAGAAGGCGAGGAAGCTGGTCGCCAGGCCGACGAGCAGGGCCAGCGCCCCGGCCACCGCGATCTTGCTGAAGAGGAAGGTGGCCCGGCGCGGGACGGCGGCCAGCGACGTACGGATCATGCCGGTGCTGTACTCCGTACCGACCACCAGGACGCCGAACACCACCATCGCCAGCTGGCCCAGCAGCATGCCGGAGAAGCTGATCACCGTCGCGTCGAAGGTGGCCTGCTCGACGGCGGGCATCTCGTCGAACGTCTCGCGCACGAGGGCGGACAGCGCCGCGCCCATCGCGACGGTGACGACCAGCGCGGCGGCCAGCGTCCAGACCGTGGAGGAGACCGTGCGGATCTTGGTCCACTCCGACCTGAGGACCGCGGGTGCCGACGCCATCGTCAGACCTCCTTCGACCACTGGGGCCCGGTGCCCGAGTGCGCGTGGTACTCGACCGTCGCCGCCGTCATCCGCATGAACGCCTCCTCCAGCGAGGCCCGCTGGGCGCTCAGCTCGTGCAGGGTGATGCCGTGACGGGCCGCCAGATCACCCACCTGTTCGGTCGTCGCGCCGTCGACCTCCAGCGCGCCGTTCCCGGCTTCGACCGCCGTCAGGCCGGCGCCGTGGAGCGCGTCGCGCAGCTGCTCGAGCCGGGGTGAGCGCAGCCGTACATAACTGCGCGAGTTCTGCTGGATGAAATCCGCCATCGACGTGTCGGCCAGGAGCCTCCCCTGCCCGATGACGATCAAGTGATCGGCCGTCAGGGCCATTTCGCTCATCAGATGGCTGGAAACGAAGATCGTCCGCCCTTCGGCGGCCAGCGCCTGCATCAGATTGCGGATCCAGTGAATTCCCTCGGGGTCCAGACCATTGACGGGCTCGTCGAACATCAAGATCTGCGGATTACCCAGGAGAGCGGCGGCGATTCCCAATCGCTGACCCATGCCCATCGAAAAACTTTTCGGTTTCTTCCTGGCCACGGCCGAGAGCCCCACCAGCTCCAGCACCTCGGAGACCCGGCTCTCCGGAATGCGGTTGGACTGCGCCAGGCACAGCAGGTTGTTGTACGCGGTGCGCCCGCCGTGCAGCCCCCGCGCCTCCAGCAGCGCCCCGACGTGCTTCAGCGGCTCGTCCAGCTCCCGGTAACGCCTGCCGTCGATCCGGACCGAACCGCTGGTCGGGTGGTCCAGGCCCAGCACCATCCGCATCGTCGTCGACTTGCCCGCGCCGTTGGGACCGAGAAAGCCCGTCACCACACCGGGGCGGACCTGGAAGGAGAGATGGTCGACCGCAGTCTTCGCACCGAAACGCTTCGTTAGACCCTCGAGCTCGATCACCCGTCCACGCTACGGGCCCCCCGAGCGGCCCGCCACCGGAATGGCGCGCCCCTCTTGCGCGCGGCGCCGCCCGCCGCCGGCGCACGCGAAGGGCCCCGCGAGGCCCACGCGCGCACCGCCGCCGGGCGGACGCGTCATGGGACCCACAGGGCCCTCGGGCGGGACCGGCGGGGGCCGGCCGAGCTCCGGCTAGCGGGTCTGCTGCGCCGGGACGCCGCGCGAGACCGGCTCGTCGTCCGCCGGCGAACCGGCCGCGGCCACAGCCGCACCGGTCAGCGTCGCCAGCATCTCGCGGACGTTGGTCAGCTGGGCGTTGATCGAGTCCCGACGGTTCGTCAGCGCCGCCAGCTCCCGCTCCGATTCGCTGCGGATACGATCCGCCTTGGCGTTCGCGTCCGCCACGATGTCCTCGGCCTGGCGCTGCGCCGTCTCCACCGTCTGACGGGCCCGGCGCTCCGCGTCCGTACGCAGCTTCTCGGCCTCCAGGCGCAGCTGCTCCGCCCGGTGCTCGATCTCGGCGAGACGCTTCTCCGCCTTCGCCTGGCGCGACGCCAGGTCCCGCTCCGACTGCTCCCGCCGCTTGGCGAGGTTCGTCTCGAAGTCGGCGGCGGCCTGCGCGGCCTTCGCGCGCGTCTCCTCGAAGAGCGCGTCCGCCTCCTCACGCTTGGACTGCGCGTCCTTCTGCGCCTCGGCGCGCATCGAGTTCGCCTCGCCCTGGGCCTTCTCGACGATGCGGACACCCTCGTCCTCGGCCTTCGCCTTGCGCTCCGCCGCGAACGACTCGGCGTCGTTGCGCACCTGCTGCGCGGCCGACTCGGCGAGCTCACGGTGCTGTTCGGCGGCGCGACGGGCCTCCTCGCGCAGGTCCTTCGCCTCCTCCTCGGCGAGGCGGAGGATCTTCTCGACGCGGGCACCGAGACCGGCGTACGACGGCTCGGCGTCGCTGACCTGGGCCTGGGCGTTCTGCGTCTCGAGGTGGAGCTCCTCGATGCGCTTTTCCAGAGAGGTGATTCGGGCCAGAGCACTGTCTCGGTCGGCGACGAGCTTGGTAATGCGGTCATCCACCTGACCGCGGTCGTAACCACGCCGCACGAGCTCGAAGCCGAAGGGGGAGGAAGTGTCGCTCATGGGGTTCCTGTCGAATGAGACCGGTGAGGTGTTAGGGGGAATCCTAGGGGTCCACACGGCGTGTCTTCGAGCGGATGCCCGTTCAAACTGGAGAATGTCCAGCCTTTTGAGTGGCTTACTCGTCGGTTGACTTGCCACTCGAACGGGTAACCCCTGCCGCCGCGGTGGCCTTGATCCCGCCCTCCTTGGTACCCCCCGAAGGCGCCTCGAAAGATTCCAACGCCTCCAGCACGTCCTGGACTCGGGAGATTTCGGCCTGAATGTCCTCCCGACGGCGCACCAGCACCTCCAGCTCCCGCTTGCCCTCGGAGATCATCTTCTCGGCGTCCCGCTCCGCTTCCGCCTTGATCTTCTCCGCCTCGCGCGTGAGCGTGGCCTTCTTCTGCTCGGCCTCCTTGAGGAGCCCCTCCGCCTTCTTCACCGCCGAGATCCGGACCTTGCTCGCCTCCGAGTTCGCCTCGGCCAACAGCTCCTTCGCCTTCGCCTCCGCCTCGGCCCGCTGCTCGGTGGCCGCCTTCACCAGCTTGTCCACCCGCTCGCCCGCCGACTTCATCTGCTCGGCGCTCTCCCGGCGGGCCCGCTCGTGCAGCTCCTCGACCTCCGCCTCGGTACGCCGGCGGAGCTCCTCCGTCCGCTCCCTTATGGCCGTCGCGTCACCACGCGCCCCGACCAGCAGCTCGTCGGCGTCCGTACGGGCCTTCTCCACCAGCGCGTTGCCCTCGACCGTCGCCTCCGAGACGATCCGCTCGGCCTCCTTGCGCGCCACGCCCACCATCGTGTCCGCCTGGGACTCCGCCTCCGCGGTGGTCCGCAGCGCCTCCTCCCGGGCCTTCGCGATGAGCTGATCGGCCTGCTCGGCCGCGTCCGCCCGCCGCTTGGCCGCCGCCTCCCGCGCCTCGTCGACCACCCGGTCCGCCTCGGCCCGCGCCTCCGCGCGCAGCTCCTCGGCCGCCGCCTCCGCCTCCGCGCGCAGCCGCTCGGCCTCCGCGCGGACGCGCTCCGCGGCCCGCTGTGCGGAACCGACCGTCTCGGCCGCCTCGGCCCGCAGCCGCTCCGCCTCGCCGGTCGCCTCGCCGACCAGCCGCTCGGCCTCCGCCGAGGCCTCCGTACGCAGCCGCTCGGCCTCCGCGGTCGCCTCCGCGACCAGGCGCTCCACCCGCTCCGCGGTCTCCGCGCCGATCCGCTCGGCCTCGCCGGTGGCCTCGCCGACCAGCTGGTCCGCCTGCGCCGCCGCGTCCGCCCGCCGCTTGGCCGCCGCCTCCCGCGCCTCGTCGACCACCCGCTCGCCGTCCGCCCGGGCGGCCGCCCGCAGCTCCTCGGCCCGCGCCTCGCCGTCCGCCTTGACCTGCTCGGCCTCGCCGCGCAGCCGCGCCGCGTCCTGCTCGGCCGTGGCCAGCAGCTCGGCCGCCTCGGCCGTCATCCGCTCGGTCTCGGCCGTCGCCTCGCCGACCAGCCGGTCCGCCTGCGCCGCCGCCTCCGACCGGATGCGGTTGGCGTCCTCGCGCGCGTCCGCACGGGTGCGTGCCGCGTCCTGCTCGGCGGCGGCGAGCGAGTCCGACGCCTCCGTCCGCATTCGCTGCGCGTATTCGGCCGTGTCGCTCTTGAGCCGCTCCGACTCGGAGATCGCGTCCGCCACGGTGCGCTCCGCGAGCGCCCTGGCGGCCTCCGTCTCCTCCTGGGCCCGCTCCCGGACCCGGCTCGCGTCCTCGGCGGCCCGCTCCCGCTCCGCGTACGCGTCGGAACGGACCCGGTCGGCCTCCTCCTGCGCCTCGCTCCGCGTCCGCTCGGCCGCGTGCTCGGCCGCCGACCGCAGCCCGGCGATCTCCTCCTCGGCCTGCTCGTGCAGCCCCGCGACCGCGTCCCGCACCTGCTGCGCGGTCTGCTCGGCGGCCGACACCATCTCGGTCGCCCGCCGGTCCGCCTCCTCGACCAGCCGCTGCGCCTCGGTCTGCGCCTCCTCGACGCGCTTGCGCGCCGACGCCAGCAGCTCCTCGCTCTGCTCCCGTGCCCGCTCCCGCTCCTGGTCGGCCTCGCCGCGGGCGGCGCCCAGCGTCTCCTCCGCCTCGCGGCGGCGCCGGTTGGCCTCCTCGCGGGCGGCCGCCAGCTCCTCGGCGGCCTCCGCGGTCACGCGCTCGGCGGCGGCCTGGGCCTCCGCGCGCATCCGGTCGGCCGACTCCTGGGCCTCGGACTTGAGGCGCTCCGCCTCGGCGGCCGCCTCCGTCCGCAGCCGTACCGCGGCGCTCTCCGCCTCCGCACGGGCCGTGGACGCGTCCGCCGCCGCCTCGGTGCGCAGCCGCTCGGCCTCCTGCTCGGCCTGTGCCTGGAGCGTACGGATGCGCTCGGCGGCTTCGCCGCGCTGCCGCTCGGTCTCCTCGGCGGCTTCGCGGCGGATCCGCTGGCTCTCCGCGCGGGCGTCGGCGAGCGCCTGCTCGGCGGTCGTGAGGCGTGCCTCCGCCTCGGTGTGCAGCCGGGCCAGTTCCTCGGTGGCCTCCGCCTGCCGGGCGGCGATGCCCCGCTCGGTGTCCTCGCGCAGCGCGGCGGCGGCCTGCTCGGCCGCGGCCCTCACCGACTCGGCCTGCTCCTCGGCCTCGGTGCGGAGCTGCTCGGCTTCGGCGCGGGTGCGCTCCAGCGTCTCCTCGGCCTGCCTGCGCAGGGCCGTCGCCCGCTCGGCCGCCTCGGCGCGGGCGCGCTCGCTCTCGGCCGTCGCGGCCGTCCGCAGCTCGTCGGCGTCCGCCTTCGCCTTGGTCAGCAGCTCCTCGGCGGTCTTCGCCGCCTCCTCGATCTGCTGGACCGCCTCGCGCCGCGCCTCCCCCCGGATCCGCTCGCCCTCGGAGATGGCCTCCGCCCGCAGCTGTTCGGCCTCGCCGCGCAGCCGGCGCGCCTCCTCCTGGAGCTCGACCGTCTTGGCGCGGTACTCCTTGGTGTCGTCCTTCGCGGCGCCCTTGAGCTGCTCGGCCGTGTCGTGCGCCTCGGCCCGCAGCCGGTCCGCCTCGGCCTCCGCCTCGCGGCGGATGCGCTCTGCTTCCTCGGATGCCTTGCGGGTGGTCTCCTGCGCGTCGTCCGACGCCTTGGACAGGACCTCCTCGGCGGTACGGGCCGCCTTGGCGAGCTGGGCGGCGCTGTCCTCGGCCGCCGCCGTGCGGGCCTTCTCGGAGGCCTCGGCGACCAGCTTCTCCGCCGCCGCGCGGGCGTCGGCCAGCGCCTGTTCGGCCTCCGCCTTGAGCGCTTCGGACTCCTTCGTCGCCTCCGCGACCAGACGGGCGATCTCCGCCTTGGCCGTACGGGTGCGCTGCTCGGTCTCCGACTCGGCGGTGGACAGCCGCTTGGCGGCCGATTCGCGTGCTTCCGCGACGACCTTGTCGGCCTCGGCGCGCGCCTCGCGCAGCCGCTCCTCCGCCTCGGCCATCCGCTGCTCGGCCGCGCGGCCGAGCTCGGCCGCCTGCTGGCGCGCCTGGTCCGACTCGGCGGTCGTCGCGCTGCGCAGCCGCTCGGCGTGGCTGGTGGCCTCCTGGGCCTGGGTGGACGCGGCGTTCAGCAGCCGCTCGGCGTCCTTGCGGGCGCGCAGCAGGATCGCCTCGGCCTCCGCGCGGGCCGTCTCGGTCTCGGTGCTCAGCCGCCGGCGGGCCTCCTCGGCGAGCCGGGTGGCTTCCGCGCGGGCCGTGGCGAGCGCCTGCTCGGCCTCCGCGCGGGACTCCTCCATCAGGCGGCGGGCCTGCGCCTCGGTGCGGGCGCGCAGCTGTTCCGCCCATGCCACGTTCTCGTTGACGTGGGCCTCGACGGTTTGGCGGCGCTCGGAGAGTTCCTGGTCCAGCCGCTGGCGGCGCTGGACGGCCTCGGCGTGCAACTCCGCCTGGAGGCGGGCCTGGTGTTCGGCGTGCTCCTGCAGTATCCGCTGCGTCTGGGCCCGGGCCTCGCGCAGTTCGCGCTCGGCGTCCGAGCGCAACTGTTCGGCCTGTACCTGGGCGTTCCGCAGCAACTGCTCGGCCTGGTAACCGATGTCGGCGTTGTCGTACGCCGGACGGGAGGCGATGGTGCGGCGCGCCTCGTGGAGCTTGGCGCGCAGCACCTCGACCTGGTAACCGAGGTCCTCGGCGTGCTGGACGGCCTTCTCCCGCTCGGTCTTCAGCCGGTCCATCTCGGCCTCGAACCGCGAAAGGTGGTCGTCAGCCCGGTGGCTCTCCTGGCGTTCGTAGCCCCGCACTGCGCGGTCCCATCCGTCCCCTGGTCGCAACTCTCTTGGTACGAGCACCGTTCGCCGGCGAACGGCCCCCCGGGGAATGGTGTCAGATCGAATGGCTCGACCACGACGCCGCGGCACGGCCCCGATCCGGCCCCGGCCCGGAGCCGCCCACTCTACCGGGCCAGGAATCCGGAGGTCAGTGCTCCACCGAGGACGTCCCGGCCGAGGTCACCAGTTCCGTCAGGACGCCGTGACAGTCCTTGGGGTGCAGGAAGGTGATGCGGGACCCCATGGACCCGACGCGCGGCTCGTCGTACAGGACCCGCACACCCTTTTCACGGATCGCCACGGCGTCCCCGTCGACGTCCGCCGTGCCGAAGGCGATGTGGTGGACGCCTTCGCCGTTCTTGGCGAGCCACTTGCCCACGGCCGAGTCCTCGCGGGTCGGCTCCAGGAGCTGGAGGTAGGAGGCCCCTCCGTCGGACGTCTCGTTGATCTTGAGCATGGCCTCGCGGACCCCCTGCTCCTCGTTGACTTCCTCGTGGAACACTTCGAAGCCGTACGTGGCACGGTAGAACTCAACGGTCGTGTCGAGGTCGAAACAGGCGATCCCGATGTGGTCGATTCGCGTCAGCATGGGAACAGTGCAGCGCGGTGGAGGTGGTTACGCAACGTGCGCGCCGTCACACTGGCTGCCCGGTGACCAGGACACGTACCGCTCAGTACATTGGCGGTAAACCCTCGTTCACTCCCACATCCAAGGGGCCGTGCCTCATGTCTGGAACGACCGGTACCACCTCAGTCATCGTCGCGGGCGCACGCACGCCCATGGGCCGCCTGCTCGGCTCGCTGAAGACCTTCTCGGGAGCCGACCTCGGCGGCTTCGCCATCAAGGCCGCGCTGGACCGGGCCGGCATCGGCGGCGACCAGGTGCAGTACGTGATCATGGGCCAGGTGCTGCAGGCCGGCGCCGGCCAGATCCCCGCCCGCCAGGCCGCCGTCAAGGCGGGCATCCCCATGAACGTGCCCGCGCTCACCATCAACAAGGTGTGCCTCTCGGGTCTCGACGCCATCGCGCTCGCGGACCAGCTGATCCGCGCCGGCGAGTTCGACGTCGTCGTGGCGGGCGGCCAGGAGTCCATGACCAACGCGCCGCACCTGCTGCCCAAGTCCCGAGAGGGCTACAAGTACGGTGCGATCGAGATGATCGACGCCATGGCGTACGACGGCCTCACCGACTCCTTCGAGAACATCGCCATGGGCGAGTCCACGGAGAAGCACAACACGCGCCTGGGCATCGCCCGCGAGGCGCAGGACGAGATCGCCGCCCTGTCGCACCAGCGGGCCGCCGCCGCCCAGAAGAACGGCCTCTTCGAAGCCGAGATCACGCCCGTCGAGATCCCGCAGCGCAAGGGTGAGCCGGTCGTCTTCAGCAAGGACGAGGGCATCCGCCCCGAGACCACGGCGGAGTCGCTCGGCAAGCTCCGTCCCGCGTTCGCGAAGGACGGCACGATCACGGCCGGTACGTCGTCCCAGATCTCCGACGGCGCGGCGGCCGTCGTGGTGATGAGCAAGGCCAGGGCCGAGGAGCTGGGGCTCGACTGGATCGCCGAGATCGGCGCCCACGGCAATGTGGCCGGCCCGGACAACTCCCTCCAGTCCCAGCCGTCCAACGCGATCAGGCACGCGCTGAAGAAGGAGGGGCTGGACGTCGCCGACATCGATCTGATCGAGATCAACGAGGCGTTCGCGGCCGTCGCCGTCCAGTCAATGAAGGACCTCGGGGTGTCCCCGGAAAAGGTGAACGTCAACGGCGGCGCGATCGCGCTCGGGCACCCGATCGGCATGTCCGGGGCCCGCGTCGTCCTCCACCTGGCGCTGGAGCTCAAGCGGCGCGGCGGCGGGGTCGGCGCGGCGGCGCTGTGCGGCGGTGGCGGGCAGGGCGACGCGCTGATCCTGCGCGTCCCGGGCAACGGCAAGTAAGGAGTCACGTACGTGAAGGTGGACGTCCCCGCACTGGTCGCCCAGGCACGGGAGGGCCGGCCGCGTGCCGTGGCCCGGCTGATCTCGCTCGTGGAGGGGGCGTCCCCGCAGCTCCGTGAGGTGATGGCGGCGCTGGCACCGCTCGCGGGCGGTGCGTACGTGGTGGGCCTCACCGGCTCGCCCGGTGTCGGCAAGTCGACGTCGACGTCGGCGCTGGTCAGCGCGTACCGGCGGGCCGGGAAGCGGGTCGGTGTGCTCGCGGTCGACCCGTCGTCGCCGTTCAGCGGCGGCGCGCTGCTCGGTGACCGGGTCCGGATGTCCGAGCACGCGTCGGACCCGGGGGTCTACATCCGCTCGATGGCCACGCGCGGCCACCTGGGCGGGCTGGCGTGGGCCGCTCCGCAGGCCATCCGGGTGCTCGACGCCGCCGGGTGCGACGTGGTGCTCGTCGAGACGGTCGGCGTCGGGCAGTCGGAGGTGGAGATCGCCTCGCAGGCCGACACGTCGGTGGTGCTGCTCGCGCCCGGGATGGGCGACGGCATCCAGGCCGCGAAGGCGGGCATCCTCGAGATCGGCGACGTGTACGTCGTCAACAAGGCCGACCGGGCCGGTGCCGACGCGACGGCGCGCGAACTGAACCACATGCTGGGGCTCGGTGAGTCGCGTGGCCCGGGAGACTGGCGGCCGCCCATCGTGAAGACGGTGGCCGCGCGGGGCGAGGGTGTCGACGAGGTCGTCGAGGCGCTGGAGAAGCACCGCGCGTGGATGGAGGAACGGGGCGTCCTCGCGGAACGCCGCCGCGCGCGGGCGGCGCACGAGGTCGAGACGATCGCGGTCACCGCCCTGCGGGAGCGGATCGGCGACCTGCACGGCGACCGCCGCCTGGAGGCGCTCTCGGAGCGCATCGTGGCGGGCGAGCTCGACCCGTACGCCGCGGCGGACGAACTGGTGGCGGGCCTGACGGGCCGGTAATCCCGGCCGGGTCGGCGCCTGTGCCTGCGGCGCGGGGTGGTTCCTGCCGGTGGGCAAGGTCGGGGCCCCCGGGCTCACCTCCTCGCCGTACGCCACACAGTTTCTCGCCGTGGCGAGATCCGGCCCGCAGACGGCATACGACCGGGGTGGGGCCGTGCAGGGTCGCCCCCGCAGGGGTTGGCGGCAACGGAAGGGCTCCCCAACAGGGAACCCAAGGCCGCCGGCCCCGAGGAGGCGAGCCCGGAGGGCCACACCCCACCACCCACCGGCCAGAGGCTGGGCCCGAGGGAAGCAGCGGGCCGCGGGCCCCGGGGAGGGGCGCCCGGGCGGGGCCGTCAGTCGTCGTCGGAGCCGTCCGACGCGTCCGACGCGTCCGACGCGTCCGACGCGTCCGACGCGTCCGAGGTGTCCTGCGTGGCCTTCGCCGTCCGCGCGTCGACCGTCCACTCCTGGGTCTTGCCGTCCTTCGTCAGGAGCTCGACGTCCCAGGACCGCTGGGCGTCGTCGTCCAGGTCCAGGGAGAGCACCGTGCCGTGGGGGGCGACCGCCTTCAGGGCCTGCTCGGCCGTCACCTTCGGGGCCTTGGCCACCGGGGCGTCGCCGTCCGACGCGGAGGCGAACGCGGCCGCGGTGCCGCCGGTGAGCAGGGCCGCCGCGGTGACCGTGGCGATGATGACGTTGCGCTTCATGGGTGGGGCCTCCGGTTGAGGTCGTGCGGTCCGTTACGGCCACCACGGTGCCTCCGGCTCGCTGAACGCGCGCTGAAGGCGGCTGAAGGGTTCTTCAGGTTCCGTTTGGGACCCTGAACGCATGCGCCTGTTGATCGTGGAGGACGAGAAGCGGCTCGCCCTGTCGCTGGCGGCCGGGCTGCGGGCCGAGGGGTTCGCCGTGGATGTCGTCCACGACGGACTGGAAGGGCTGCACCGGGCGGGTGAGGGATCCTACGACCTGGTGGTGCTCGACATCATGCTGCCCGGGATGAACGGGTACCGGGTGTGCGGCGCGCTGAGGGCGGCCGGGCACGACGTGCCGATCCTGATGCTCACCGCGAAGGACGGGGAGTACGACGAGGCCGAGGGCCTCGACACGGGTGCCGACGACTACCTGACCAAACCGTTCTCGTACGTGGTCCTGGTGGCGAGGGTGAAGGCCCTGTTGCGGCGCGGCGGGGGCTCCCCGTCACCGGTGCTGCGAGTGGGCGCGCTCACCGTGGACACGGCCGGGCGCCGGGTCCGGGTGGGGGAGGAGGAGGTGGCCCTCACCACCAAGGAGTTCTCCGTGCTGGAGGAGCTGGCCACCCGGGCCGGACAGGTCGTGTCGAAGACGGAGATCCTGGAGCACGTCTGGGACTTCGCCTACGAGGGCGACCCGAACATCGTCGAGGTGTACGTGAGCGCGCTGCGGCGGAAGCTGGGGCCGGGGGTCATCACGACGGTCCGCGGGGCCGGGTACCGGCTGGAGCGGCGGTGACTTCCGTACGCGCGCGGACCGCGCTCGGGGCCACGTTCGTGGTCGCCCTCGCCCTGGTGGTGGCGGGGGCGGCGCTGCTGGGGGTGCTGCGGGGCAACCTGGTGGACCAGGCGGGGCTCCAGGCGGAGGTGTCGGCGCGCTCGGTGGCCTCGCAGATCGCCGACGGCACGCCGTTCGCCGGGCTGGACCTGCCCGACGACACCGAGGAGCACCCGGTGCAGGTGGTCGACGGGGAGGGGCGGGTGGTCGCGGTGGGGGAGGACATCCAGGCTATCGCGGGGACCGGGAGCCCCGGCACCAAGGCCGTCGCGGGGGGTGCCGGGGGCGGCGAGGTGTCGGAGGACGCGGACCACTCGACGGGGGAGGTCACCGTCGACGGTGAGACGGCGACGTACCGCTTCGCCGCCGTCGAGGTGGGCGGGGTGACCGTGTACGCCGGGGCGCCGCTCGCCACCGAGGAGGCGACGGTCGCGGGTGTGCGTGACGCGATGCTCGCCGCGCTGCCGCCGCTGCTGCTGGTCGTGGGCGGCGTGACGTGGCTGGTGACCCGCCGGGCGCTGAAGCCGGTCGAGGGCATCCGGCGGGAGATGGCGGCGATCACGGCGTCGGAGGACCTGTCGCGGCGGGTTCCGGAGCCGGCGACGCGCGACGAGGTGGCGCGGCTGGCGCGGACGACGAACGAGACGCTGGCGGCGCTGGAGGGGAGCGTGGAGCGGCAGCGGCGGTTCGTCGCGGACGCGTCGCACGAGCTGCGCAGCCCCATCGCGAGCCTGCGCACCCAGTTGGAGGTCGGCGCGGCGCATCCGGAGCTGCTGGACGTGCCGGGGGCGGTCGCCGACACCGTACGGCTGCAGCAGCTCGCGGCCGACCTGCTGCTGCTGGCCCGGCTGGACGCGGGGGAGCGGCCCGGCCGGGGGCGGGTCGACCTCGGCGCCCTGGTGAGGGAGGAGGCCGCCCGGCGGACGGGCGACCGGGTACCGGTGCGGGTCGAGGCGGTGGAGGCCGAGGTCGAGGTCGACGGGTCGCGCGGGCAGCTGGCGCGCGTGCTGGGCAACCTGCTGGACAACGCCCAGCGGCACGCGGAGACGGCCGTGGCCGTGAGGGTGCGCCGCGAGGGCCGGCACGTCGTGCTCACCGTCGCGGACGACGGGGCCGGCGTGCCGGAGCCCGAGCGGGAGCGGATCTTCGAACGGTTCGTCCGCCTCGACGACGCCCGCAGCCGCGACGAGGGTGGCGCGGGGCTGGGGCTGGCCATCGCCCGTGACGTGGCGGTGCGTCATGGCGGCACGCTCCGGGTCGGGCGTGCGCCGTCGGGCGGGGCGCTGTTCGAGCTGCGGCTGCCGGGGGGTGGGTGAGCCGCGGGCCGTTACGGTTTGCCGCGCAGGCCCCGGAGCTGTTCGGCCACGGGCGTGAGGGACTGGCGCAGGCCGTCCAGGGCCTCGGGGCTCAGCAGGTCGATGAAGTGCTTGCGCACCGAGTCGACGTGGTGGGGGGCCACCTTCTGCATGGTCTCCATGCCCTGCTCCGTCAGGACCGCGTACAGCCCGCGCCGGTCGGACTCGCAGTTCTCCCGGCGGACCAGGCCCGCGTTCTCCATGCGGGTGATCTGGTGGGAGAGCCGGCTCTTGGACTGGAGGGTCGCGGCGGCCAGGTCGCTCATGCGGAGGCGGCGGTCGGGCGCCTCCGAGAGGTTGACCAGGATCTCGTAGTCGTTGTTGGTCAGGCCGAATGGCTGGAGGTCCTTCTCCAACTGGTACGTCAGCAGCCTGTTGACGTCCAGATAGGTGCGCCAGGCGCACTGCTCGGCATCGGTCAGCCAGTTGGTGGCCGTCTCGGTCTCCATATATGGATTCTACCTAAGAAGTTGAATTCTGGACGGTTTTGGTCGGTGACGCCGGCCTCTCCGGCCCCCCGTCCTCGCGTCCGTACCGGGTCAAGGGTGCGTACGTTCGAGGGCGTCACACTCCGCAGACTACCGCTCACAGCCCGAAGCGACGCTGGAGGTCCCCCAGCTGTCCGGGAAGGCGCGGTGCGGACCCGTGCTGACCTTGGCCGGATCCCGCCCCAGGCACCCCCGGCTCGTGCGGCACCGCACCCGTCCCCGGGTCCGGCATCAGCGCCTCCGTCGACTGGAGCAGCACCGTCCCCGCCCCCACGAACTCGAACTGGTGCTCCTCGCCCGACGCCCCGCCGATCCCCGTCAGCGCCCGGAGGCCGCCCATGACGCCCGTCATGTAGCCGTGGTCGTAGTGGTGGCAGGGCGAGGGGCAGTCCGCCCAGCCCACCAGGGCCTGCGGATCGACCCGCAGCGGCGGCTCCATGAAGACCACCGGGCCGTTGGAGGCGGCGACGAACTTGCCGGTGCCGAGGAGGGTGAGGAAGCCCGGCACGATCGACTGCTTCAGCGCGAGGGACGGCTGGTAGGCGAGGAGATTGCCGGCGCGGATGGTGAGGTTCCCGTCCTCCAGGTCGAAGGAGTTGACGTCGAAGGCGCGGTCCGCGAGCAGCATCTTGCCGCTGCCCTCCGCCACCACCCAGTCGCTCGCGTGCAGCGGGGAGTGGAAGCTCGACCGCACCAGCCGGTCCAGGCGGCCGTGGCCGATGCCGTTGAAGTCGATGCGCCCGTAGTAGGCGATCATCTTGCCCTTCTGCAGGAACCACTGAGAGCCCTTGAGCTCCACGCAGAAGGTGTACGCGTCGACGTTGTCGTCGCTCGGCAGGGTCGAGGGGTCGTGGATGACGGGCGTGCTCACAGCTTCTCCTCCGACGCCTGGACGTACACCGCACCGCTTCCGCTGAGCTCCAGCTGGAACGCCTCGCCGGAGCCGCGCCCCACCATGTCGCGCCAGCCGAGCGCGGTGGACAGCTTGTTGCGTACGTCGCCGTGGTGGGCCACGTAGGCCTGCGGGTCGACGTGCACGGGGCGGCCGGGGGTGATGGGCAGTTCGATCACCCCGCCGTGGGCCATCACGGCGACCGCGCCGTGGCCCTTGAGGGTCGTGGTGAACAGGCCCTGCCCGGTCACCTGGCCGCGGACCATGCCCATGACGCCGCCCTGGGAACCCATGAACATGGTGCCCTGCTGGAGGGTGCCGTCGAAGGCGAGCAGGCGGTCGGCCTCGACGTAGAGGGTCTCGCCGCTCAGGTTGACGACCTGGATGTGGTGGCCGCCGTGCCCGAACATCACCGTGCCGCTGCCTTCCACCGTCATCAGCGGGGTGGCCTCGTCGGCGACGCGACGGCCGATCATCGACATGACGCCACCGTGACCACCCGCCGTGTTCGGCGTGAAAGTGACGTCACCGCGGTACGCCAGCATCGCGCCACGCTGGCTGAACATCTTCTGCCCCGGGGAGATGGCCGCCTCGACCACCTTGGAGTTGACCTCGCGGAACGGCATCAGACGTCCCCTCCGACCGTGTTGCGCTCGCTGGGCTGTACGTACACGAGGCCGTCGCCCTCGAAGCGGATCTGGAACGCCTCGCCGCCGCCCTCGCCGATCAGCGTGCGGAAGGTCACACCGGACTGGAAGTTCTGCCGGAGGTCGCCCTGGTGGGCGACGTACGCGCCCGGGTCGACCGACAGCGGGTACTGCGGCGTGACGCGCAGCACCACGGCCGGGCCGTCCGACATGATCGCGGCCTGTCCGGTGCCCTCGACGGTGGTGGTGAACAGCCCGGTCCCGGTCGCCCCGCCGCGCAACCCGGTGAAGCTGGTGCCGGTGCGCAGCCCGGCGTCGGCGCAGAGGAGGTTGCTGGACTCCACGTACAGCTTGTCGCCGTGGAGGGAGACGAGGTTGATCTCGGAGGCGCGGTCGGCGAAGTAGCAGGTGCCCTGCCCCTTCACCTCCATCATTTCCATCTGTTCGCCGGTGAGGCGGCGGGTGACCATCCCGCGGATGCCCTCACCGCCACCGGACATCTTCTTGAAAGCCATCTGGCCGTCGTACGCGACCATCGAGCCGTTCTTCGCTCTGACGGCGTCGCCGGTCATGTCGACGGCGAGCACTTTGCTGCCTTGGAGTCGGAACATTGCCACGCCATGACGGTAACCGGTGGCCGGGGGCGCAGACAGGGCCCTGCGGAGGATCAGGACCCTGATAAAGAGCACGCCCCGCCGCCTGTCACAATGAGCGGGTCGCTTGTGCATCCATTCACAAGATCGGTGCGCGGGCGACAGTCGACCCGACCGACGCCGAAGGTGCTGCCCCGTGGACATCAAGACCGCCGCTTCCCTCCACCGCCTCCGACTGGTCTCCGCCCCGGAGGCCGTGTCGTTCATCCTGCTGCTCGTCTGCTCGGTACTGAAGCGCACGACGGAGTTCAACGCGGTCCCGGTCATGGGCGCGATCCACGGTGTGCTCTTCGTCCTGTACGTGCTCCTCTGGGCGGACGCCTGGAACCGCACGAAGTGGGACCTGAAGACGGCCGCGCTCTACTTCGTCCTGTCCGTCCTGCCGTTCGGCGGCTTCTACGCGGACCGCAAGCTCAAGCGCGCAGCCGACGACGCCGTCATCGCCTCCCGGGCCCGTCGCGAGGGCACGGTGAGCGCGTGATCGTCGCCTTCTCCGTCACACCGCTCGGCGTCGGCGAGGAGGTCGGCGAGTACGTCGCGGAGGCGGTGCGGGTGGTCCGCGAGTCGGGTCTGCCGAACCGTACCGACGCGATGTTCACCTCCGTCGAGGGCGAGTGGGACGAGGTCATGGACGTCGTCCGGCGAGCCGTCGCCGCGGTGGAGGCCCGCGCCCCGCGCGTCTCGCTCGTCCTGAAGGCCGACATCCGGCCGGGCGTCACGGACGGCCTGACCGCCAAGGTCGAGACGGTGGAGCGCCACCTCTCCGCCTGACACGTGCTCATCAAAACCCCCGGCCCGCGTGGCCGGGGGTTCTGTACGAGGTCACTCTTGAGCGACTGCTCAAACAGCGGTAGGTTTCCGTTGAGCAGACGCTCAAAAGCGTTCCGGCCCGGGGGGTGTCGTCATGGGGCTCTACGTGGAGACGCGTATCCGCGCCGACATGGAGACCGTCTGGCGGCGCACCCAGGACCCGTCGCGGCACCAGCGGTGGGACCTCCGGTTCACGGAGATCGCCCCCCTGCCGGACGTGCCCGGCCGGCCCCGGCGGTTCCGGTACGCGACCCGGGTGCTGCCCTTCCTGACCGTCGCCGGCACCGGTGTCTCCGCGGGGGAGTGCCACCGGGCCGGCGGCGAGCGGGTCTCGGCCCTGAGGTTCGCCTCGCCCGATCCGCTCTCGCTCCTCGCCGAGGGCAGCGGCTACTGGCGGTACGTCCCCACCCCCGACGGTGTCCGCTTCCTGACCGGCTACGACTACCGGCCGCGCTGGGGGCGGTTCGGCGCGACGGCCGACCGGCTGGTGTTCCGGCCGCTGATGGGCTGGGCGACCGCCTGGTCCTTCGACCGCCTGCGGCTCTGGTGCGAACAGGGCGTCAGCCCGGCCCGCTCGCTGGTCCACGCCCTCGCGGAACTGGCCGTGCGGATCCTCGCCGTCACCGTCGCGGTCCTGGCCTGCCTGTGGGCGGTGTGCCCGGTGGCCGTCGCGGAGGCGGTCACCCTCGGCGGCACCGCGGGGACCGTGCCGGCCGGCGCCGAACCGCCCGGCGGGGCCGCGGGCCCGCTCGCCGGGCTCACCGGGCTCACCGGGCTCGGCGCCGCGGCGCTCGCCGCCGTGGCCCTGCTCGCCCCGCCCTCGCCCCGTACCCCCGCGGCCAGACGCTGCCGCCGCACCCCGCCCGCGCGCACCGCGGCGCCCGCCGTCCTCGCCACCCTGGAGCACCCATGACCTCGATCTTCGCCCGCGCCATGGGCGACGACTTCCAGCGGCTCCACCCCCAGCTGCGGCGGCGCTTCTCGGTCGGCCTCGACAGCGGCGAGATGTGCGTCGGCCGGGGCGTGATGGACCGCGTCTGGCACGGACCGGCCTTCGTCAAGCCGTTCCTCGCCCTCGCCGGCACCCGCAACATCCTCGTCCCGCGCACCGGCCGGAACGTCCCCTTCACCATCGAGAACGTCCCCTACACCGACGCGTACGGCCGCGAGACCGTCACCTTCGTCCGCACCTTCGCGCTGCCCGGCGGCCCGCGCCGCTTCGACGCCACGATGGTCCACAGCCCCGAGCGCGCCTGCGTGCTCGACTACCTCGGCACCCACCAGCACCTCGCCAGTGACCTCCACCTGAGCGCCCGGCCCGACGGCTCCCTGCTCATCCGCTCCGGGGAGCACCGCTTCCGCGAGGGCCGGATCGACGTGCGCGTACCGGAACTCATCGGCGGCGACGCCGAGGTGCGCGAGTCCTACGACGACGCCACGGGACGCTTCCGCGTCCGCGTCCGCGTCACCAACCGGTACGCCGGTCCGCTCTTCGGGTACGAGGGGTCGTTCACCGCCCACTACGCCGACGTACGCTCGCACGGGGTGCGGGCCGGGCTGCGCCCGGTACGCGAGGAGATGCGGGCGTGAACGCGGAGGCCAGGAGCCAGGAGACCAAGGTCAAGCTGCTGGAGGGAGCCCTGCGCACCCTCGCCGAGCAGGGCATCGCCAAGACCTCCGCCCGCGCCGTCGCCGCCGCCGCGGGGGTCAACCAGGCGCTGGTCTTCTACCACTTCGGCTCCGTCGACGAGCTGCTCGCCGCAGCCTGCCGTCACGGCGCCGAGCAGCGCGTCGCCCGCTACCGCGACCGCCTCGCCGGGGTGGGGAGCCTCGCGGAGCTGCTCGTCCTCGGCCGCGAGCTGCACGCCGAGGAACGTGAGGCGGGCAACGTGGCCTTCCTGGGCCAGCTGCTCGCCGGCGCCCAGACCCAGCCGCGCCTCGCGCCCGCCACCGCCGCGGGGCTCGACCTGTGGATCGACGAGATCGAGAAGGTCCTCGCCCGGGTGCTCGCCGCGACCCCGCTCGCCGGGTTCACCGACAGCGCGGGGCTCGCCCGGGCCGTGGCCGCCTCGTTCGTGGGCCTGGAGCTGTACGAGGGCGTCGACGCCGACGGCGCCCGGCGGGCCCTCGCCGCGCTGGAGCAGCTGGCCGCGCTGGTCACCGTCCTCGACGAGCTGGGCCCGCTGGGCCAGCGGGCGGTACGGCACCGGCTGCGGCGGACCACCGGGCGCGGCTGACGGCGGCGCCCGGGCCCCGGGCGCCGCCGCCAAACCGTCCCCCGCGCAGAAGAACCCGCTCGGACGCCTCCGGTCGACATGTCACCAGTTCTCCCTTTTTGTAGGGGGTATAGCGACCCGCTCGACAGCTGGAGGCACCGTGCGGCCGGAAGGCTACGACTACGACACCTACAGCCGTCTCGCCGGCCCCCTGACGGAACCGGACCGGACGGCCTATCAGGTCCAGTACCGCAGCCTGCTCTCCGGGGAACCGCACCGAATACGCGCCATCCTGCTGATGACCCTCGCCCCGGTGCTGTCGGCGGTGCTGCTGGCCTACCTCGTGTGGCCCACCCACTGGACCGACCGCGAGGGCGGCGAGCGGTGGCTGGTCAGGTTCGACGCCGTGATGCTCGTGTCGATCGGGCTCATCTGCCTGTTCATGCTGGTCAACGTGGTCTCCATCGCCCACGCCACGATGGTCGCCCGCGACCCCGTGCCCGTCGTCCCCCAGAAGGGCACCCGGGTCGCGTTCCTCACCACCTACGTCCCGGGCAAGGAACCCCTCTCCATGGTCCGCTCCACCCTCGAAGGCGCCGTACGCGTCACGCACGACGGACGGCTGGACGTGTGGCTGCTCGACGAGGGCGACGACGAACAGGCCAAGGCGCTCTGCCGGGAACTGGGCGTACGCCACTTCACCCGGGCGGGCGTGCCCGCCTGGAACCGTCCCCGGGGTGTCCACAAGGCCAGGACCAAGCACGGCAACTACAACGCCTGGATCGCGATGCACGGCGACGACTACGACTTCTTCGCCTCCGTCGACACCGACCACGTGCCGCTGCCCAACTTCCTGGAACGGACCCTCGGTTACTTCCGCGACCCCGACATCGCCTTCGTCGTCGGCCCCCAGGTGTACGGCAACTACACCTCGCCCGTCACCAAGGCCGCCGAGTCCCAGCAGTTCCTCTTCCACGCCCTCATCCAGCGTGCCGGCAACCGCTACCGCGCCCCCATGTTCGTGGGGACCAACAACGTCGTACGCGTCGGCGCCATCAAGCAGATCGGCGGGCTGTACGACTCGGTCACCGAGGACATGGCCACCGGCTTCGAACTGCACCGCACCGTGAACCCGCGCACCGGGCACCTCTGGCGGTCCGTCTACACGCCCGACGTCCTCGCCGTCGGCGAGGGACCGGCCTCCTGGACCGACTTCTTCACCCAGCAACTGCGCTGGTCGCGCGGCACGTACGAGACCCTGCTCAAGCAGTACTGGAAGGGGTTCTTCCGGTTGCCGCCGGGCCGGCTGCTCAACTACACCCTGATGCTCGTCTACTACCCGATGACGGCCGTCAACTGGTTCCTCGGCGTCCTCTCCTGCTTCCTGTTCCTCTGGTTCGGCGCCTCCGGCACCCAGGTGTCGACCTCCGTGTGGCTGATGCTCTACAGCGACGCCGCCGCCCTCCAGATCGGCCTCTACCTGTGGAACCGCCGCCACAACGTCTCACCGCACGAGCCGGAGGGCTCCGGCGGACTGGCCGGCATGGCGATGTCCGCGCTCTGCGCGCCCATCTACCTCAAGTCGCTGTCCTCGGCCCTGCTGCGCACCCAGGGCCGCTTCGTCGTCACGCCCAAGGGCGGCGAGGCGAGCCCCGACCGGCCGGCCACCTTCCGCATCCATCTGTACTGGGCCGCCGTACTCGCCGCCTCGCTCGTCGCCTCCGCCGTCCTCGACCACACCCACGCGGCCATGCGGACCTGGGCGGTGCTCGCCCTCGGCGTCTCGCTCGCCCCGGTCGGCGTCTGGGGCTGGGGCCTGCTCCAGGAGCGCCGCGTCCGCGCCCGTCTCCGGGCCCCGGAGCCGAAGTCCGCCGTGGTGGTGGCGAAGACGAAGGTCACCCCGAAGGCCGGCGACGAGCCGGAGCCCGCGTTCGCCACGACGACAGGAGGGAACTGACCCATGGCCTACCGGCCGTCGAAGAAGCTCAAGAAGACCCTGCTGGGTGGTGGAGCGGTGGTCGTGCTCGCGGGGCTGAACGCGCCGGCCGCACTGTCCTTCGCCGAGGAGAAGTACCACGCGTACAAGATCTCCCAACCCGGCTACAAGGCCGCGTACGGTTCCTGGCAGCAGCTCGACGTCCCCGACGAGTTCCGGCTCAACGCCATCCACGCCGCCCTCCTCCACACCGGCAAGGTGCTGCTGATCGCGGGCTCCGGCAACAACCAGGCGAAGTTCGACGCGGGCACGTTCGACACCATCCTCTGGGACCCGGCCAAGAACACCTTCAAGAAGATCCCCACCCCGGAGGACTTCTTCTGCGCGGGCCACAGCCAACTCCCCGACGGGCGCCTCCTGGTGGCGGGCGGCACCGCCCGCTACGAGGTCCTCGACGGCGAGGTGAAGCGCGCCGGCGGCGGTATGCGTGTCAAGAACGAGAGCCCCGACAAGGCCATCACCCTCAAGAAGGGCACCGTCTTCCGGTCCCCGTCGGGGGTCGAGTACGTCTCCAAGTTCGATGTGACGGTCCCCAAGGCCAAGCGCGAGTTCAAGATCTCGTACTTCAAGAGCGGCCAGATGAAGCCCTGGGAGACCAAGGTCACCGCCGCCGAGGCGCGGGTCTTCGTCGAGGCGAGGAAGGAAGGCCCCAAGGCCCTGACGACGGAGGCCGCCCAGTACAAGGTCCTCGGCCTCAAGGGCAAGGACGCCGGCAACGTCTACGGCATCGCCCAGAAGCTCACCACCGAGAAGCAGGACTTCCAGGGCATCAAGGCGGCGTACGAGTTCGACCCCAAGGCCGAGAAGTACGTCCCCGTCGCCCCCATGAAGGACGCCCGCTGGTACCCCACCCTGGTGACCCTCCAGGACGGCAAGGTGCTCGCGGTCTCCGGCCTCAACGACGTGGGCGACGTCGTACCCGGCGACAACGAGATCTACGACCCGAAGACGAAGAAGTGGTCCAAGGGCCCGTTCCGCTACTTCCCCACCTACCCGGCGCTCTTCCTCACCCAGGGCGGCAAACTCTTCTACACCGGCTCCAACGCCGGCTACGGACCCGCCGAGAAGGGCCGCGTACCGGGCCTGTGGGACCTGAAGAAGAACACCTTCCAGGAGATCAAGGGCATCACCGACCCCGACCAGCTGGAGACCTCCGCGTCCCTGCTGCTGCCCCCCGCCCAGGACCAGAAGCTGATGGTGCTCGGCGGCGGCGGGGTCGGCGAGTCCGAACTGTCCACCGCCCGGACCGCGCTCATCGACCTCAAGGCGGCCACCCCCACCTTCCGCACGGGCCCCTCGCTGCCCCAGGGCACCCGCTACCTCAGCAGCGTCCTCCTCCCCGACGACACCGTCTTCACGACCGGCGGGTCGAAGCAGTACCGGGGCCGCAGCGGCAGCGACATCTACAAGGCGCAGTTCTACGAGCCGGGGACCGACTCCTTCCGGGAGGCCGCCGAGCCGACCGTCGGCCGCAACTACCACTCCGAGGCGCTGCTGCTGCCCGACGGGCGGGTGGCCACCTTCGGCTCGGACCCGCTGTTCAGCGACAAGGACAACACCAAGCTCGGGACCTTCGAACAGCGTGTGGAGATCTTCACCCCGCCGTACCTGCACGGCGGCGGCGCCGAGGCCAGGCCGGTGCTGGGCGAGGGCCCCGAGGAGCTCGACCAGAACGGCCGGGCGACCTTCCGCACCAAGGACGCCGCCCGCATCACCAAGGCGCGGCTGATGCGGCCCAGCGCGGTGACGCACACGACCGACGTGGAACAGCGCTCCATCGAGCTGGGCCTGACCAAGGGCAAGGACGCGGTGACGGTCGAGGCGCCGCAGGACCGGACCCTGGTGCCGCCCGGCTGGTACATGCTCTTCGTGGTGGACAAGGACGGCCGGCCGTCGGTGGCCAAGTGGGTGCGGGTCGACGACTGACCCGGGTCGCCCCTTGGCGCGGCGGGCGAGGCCCGGCGTGACGGAGTCACCGCCGCGCGGCGGGGGCGGGCGCCGGGCCGTCAGCCCTTGGCGCGGCGGGCGAGGCCCAGGGCGTACTCGGGCCACCACGTCCCGGCGGCCGGGCCGCCCCGGCAGGTGCCGTCCGACTCGCCGGGGCGCTTGATCCACAGGTAGGCGTCGGCCCGCGCGTCGCCGGTGCTCTCGGTCGGCGGCGTGCCCAGCGCCCGGCCGGGCGGGTTGCACCAGGCCTCCTCGCCGTCGCCGGGGAGCGGTCCGGCGCCGTTGCGGCTGGTGTCGATGACGAAGTGCGAGCCGCCCAGGAGCGCGGAGAGCTCGGTGCCGAAGGCGGTGACCGCCGGAGTGGTCTGGAAGTTCGACACGTTCAGCGAGAAGCCGTCCGCCTTCTCGATCCCGGCGCGCCGCAGTGGCTCCACCAGCTTGCCCGCGTCCTTGATCCAGGCGGGGTTGCCCGCGTCCAGGTACACCTTGGTGCGCGGCTGCCGCTTGAGCCGGTCCACCGCCTCGGCGAGCAGCCGATAGCGCTCCTCGTGGTACTGGGCGGGTGTGCAGCCGTCCACCACGTGCGGCACGGCGTCCGGCTCCAGGACGACGACGGCGGGCGCGTCACCGACGGCCTCGGCGAACGAGCCGATCCACTCCCGGTACGCCTCCGCGCTCGCCGCGCCGCCCTTCGAGTACATGCCGCAGTCGCGGTGCGGGATGTTGTACGCCACGAGGACGACCGTCCGGTTCTTGGGCGCGGCGTCCCGCACGGCCCGCCGGATGTCGGCCACGGGGTTGTTCCACAGGGGCCACAGGGCGGTCGGCCGTTCGGAGATCCGCCGCAGCACGGTGGCCTCCTCGGTGCGGCCCTGGGCCTTGTACTCCTTGACCTGGCGGGCGGCGGCGCTGTCGGGGTCGACCCAGAACGGCGAGCCGTTGGCGGGCGCGCTGCGGCCCACGGGCTCCTGGGCGGGCTGCTCACCGCCCGTGGGGGCGCCCGGGCCGCCGGGCAGGCAGCCGGTGGCGGCCAGGGCGCCGGCGGACAGCGCGGCCACGAATGGAAGGCGGGTACGTGCGCGGAACGGTCTGCGGCCGGACATCCAGCCCCCTCGTGTGGCTGCGAGCTACGGACGGACGAGTTGGGCAATCGTGACATAACCGGCATCTGGTATCCGGTTGCGACACCTCGCGGTGGCGGTGGGGGACCGAACCCCGAGACAGGGCTGACCAGCATGTGACCAGTCGGTAAGGTCGACGGCGTGCCGAAGCCGCTCAGTCTCCCGTTCGACCCCATCGCCCGCGCCGACGAGCTCTGGCAGCGCCGCTGGGGGCCCGTCCCCTCGATGGCCGCCATCACCTCGATCATGCGCGCGCACCAGATCCTGCTCGCGGAGGTCGACGCGGTGGTCAAGCCCTACGGCCTGACCTTCGCCCGGTACGAGGCGCTGGTGCTGCTCACCTTCTCCAAGGAGGGCGAGCTGCCGATGTCCAAGATCGGCGAGCGGTTGATGGTCCACCCGACCTCGGTGACGAACACGGTCGACCGGCTGGTTCGGTCCGGTCTGGTGGCCAAGCGCCCCAACCCCAACGACGGGCGCGGCACCCTCGCCTCCATCACGGACAAGGGCCGGGAGGTCGTCGAGGCGGCGACCGCGGACCTCATGGCGATGGACTTCGGCCTGGGCGCCTACGACGCGGAGGAGTGCGCCGAGATCTTCGCGATGCTGCGTCCGCTGCGGATCGCGGCGCACGACTTCGAGGAGAAGTGACGGCGGGGTCCCCGCGCGAAGATCGCCCGGAACGGCCGGTTACGCTCAATGCCATGAAGAGGAGCGTGCTGACCCGCTACCGGGTCATGGCCTATGTGACCGCCGTCATGCTGCTGGTGCTCTGCACGTGCATGGTGTTCAAGTACGGGTTCGACATGGGCGAGGACGTGACCTTCATGGTCTCCCAGACCCACGGCGTCCTCTACATCATCTACCTGGTCTTCGCCTTCGACCTGGGCTCCAAGGCCCGGTGGAAGTTCGGCAAGCTCCTGTGGATCCTGCTCTCCGGCACGATCCCGTTCGCCGCCTTCTTCGTGGAGCGCCAGGTCGTCCGGGACGTCGAGCCGCTGCTCGCCGACGCCGCCCCGGTCACCGTCAAGGCCTGACCCGAAGGCCGTGCGCCACGCGTACGGCCTTCAGCCATCGACATTTACTAGGACGTCCTAGTAAATTCGAAGGTATGGACGCTGACGCCATCGAGGAAGGCCGCCGACGCTGGCAGGCCCGCTACGACGCCGCGCGCAAGCGCGACGCCGACTTCACCACGCTCTCCGGCGATCCCGTGGAGCCCGTCTACGGCCCCCGGCCCGGTGACACCTACGACGGCTTCGAGCGGATCGGCTGGCCCGGTGAGTACCCCTTCACCCGAGGCCTGTACCCGACCGGCTACCGGGGCCGCACCTGGACCATCCGCCAGTTCGCCGGCTTCGGCAACGCCGAGCAGACCAACGAGCGCTACAAGATGATCCTCGGCAACGGCGGTGGCGGCCTGTCCGTCGCCTTCGACATGCCGACCCTCATGGGACGCGACTCCGACGACCCGCACTCGCTCGGCGAGGTCGGCCACTGCGGTGTCGCCATCGACTCCGCCGCCGACATGGAGGTCCTGTTCAAGGACATCCCGCTCGGCGACGTGACCACCTCCATGACGATCAGCGGCCCCGCCGTCCCCGTCTTCTGCATGTACCTGGTCGCCGCCGAACGGCAGGGCATCGACCCGGGCGTCCTCAACGGCACCCTCCAGACGGACATCTTCAAGGAGTACATCGCCCAGAAGGAGTGGCTCTTCCAGCCCGAGCCCCACCTCCGCCTCATCGGCGACCTGATGGAGCACTGCGCCCGGAAGATCCCGGCGTACAAGCCGCTCTCCGTCTCCGGCTACCACATCCGCGAGGCGGGCGCGACGGCCGCGCAGGAGCTGGCCTACACGCTGGCCGACGGCTTCGGCTACGTCGAGCTGGGGCTCAGCCGCGGCCTGGACGTCGATGTCTTCGCGCCCGGCCTGTCCTTCTTCTTCGACGCGCACGTCGACTTCTTCGAGGAGATCGCCAAGTTCCGCGCCGCCCGCCGCATCTGGGCGCGCTGGATGAGGGACGTCTACGGTGCCAGGAGCGACAAGGCGCAGTGGCTGCGGTTCCACACGCAGACCGCCGGTGTCTCACTCACCGCGCAGCAGCCGTACAACAACGTCGTGCGCACGGCCGTGGAGGCCCTCGCGGCCGTCCTCGGCGGGACGAACTCGCTCCACACCAACGCCCTCGACGAGACCCTCGCCCTGCCCTCCGAGCAGGCCGCCGAGATCGCCCTGCGCACCCAGCAGGTGCTGATGGAGGAGACCGGCGTCGCCAACGTCGCCGACCCGCTGGGCGGTTCCTGGTACGTCGAGCAGCTCACCGACCGCATCGAGGCCGACGCCGAGAAGATCTTCGACCGGATCAAGGAGCGTGGTCTGAGGGCCCACCCGGACGGGCGGCACCCCATCGGGCCGATCACCTCCGGCATCCTGCGCGGTATCGAGGACGGCTGGTTCACCGGCGAGATCGCCGAGTCCGCCTTCCGCTACCAGCAGGCCCTGGAGAAGGGCGACAAGCGGGTCGTCGGCGTCAACTGCCACCACGGTTCCGTCACCGGCGACCTGGAGATCCTCCGGGTCAGCCACGAGGTGGAGCGGGAGCAGGTCCGGATCCTCGGCGAGCGCAAGGCGCGCCGTGACGACGCGCGCGTACGGACCGCGCTGGACGGGATGCTCGCCGCCGCGCGGGACGGCGGGAACATGATCGAGCCGATGCTGGACGCCGTACGGGCGGAGGCGACGCTCGGCGAGATCTGCGACGCCCTGCGCGACGAGTGGGGCACCTACACGGAGCCCCCCGGCTTCTAGACCGGACCGCGTCCCCCCTCCCCGTACCGGTCCCGGGCTCGCCGTCCGGGGGCCGGTACGCGGGGGCGTGCGCGCCGGTACGCGGGAGCGTGCGGGCCGTTCGCGCCGCCCCTCCCGTACGGGCCGGGCCGCTGCCGCCCGATGAGGCGCCGCCCGCCCGGTTCGTACGCGTCCGTGGAAAACCCGACTGCGCCGCCGGGCCCGGGCGCGGCATGCTGGACGGATGCAGATCAGCATCAGGGAAGCCACCGCCGACGACTGGCCCGCCATCCGGCCCTTCTTCCACAAGATCGTCGCCGCCGGTGACACCTTCACGTACCCGACCGACCTGGGGGAGGAGGAGGCCCCCGGCTGGTGGCTCCTGGCCGCCCCCAACCGCACCGTCGTCGCGGTCGACGACGGGACCGGCGCGGTCGTCGGCACGGCCAAGATGAACAACAACCAGGGCGGCAACGGCGCGCACATCGCCAGCGCCAGCTACATGGTCGACCCCGCGCACGGCGGCCGGGGCGTCGGGCGGGCGCTCGTGGAGTACAGCCTTGAGTGGGCGGGCGAGCACGGCTTCCGGGGCATGCAGTTCAACGCGGTCGTCGAGACCAACGTCCACGCGGTACGGCTCTACGAGCGGCTCGGGTTCCGCGTGGTCGGCACGGTCCCGGAGGCGTTCCGCCACCCCACGGAAGGCTATGTGGCGCTGCACGTCATGTACCGCCCCCTGTAGGGAGCGTCGGGCGGAACAGGGCGCCGCCCCGCCCGAGGCCGGCCCGGGCGGCACACCTGCGGCCGCGGCCCCGGCCCGGTGGAAGCGTTCTGAGGCGTGCGGGAGCCGGGCCCGGCGCGGCTGCGCCCCTCCGGGCGGTGAGCGGGCGGGCCGGCGGCCCGGGACGTCCCGGGCAGGAGGGTCCGCCGGGTACGCCGGAGCGGATCGCGGACCACCCGCACCTCCTCGCCGCCGGCCGCTGTCAGGCCTGAGCGGCCGCCGACAGTCCCCCCAGCAGCAGCGCGGTGAAGCGTCGGACCCACTCGGCGTCGACGGGTTCGGCGCTCACCAGCGCCCGGTGGACCACCGCGCCGGCGATCACGTCGAAGATCAGGTCGTCGGTCCCGGTGGCGGACGCCGGGCCCTCGGGCAGCTCGCCACGGGCCTGGGCGCGCCGTCGCCCCGCGAGGACCAGCCGTTTCTGCCGCTCCACGATCGAGGTGCGGATCCGTTCGCGCAGCGGCTCGTCGCGGGTGGACTCGGCGACGACGGCCATCAGCGCCGTCTTGGTCTCGGGGCGTTCCAGCAGGGCCGCGAACTGCACCACCACGCCCTCGATGTCGGCCGTCAGGCTGCCGCGGTCGGGCAGTTCCAGCTCGTCGAAGAGGACGGCGACGGCGTCGACGACGAGCTCGTTCTTGCCGGCCCAGCGCCGGTAGAGGGTCGTCTTGGCGACCCCCGCGCGGCCGGCGACGTCACCCATCGTCAGCTTGGACCAGCCCAGCTCGACCAGGGCGGCCCTGGTCGCCTCCAGTATCGCGGCGTCGGCCTCCACCGAGCGCGGGCGGCCGCCGGTGCGCCTCGGTGAACGGCTGGAGCTACTGCACATGACGCTCGACCATACCGGCGAGTACGCCCCGTGTTACCCGCCCGTATGTGTGAGGCAGTTCACCGGGGGGCCCGGGCCCCGGAGGTCCGCGATCGGGGTTACGCTACGACCCGTAGCGAAAGGCTTTGAGCGGCCAGGAGCGACAACCACAGGCGCCAGGGTGGGGACCCGGCGCCGAAAACACCGCTGGACCGCGTACGTCCGTACGCCCCGCACACCGGCGGGGGGCGCGCGGGCGGTCGCGGTTCGGCCATGGCTTAACGGTTACGCGCGCGGAAGGGGGAGGATGTACCCATGCAGCCTAGGAACATGTCCATGAGCGGCGTCGTCGACCTCGCCGCGGTGAAGGCGGCCGGAGAGGCCAAGGCGAAGGCGGAGCAGGCGCGCGCCCAGGCCGCCCGGGAGGGCGGCGGCGGAGCCGTACCCCCGTCGGCCCTGGTGATCGATGTCGACGAGGCGGGGTTCGAGCGCGACATCCTCCAGCGCTCCACCGAGGTCCCGGTCGTCATCGACTTCTGGGCCGAGTGGTGCGAGCCGTGCAAGCAGCTCGGTCCGCTGCTGGAGCGGCTGGCCGCCGAGTACAACGGCCGGTTCGTGCTCGCCAAGATCGACGTCGACGCCAACCAGATGTTGATGCAGCAGTTCGGGATCCAGGGGATCCCGGCCGTTTTCGCGGTGGTCGCCGGTCAGGCGCTGCCGCTGTTCCAGGGGGCGGCGCCCGAGGCGCAGATCCGCCAGACCCTGGACGAGCTGATCCGGGTGGGGGAGGAGCGCTTCGGCCTCACCGGCATCACGGTCGACGGGGACCCGGCCGCGGCCGGTTCGCCGGCGGCGGCCCCGGCGCAGCCGGCCGGCCCGTACGACGCGCTGCTGGAGGCGGCGGCGCGGGCGCTGGACGCCAACGACTTCGGCGGTGCGGTCCAGGCGTACAAGAACGTCCTGGTCGACGACCCCGGCAACACGGAGGCCAAGCTGGGCCTCGCCCAGGCGGAGCTCCTCTCCCGGGTGCAGGGCATGGACCCGCAGGTGGTCCGCAAGAACGCGGCGGACGACCCGGCCGACGTACCGGCCCAGCTCGCCGCCGCCGACCTGGACCTGGTGGGCGGTCATGTGGAGGACGCCTTCGGCCGGCTCGTCGACACCGTGCGCCGTACGGCGGGTGCCGACCGCGACACGGCGCGGGTGCGGTTGCTGGAGCTCTTCGAGGTCATCGGCCCCGACGACCCGCGCGTCACCAAGGCCCGTGCGGCGCTCGCCCGGGTGCTCTTCTGACGTACTGAACCCCCGCCGGAACACCGGCGATTTGGCGACACGGTGACAAAAGGCGGCCGCGCTTTACCAAAACTTGGTAATAGCGGCCGCCTGTTACTTGCAGTAAGTCAACACCCTCTTTATGTCCGGCTTTTGCCGATGAAATCACCTTCTGTCGAACCCGTGAGTAGCACCCTGAGTGCCTGGGCGACATCACCCCGTCGTGGCGCGGTTATCCACCCGTTACTAGCCAGTAATGAAGCCTCTTGTGCCGACGCCGTGAATGCACCACGATCGGCCACGCTCGGTCCAATCCCGTACCAGCCCGGCAACCAGCCGCGCTCACGGGGGCGGGTCCCCACCGAGCGGGCCGGCGACACTGCCGCCGGCTCCGGACAGGGGGGTTCCTGCCCCTCCGGGCAGGGCCTGTCCGAGCAGGGTTGCGCGAAGGCGTGGCCAGTGGTTGTCGCTCGGGGGTGATCGCCGGTGATTCGGACGCGGCTCGCGCCTGATCCACGGGCGCTCTCCTTCCCGAGGACGTAGCACTTCTCCCATCCCAGGACGGGCCCCGGCCCCTCCGGAGATGTACGTCCGAGAAGGAGGAAATCTATGAAGTCCCAGGTTCGCGGCGGGACCAGATGGAAGCGGTTCGCCGTCGTCATGGTGCCGAGCGTGGCCGCGACGGCCGCGATAGGTATCGGCCTGGCACAGGGAGCGCTGGCGGCGTCGTTCAGCATCTCCGGCCAGGAGTTCAAGGTCAGGGCGAAGAGCCTCGAAGGCAACGACTTCGTCCAGTACGGCAACATCGTCAAGGGCAAGGACCTCCACGGCAAGGGGTTCTGGGAGCCTGTCGGCGTCTCGGGCTTCAGTGAGGCCTGGATCACCGACATGTGCCAGTCGGTCGTCACGCCGGTGCCGCTCCTCGGCAACGTCAGCCTGGAACTGCGCGCGGGTACGGACCCGGCCGCGGCGAAGGACAAGAACAAGCGCGTCTACGCCAAGGACATCTACCTCGATGTCTCGGAGCTGGAGGCCGACGCCGAGTTCGGCAACATCGACATCGGTGTTGCCGCCGGTTCGCTGAAGAACCCGGGCATCCAGCCCGGTACCGAGGCCGCGGCCCAGGGCTTCTCCCAGCGTGCGAAGACCGCGAAGCTCGACAACGTCAAGCAGAAGGCGTGGGCGACCACGGCCGGCACCTTCCGGCTGCCCGACCTCAGCCTGAAGCTGCACAAGGGCACCAAGGAGTGCTTCTAGGCCTAGGCCCGGAGCCGGCCGGGCGGGTGGTGCCGCGCGCGACGCGGCCCGCCCGGCCGGAGCCCTTGGCGCTGCCTTTCACCACTTTTCTCAGCAACACCGCTTCCAGGGAGCTGTTTTCCATGAGCGCCGAGTCCACTGGTTCCCGCGGATTCGCCTACTGGCGGCTGCGCTTCCGTGCGTGGCGGGGCAACCGGCCTTTCTGGGGCGGGCTGCTCACCATGCTCGGTGGCGTACCGATCGCCTATCTGCCCTACGCCGACATGCGGCTCGGCAACATGACGATCGCCATGTCCACCACCGCCGGCGCGGGATCCCTGATCATCGGCGTCCTGCTGATCACGCTCGGCCTGACCATGTGGTTCCACGCCATCGTGCGGGTGTTCGCCGGTGTCGCCGCCATCGTCCTGGCGCTCGTGTCCCTGCCGGTGGCCAACATCGGTGGCTTCCTGGCCGGCTTCCTGTGCGCCCTGATCGGTGGTGCTCTGTCGGTGTCGTGGGTGCCCGGTGAACCGGTGGCGGAGGAGGCGACGGACGCAGCCGGCCTGCCGGAGGGCGGCGAAAAGGTCTTTCCGTCCGCCGACGAGAGGGCCGACGCGCTCTCGGCGGCCGTGTCCCCGCGGACGAACGCGAACGACACCACGATCGACGCCAACGGCGGGAGGAACAGTGCGGGGTGACGACATACAGCCCGCGACGAGAAAGGGACCGCGCCACGCGGCCCCGAAGAAGTCGCTGCTGACCAAGCTCCAGGCGCCGGCCGGGAGGGCGATAGCCCTGGCCGCGATGCCCACCGCCGTACTCGTCGGCCTCGGTATGACCCCCAAGCCGGCCGTCGCCGATGAGAAGGACATCCCCTTCGCGCCCGGCCCGTGTGTGACACGGTCGGACGAGCCGTCGGAGTCCGAGAAGCCGTCGGAGTCCGAGTCCCCGGCGCCCGAGCCGTCGCGGAGCGCGACCCAGAGGCCCGGGGCGGACGAGGAGAAGGAGCCGTCACCCGGCACCGGCTCGTCCACGAGCGACACGGAGGAGGAGGCCACCACCGAGCCCAAGACCGGTGTCACCAAGCCTCCGGGCGGCACGGGCCCGGCTCCCTCCACGACGCCCGCTCCCACCCCTACCCCGACGCCCGAGCCGACAGAGACCAGGAACCCGCTGGATCCGCTGGGCATCGGTGACGCGATCAAGGACGTCTTCGACGGCCCGGACGAGGAGCCGACGGCCACCCCGTCGGCCGAAGCGCCCACGACGGCGGCCCCGCCCACGCTGCCGACGCCGGAGAAGCCCGCCACCGCCGAGCCGTCGGAGCAGCCGCCGGCGAGCGGGCCCACGGAGAAGCCGGCCGGGAAGGACGAGGAGGCCGTCGACCGGGCCAAGGAAGCGATCAAGGACGCCGCCGACAAGGCGGGTGCCGAGGTCGAGGAGCTTCCGGAGGACGTCAAGGGGCTCGACCCCAAGGAGGACGAGGACATCCCCGACGGCGCCAAGCCGCGCTTCCCCTGCCCGACCGCCGACCCCGAGGCCCTCGCCGCCGCCGAGCTGGAGCCCGGCATCCCGCTGCTCCCCGACGAGCCGTGGAGGCTGGAGAGCACCATGCTCACCCTGCGGGGCCTGGACTACCACGGCATCGTGGAGGTCAAGACGTACGGTGGCGAGGTCAAGAAGGTGCTGAAGTTCACCGCGAGCGAGGTCGACATCAAGGACCTCCACCAGCTGACCGTCCACTCCGAGGGCCACACGGGCCACGTGACGTCCCGCCCCGGCTCCACGTCCACCATCCGGGGCGGCACGGTGACGATGTACACGGAGGAGCTGAAGGGCAACCTCTTCGGCATCATCCCGATCACCTTCAGCCCCGAGACCCCGCCCCCGCTGAACGTTCCCTTCGCCTTCTTCACCGACGTGAAGGTGACACAGGCCGGTCAGTTCGGCGGCACCCTCGCGGTGCCGGGCCTGAAGAACTTCATCGAGGGCTGACCACGGACCCTTCCGGGAGCCGCACAGCGCGACGGCCTCCCACCCTCTCGGGGCGGGAGGCCGTGTGCTCCACGAGGGCGGCACCGGGTACGACGATGCCCCGGTACGTCACCGGCGTACCGGGGGCGCATCCCCGCTTCCCCCTCCGGAGGCCCGGCGGTCACCGCATGCCGGCCGGTGCGGCGGGAAGGGCGATCACCCGCCAGTACGCGAAGGGGCCGCGCCTTCGAAGTACGGAAGGCGCGGCCCCTTGCATGGGGAGGCCGTCAGGAGGCGGACTGGCCGCCCAGGTGGTGGACGCGGACCATGTTCGTGGTGCCGGGGACGCCGGGGGGCGAGCCGGCGGTGATGATCATGGTGTCGCCCTCGTTGTGGCGCTGGAGCTTCAGCAGTTCCGCGTCCACGAGGTCGACCATCGCGTCGGTGTTGTCGACATGGGGGACCACGAAGGACTCGACGCCCCAGCTCAGGGCGAGCTGGTTGCGGGTGGAGACCTCCGTCGTGAAGGCGAGGATCGGCTGCTGCGCGCGGTAGCGGGAGAGGCGGCGCGCGGTGTCACCGGACTTGGTGAAGGCGATGAGGGCCTTGCCGTCCAGGAAGTCCGCGATCTCGGCGGCCGCGCGGGCGACCGAGCCGCCCTGGGTGCGGGGCTTCTTGCCGGGGACCAGGGGCTGGAGGCCCTTGGAGAGGAGCTCCTCCTCCGCGGCCACGACGATCTTCGACATCGTCTTGACGGTCTCGATCGGGTAGGCGCCCACCGAGGACTCGGCGGACAGCATGACCGCGTCCGCGCCGTCCAGGATCGCGTTGGCGACGTCGGACGCCTCGGCGCGGGTCGGACGCGAGTTGGTGATCATGGACTCCATCATCTGGGTCGCCACGATCACCGGCTTGGCGTTGCGGCGGCACATCTCGATGAGGCGCTTCTGCACCATCGGCACCCGCTCCAGCGGGTACTCGACGGCCAGGTCGCCACGGGCCACCATCACGCCGTCGAACGCCATCACGACGTCCTGCATGTTCTCGACGGCCTGCGGCTTCTCCACCTTGGCGATGACCGGCACGCGGCGGCCGACCTCGTCCATCACCTTGTGGACGTCCTTGACGTCGTCGGCGTCGCGCACGAAGGACAGGGCGACCAGGTCGCAGCCCATCCGCAGGGCGAAGCGCAGGTCCTCGATGTCCTTCTCGGACAGGGCCGGGACGTTCACGGCGGCACCCGGCAGGTTGATGCCCTTGTGGTCGGAGATGACCCCGCCCTCGACGACGATCGACTTGACGCGCTGGCCGTCGACCTCGATGACGCGCAGCTCGACGTTGCCGTCGTTGATCAGGATCTGGTCGCCCTTGGAGACGTCGGCGGGCAGGCCCTTGTACGTGGTGCCGCAGATGGACTTGTCACCGGGGACGTCCTCGGTGGTGATGGTGAACTCGTCCCCGCGGACCAGCTCGACCGGTCCCTCGGCGAACGTTTCCAGACGGATCTTGGGGCCCTGGAGGTCGGCGAGGACGCCCACGGCGCGGCCGGTGTCCTCGGCGGCCTGACGGAGACGGTGATACCGCTCCTCGTGCTCAGCGTGGGATCCGTGGCTCATGTTGAAACGGGCCACGTTCATACCGGCCTCGATGAGAGCTTTCAGCTGCTCGTACGAGTCGACGGCGGGGCCCAGTGTGCAGACGATTTTGGAACGGCGCATAAGGCGGATCCTATCGGTTTGTTTCACTGCGGAATATTCCGTCTGGTGGAATGTACAAATGGGCGGACCGGCGCTCAATCGTGGGGGCTCAATGGGCCGGTGAAGTGACCAGCGAGTAGGTTTGCTGCGCGATTTCCAGCTCCTCGTCCGTCGGCACCACGGCGACCGCCACCCGCGCGTACTCCGGCGAGATCAGCCGGGGCTCCGCCGAGCGCACCGCGTTGAGGCCCGAGTCCACCGCCAGACCCAGCTCCTCCAGGCCGGCGACGGCAGCTTCCCGCACCGGCGCCGCGTTCTCACCGACCCCCGCCGTGAAGACCACCGCGTCCACCCGGCCGAGCACCGCGTAATAGGCGCCGATGTACTTCTTCAACCGGTGGATGTAAATGTCGAACGCGAGCCGCGCCCGCTCGTCGCCCTCGTCGATCCGCCGGCGGATCTCCCGCATGTCATTGTCGCCGCAAAGCCCCACCAATCCGCTCTTCTTGTTCAACAGGACATCGATCTCGTCGGTCGACATTCCGGCCACCCGCTCCAGGTGGAAAACGACCGCCGGATCGACGTCGCCCGAGCGGGTACCCATCACGAGCCCCTCCAAGGGGGTCAGGCCCATCGAGGTGTCCACGCACCGGCCGCCCGCGACCGCCGACGCCGAGGCGCCGTTGCCCAGGTGCAGCACGATCACGTTCACCTCGGCCGGGTCCTTGCCCAGCAGTCCCGCGACCCGGCGGGAGACGTACGCGTGCGACGTGCCGTGGAAGCCGTAGCGCCGGATCCGGTGGGCGTCGGCGGTCTCGACGTCGATCGCGTACCGCGCCGCGTGCTCCGGCATCGTGGTGTGGAACGCCGTGTCGAACACCGCCACCTGGGGGAGGTCCGGGCGCAGTGCCCGGGCGGTGCGGATGCCCGTGACGTTCGCCGGGTTGTGCAGCGGCGCGACCGGGATCAGGCGCTCGATCTCGGCGAGGACCTCGTCCGTGATGACGGTGGGCGCCGAGAACCGCAGGCCGCCGTGGACCACCCGGTGCCCGATCGCCGCCAGGTCCGGCGAGTCCAGGCCGAGTCCGTCCGCCGCCAGCTCCTCGGCGACCGCCTTCAGCGCCGCCTCGTGGTCGGCGATCGGGGCCGTACGCTCCCGCGGGTCGAGGTCGCCGCCGGTCAGCGGGGTGTGGACCAGGCGGGAGCTCTCCTCGCCGATCCGCTCGACGAGCCCGACAGCCAGGCGTGCGCCGTCGCGCATGTCGAGCAGCTGGTACTTCACCGACGACGAGCCGGAGTTGAGGACGAGGACCCGGGTCGGGTTGCTCATGGGTTCGGTGCTTTCTGCCGTACGGGCGGTCATGCGGACGCGGTGGGCTGGGACTGGATCGCGGTGATCGCGACGGTGTTCACGATGTCGCTGACGAGCGCGCCGCGCGACAGGTCGTTGACCGGCTTGCGCAGGCCCTGGAGGACCGGGCCGACCGCCACGGCGCCGGCCGAGCGCTGGACGGCCTTGTAGGTGTTGTTGCCGGTGTTCAGGTCCGGGAAGATCAGCACCGTCGCCTGGCCGGCCACCTCCGAGCCCGGCAGCTTGGTCGCCGCGACGGACGGCTCGACGGCCGCGTCGTACTGGATGGGGCCCTCGATCTTCAGCTCCGGGTGCGCCTCGCGGACCAGCTTCGTCGCCTCGCGCACCTTGTCGACGTCCGCGCCGGAGCCCGAGGTGCCGGTCGAGTACGACAGCATCGCGATCCGCGGCTCCACACCGAACCGGGCGGCCGTGGCCGCCGACTGGACGGCGATGTCGGCGAGCTGCTCCGCGTTCGGGTCCGGGTTGACCGCGCAGTCCCCGTACACCAGCACCCGGTCGGCCAGGCACATGAAGAAGACGGAGGAGACGATCGACGCCTCCCGCTTGGTCTTGATGATCTCGAACGCGGGGCGGATGGTGGCCGCCGTGGAGTGCACCGAGCCCGACACCATGCCGTCGGCCAGGCCCTCCTGCACCATCAGCGTGCCGAAGTAGTTGACGTCCGACACCACGTCGTACGCCAGCTCCACGCTGACGCCCTTGTGGGCCCGCAGCTCGGCGTACCGCTCGGCGAACCGCTGACGCATGTCGCTCGTCGACGGGTCGATCAGCCGGGTGTCCTTGAGGTCGATGCCGAGGTCGGCGGCCTTCTTCCGGATCACCTCGCCGTCACCCAGCAGCGTCAGTTCGCACACGTCACGGCGTACGAGGACGTCGGCGGCGCGCAGCACCCGCTCCTCCTCGCCCTCCGGCAGCACCACCCGGCGCCGGTCCGCCCGCGCCTGCTCCAGCAGGTCGTGCTCGAACATCATCGGCGTGACCCGGCCGGTGCGCGCCACCGAGACCCGCTTCAGCAGGTCGCCCGTGTCCACGTGCCGCTCGAAGAGCCCGAGTGCGGTCTCCGCCTTCCGGGGCGTCGCCGCGTTCATCTTGCCCTCCAGCGAGAACAGCTCGGCCGCCGTCGGGAAGCTGTTGCCGCTCACCGAGATCACCGGTGTGCCCGGGGCGAGCCGGCCGGCGAGGGTGAGGATCTCCCGGCTCGGCCGTTCGTTCAGGGTCAGCAGGACGCCCGCGATCGGCGGCGTCCCGGCCGAGTGGGCGGCCAGCGCACCCACCACCAGGTCGGCGCGGTCGCCCGGGGTGACGACCAGGCAGCCGGGGGTCAGGGCGTTGAGGAAGTTCGGCAGCAGGGCGCCGCCGAAGACGAAGTCCAGGGCGTCGCGCGCCAGTCCGGAGTCGTCGCCCAGCACCACCTCGGCGCCCAGCGCCTGGGTGATCTGAGCGACCGTGGGCGCGGACAGCGCCGGCTCGTCGGGGAGCACGTAGCAGGGGACGGGCAGCCGGGCGGCGAGACGCTCGGCGATGACGTCGCGGTCCTCGGGCGCCACCCGGTTGGCGACCATGGCGAGGACGTCGCAGCCGAGGCTCTCGTAGGCCCGGAACGCGTTGCGCGTCTCGGCGCGGACGGCCTCGGCGCTCTGGCCCTTGCCGCCGACCACGGGTATCACCGAGGCGCCGAACTCGTTGGCGAGCCGGGCGTTCACCGCCAGCTCCTCGGGCAGCTGGGTGGCGTGGAAGTCGGTGCCGAGCACCAGCACGACCTCGTACTCCCGCGCCACCCGGTGGAACCGCTCGACCAGCTGCGCGACCAGCTCGTCCGTGCCCTTCTCGGCCTGGAGGGCGGACGCCTCCTGGTAGTCCATGCCGTACACGGTGGCGGGGTCCTGGGAGAGCCGGTAGCGCACCCGCAGCAGGTCGAAGAGGCGGTCGGGGCCGTCGTGCACCAGCGGCCGGAACACCCCCACGCGGTCCACCTGGCGGGTCAGGAGCTCCATGACTCCCAGCTCCACGACCTGCCGGCCGTCCCCGCGGTCGATCCCGGTCACGTACACGCTGCGCGCCACGCAAGCTCTCCTGTCGAAGGTAGAAGGTCGTAGTCGAACAAAGGTGTGAACAAAAATACCCTGCAAGGGTGGCAATACCCTCTTGACAATACCTCTGCCGCTGGGTAGGGCGCCCACGGGGCGTCCGGCCTGCGGGGACGGGGGAACCCGGGCGCGGAGGGCACTTCCGGACGGGCGGCGTGAGCGCGGGCGGGACGCCCGCCGTGGGACAATTCGGTAAGGGCCCCCCGTACCACTACCGAGCAGGAGACACGGCACGATGCGCATCGGAGTTCTCACCGCAGGCGGCGACTGCCCCGGCCTGAACGCAGTGATCCGGTCGGTCGTGCACCGTGCCATGACCGGCCACGGCGACGAGGTGATCGGCTTCGAGGACGGGTTCAAAGGTCTGCTCGACGGTCACTACCGTCCTCTCGACCTGAACGCGGTCAGCGGCATCCTCGCCCGTGGCGGCACCATTCTCGGCTCCGCCCGCCTGGAGCGCGCGCGGCTGCAGGAGGCCGCCGAGAACTGCGACGAGTTGCAGCGGCGGTACGGCGTCGACGTCCTCATCCCCATCGGCGGCGAGGGCACGCTGACCGCCGCCCGGATGCTGTCGGACGCCGGGATGCCCGTGGTCGGCGTACCGAAGACCATCGACAACGACATCTCCTCCACCGACCGCACCTTCGGGTTCGACACGGCCGTGATGGTGGCGACGGAGGCCATAGACCGTCTGAAGACCACCGCCGAGTCCCACCAGCGGGTGATGGTCGTGGAGGTGATGGGCCGGCACGCCGGGTGGATCGCGCTGGAGTCCGGCATGGCGGGCGGCGCGCACGGCATCTGCCTGCCCGAGCGGCCCTTCGAGGTCGACGACCTGGTGAAGATGGTGGAGGAGCGGTTCGCGCGCGGCAAGAAGTTCGCCGTCATCTGTGTCGCGGAGGGCGCGCATCCGGCGGAGGGTTCGATGGAGTACGCCAAGGGCGCCATCGACCAGTTCGGCCACGAGCGCTTCCAGGGCATCGGCAACCGGCTCGCCGCGGAGCTGGAGAAGCGGCTCGGCAAGGAGGCCCGCCCGGTCATCCTCGGCCACGTCCAGCGGGGCGGCGTGCCGACCGCCTACGACCGGGTCCTCGCGACCCGCTTCGGCTGGCACGCGGTCGAAGCGGCCCACCGCGGCGAGTTCGGCAACATGACGGCGCTGCGGGGGACCGATGTCGTGATGGTGCCGCTCGCGGAGGCGGTCACCCGGCTGAAGACGGTGCCGGCGAGCCGGATGTACGAGGCGGAGTCGGTCTTCTGACGCCGTTCCTCCCCGTTCTCCCCACGGCCTTGATCGCCTCCCCGTAGGCGATCAAGGCCGTTTTCCCCTCTTGAGCCGGGTCGCGGAATCGACCAGGCTTACGAGTGACCGGGACATGCCCCCGCACTCCGCTTCGGCGCGGGGCATGGGGGTGTGGGAGGAACGGCCCGAGGGAGGGCGCATGGCCGACGGGGAGCAGGCCCCCGACCCCCGCGCGGTGCGTGACTCGGCGGGGTTCGTCGCGCGGCTCCAGGCGCTCATGGACTGGTCGGGCCTGACCTGCGGGGAGCTGGCGGCCCGCGCGGAGGCGGCCGGTGACGTCCTGCCCCGCTCCTCCGTCGCGAACATGCTCGCCGGCTCCACGGTGCCGGGCGAGGACCTGCTCCAGGCGTTCGTCCGCGCGTGCGGCGCCGGTCCCGAGGCGCTGGAGCACTGGCTCGCCGTGCGCGAGGAACTGGCGGTACGGGGCCGCCACGGCGGTACGGGCGGGCAGGTCCTCTCCTGGCCGGGTGCCTCGCAGCGCGCCGGGCCCGCGTCGGCGCCGGGCATGGCGCCCGCCGGGGAGGCCGCTGCGGCCGAGGCCGCCGGTGGGGGCGACGGCAGCGGAGGTCGCGGGGGTGGTGGCAGCGGCGGTGGCGGCGCGTCCGCCGCCTCCGGAGCGTCCCCGTGGCGGCGCCTGGCCGTACCGGTGCCGGCCGTCCTCGCGCTCGTGGTCGCCGCCTTCACGGTCGTGACGTTCGTGCGCGGTGACGATCCCGGGCACCGCGTGACGGGCGCCGGGGTGACCGCGCCGTCCGCGGGGCCCGTACGGATACGGGCCGTGCACTCGGGCCTCTGCCTCGACGAGCGGCGGGGGCGGGAGAGCGGGCGGGTGTACCAAGTGGCGTGCGGCGGGGCGGAGGTGCCGCGCTACTCCCTCGTACCGCTGGCCGGCGGCCTGTGGCGGCTCCACTCGGACCGCCCCGGCGCGGGGACCGGTTGTGCCGGTTTCCCCGTGGAGGCCGCCGAGCAGGACGGGGCGCCCCTGGTGGACCAGGAGTGCGGCAGGCGGGGGCCGCGCGAGACGTTCCGTATAGAGACCTTCGCCGGTCCCGGCGGGGGCCACCGCATCCGGTCGGCGCACTCGGGGCTGTGCCTGGAGGTACGGGACGGCTCGTCCGAGCCGTGGACGGACGTCGTCCAACGGCCGTGCGACGACACCGGCGCGGGGCAGCTCTTCAGCTTCGACCGGCGCCGGGAGTAGGACGTCACAGCCGGGCCAGCTCCCAGAAGTGCTCCACCACCCGAGCCAGGTACTCCCGGCCCGCCTCGCCGCCGCTGTCGCCGGTCACGCCGGAACCCCAGCTGTTCGTCGCCACCATCCGCGACTGGTAGTCGGCGTACAGCTGCTGGAGCACGTCCTCCAGGTGGCGGCGGTCCATCGGCAGCAGCTTCGCCGCCGGTTTGACGTACGCCTGCCAGCGCGTCGTCGCCGCGCTGCGCAGCAGGTCCGCCAGCTCCTGGTCCCGGCCGGTCGCCGTGATGAGCTCCCGCGGGCCGAGGGACAGCGCCTCGGCGAGAGCGGCGGTCTGGCGCTCGTTGCCGCGCCAGCGGCCGGACTCCTCCATGCGGAGGTACGCCTTGGGGTCCAGGCCGACGCGGCGGGCGAGGTCCTCGGGCGCGATGGCCCGCGCCATGCGGTGCTCGCGCAGCGTCGTCGCGGCGGCCAGCAGCTCGCCGGGCGAGCACCACAGGACACCGGCGAGGGCGGTGAGCTCGCGCGCGTCGGGAGCGGCGACGCCACGTTCCCACGCGATGACCGTCTCGGGCGGCACGCCGAGGCCGTACTGGGCGCGCAGGCCGTAGGCGACGTGCGCGGGGGCCATTCCCAGCGCCTCACGCAGGCGGCGCGCGGCGAGGGCGTTGAACGGGGGGGACGGGGAAGAGGGGTGCACGCCGCACACCGTAGGAGCAGAGGGTGACTCCTGGCTACCGTGGGTTCACCCAAGGCCAAATGTCGTAGGAACGTCCAGAAGTGCCGCTCCTGCCCTACCTGGCGGTAATTTACCCTGTCCCCGGCGTGGACGGCACCCAGCGGTACTGCAGCTCCGGGCGCCCCACCTGGCCGTACTGCGGGCTGCGTTCGGCCCGTCCGGAGGTGACGAGGTGCTCCAGGTAGCGCCGGGCGGTGATCCGCGAGATGCCGACCGCCGTCCCGGCCTCGGTGGCCGTGAGCCCGGTGTCCGCAGCGCGGAGGGTACGGGTCACGGCGGCCAGCGTGGGCGCGCTGAGCCCCTTGGGAAGGGCGGCGGGCTGTGGTGTGCGCAGCGCGGCGAGCGCCCGGTCCACCTCGTCCTGGCCCGACGCCTCCCCGGCGGCCGCGCGGAACTCGGCGTACCGGGTGAGGCGGTCGCGCAGGGTGGCGAAGGTGAACGGCTTCAGCACGTACTGGACCACGCCGAGCGAGACGCCCTCGCGGACGATCGCCAGGTCGCGGGCGGAGGTGACCGCGATGACGTCGGCGTGGTGGCCGGCGGCCCGCAGCGACCGCAACAGGTGCAGACCGTGCCCGTCCGGCAGGTACAGGTCGAGGAGGATCAGGTCGACGGCCGTCCGCTCCAGCAGCCGTACCGCGGCGGCCCGCGAGTGGGCCACCCCGACGACGGCGAAGCCCGCCACCCGGCCCGCGTACAGGGCGTGGGCGTCCGCCGCGACGGGGTCGTCCTCCACCACCAGGACCCTGATGGCCGGCCCGGGTCTCGCCGTCACGACGCCACCCCCACGCCCCGCCCGGCGCCGCCCGCCGAAACCCGCGCGCCCGCCGCCCCGGCCGGGCCCAGGGGCAGGCGGACGGTGAACTCCGCACCGCCGTCCGGGCCGTGGCCCAGCTCGACGGCGCCCCGCGCCCGGTGCGCTGCCTGACGGACGAGGGCGAGCCCCAGGCCCCGGCCCGGGCCACGGGTGGACCACCCGCTTTCGAAGACGGCCTCGTGGTCGGCCGGGCCGACGCCGGGGCCGGAGTCGGCGACCCGCAACAGCAGCTCGCCGGCGTCCTCGTCCGCCCGCGCGGTCACCATGACACGCGCCACCGGGCTGCCCTGGGCGGCCTCCAGGGCGTTGTCGATCAGGTTGCCCAGGATCGTCACCAGGTCACGCGCCGGGAGCGACGGCGGCAGGACACCGTCGTCCATCCGGCTGTCCTCCGTCAGCACCAGCTCCACACCCCGCTCGTTCGCCCGGGCCGCCTTGCCCAGCAGCAGGGCGGCCAGTACCGGCTCGCCGACCGCGTCGACCACCCGGTCCGTCAGCGCCTGCGCCAGCTCCAGTTCGGCCGTCGCGAACTCCACCGCCTCCTGCACACGCCCCAGTTCGATCAGTGACACGACCGTGTGCAGCCGGTTCGCCGCCTCATGGGCCTGTGACCGCAGCGCCTGGGTGAACCCGCGCTCCGAGTCCAGCTCGCCCGACAGCGCCTGCAACTCCGTGTGGTCCCGCAGCGTCACCACCGTCCCGCGCCGCTCCCCGCCCACCACCGGCCGGGTGGAGACCACCAGCACGCGGTCGGCCGTCAGGTGCAGCTCGTCCACCCGCGGCTCGGCACAGAGCAGCGCGCCGGTGAGCGACGGCGGCAGGCCGAGCCCGGCGACCGGGGCGCCCACCGCCTCCTCGCCCAGACCCAGCAGCTCCCGCGCCCCGTCGTTGATCAGCGCGATCCGCCGCCGGCCGTCCAGCATCACCAGGCCCTCGCGCACCGCGTGCAACGCGGCCTCGTGGTAGTCGTGCATCCGGCTCAGCTCCGCGGCGTTCATCCCGTGCGTGTGCCGCCGCAGCCGCGCGTTGATCACGTACGTCCCCGCTCCGCCGAGGGCCAGCGCCGCGCCCGCCATCCCGAGCAGGGCGGTCACCTGCCCCCGCAACTGCGCGCTGATCCGGTCGACGGTGATGCCCGCGCTGACGAGGGCGACCACCCGGCCGCGGTCGTGCACCGGCGCGACCGTCCGCACCGAGCGCCCCAGCGTTCCCCGGTACGTCTCCGAGAAGATCCGGCCCCGCCGCGCCTCCTCGATGTGCCCCAGGTACTTCTGGCCGATCCGCTCCGGCTCGGGGTGCGTCCAGCGCGTCCCGTCCGGAGCCATGATCGTCACGAAGGTCACCCCCGGCTCGCCGACGAGGGAGACGGCGTACGGCTGGAGGGCGGCGGTCGGATCCTCCGAGCGGGCCGCCGCCACGACCGCGGGGGAGCGGGCGACCGCCGTCGCGGTCGCCGTCGTCTGCCGACGCGCGGTCTCCTCGGCCTGGCCGCGGTCGTCCGCGTACGCGAACAGCGCGCACCCCGCCACGATGGCGGCGACCAGCACGACCTGCATCGCGAAGAGCTGGCCGGCGAGGCTGCGGGGGCGGGTGTGCGAGATGCGCATGGGCCAAGTCTGCCTGTCCGGAAACACGTGAACGAAAGGAACGCAACGGTGACCGCCGTCACCGGGTGAGAGATGGTCTCGGGGATCCACAGGGACAGTGGAGCGACTCACCGAGGAGGACCCCGTGGCCGCACGACGGGACCGTACCCACTATCTGTATCTGGCCGTCATCGCGGCGGTCGTGCTCGGCATCGCCGTGGGCTTCGCCGCCCCCGGGGTGGCCGTCGAACTGAAGCCGCTGGGTACGGGCTTCGTGAACCTGATCAAGATGATGATCTCGCCGATCATCTTCTGCACGATCGTGCTGGGCGTCGGCTCGGTCCGCAAGGCCGCCAAGGTCGGCGCGGTCGGCGGGCTGGCCCTGGGCTACTTCATGGTCATGTCGACCGTGGCCCTCGCCATCGGCCTGGTCGTCGGCAACCTGCTGGAGCCGGGCGCGACCCTGCGCCTCACGGACGAGGCCGCCGCCGCGGGCGAGAAGCAGGCGTCCGGTGCCAGTGAGGGCACCGTCGACTTCCTCCTCGGGATCATCCCCAAGACCCTGGTCTCCGCCTTCACCGAGGGCGAGGTCCTCCAGACGCTGCTGGTGGCGCTGCTCGCGGGCTTCGCCCTGCAAGCCATGGGCAAGTCCGGCGAGCCGGTGCTGCGCGGCATCGGACACATCCAGCGCCTGGTCTTCCGGATCCTCGCGATGATCATGTGGGCCGCCCCGGTGGGCGCGTTCGGCGCCATCGCCGCCGTGGTGGGCGAGACCGGTCTCGACGCGCTGAAGTCGCTCGCCGTCATCATGATCGGTTTCTACCTCACCTGCGCCCTCTTCGTCTTCGTCGTCCTCGGCGCCCTGCTGCGGCTGGTGGCGGGCGTGAACATCCTGACGCTGCTGAAGTACCTGGGGCGGGAGTTCCTGCTGATCCTCTCCACCTCATCCTCCGAGTCCGCGCTGCCGCGCCTGATCGCGAAGATGGAGCACCTGGGTGTGAGCAAGCCCGTCGTCGGCATCACCGTGCCGACCGGCTACTCCTTCAACCTGGACGGCACCGCGATCTACCTGACGATGGCGTCCCTCTTCGTCGCCGAGGCGATGGGCAACCCGCTCTCGGTCGGTGAGCAGATCTCGCTCCTGGTCTTCATGATCATCGCTTCGAAGGGCGCGGCCGGTGTGACCGGCGCGGGCCTGGCCACGCTGGCCGGCGGCCTCCAGTCGCACCGTCCCGAACTGGTCGACGGGGTCGGTCTGATCGTCGGCATCGACCGCTTCATGAGCGAGGCCCGTGCGCTGACCAACTTCGCGGGCAACGCGGTCGCCACCGTCCTCGTCGGTACCTGGACCAAGGAGATCGACCGGGCCCGGGTCGCCGAAGTCCTCGCCGGCAGGGTGCCGTTCGACGAGAAGACCCTGGTCGACGACCACGCTCCGGAGGCCGGCGACGCGGACGACCTCCCCGAGCCGCGCGAGCCGGTCAAGGTCTGACGCGCAGGGGCGACGGACCGCGCGGCACGGCCAAGGAGGCCGCCCGGGCGAGGGCCGGCGGCCTCCCGCGGCGCGAGCGGGCCAGGGAGGCGGCGGCGGACGCCCGGTCCGGGCCGGGCCGCCGGCCTCAGGCCGCCAGCGACCCCACCAGCCCGGTCGCCCGTTCCGCCGACATCCCCGCCGAGATCAGCATCGTCTCCGCGGCGGACCGGCCGGCCCGGTCCGCCGCGAGGGCGCCCGCGTTGACCGCCTCCATCAGCCCGAACAGCACCTGCTCGTGCACGTACGCCAGGGCGGCGGCAGGCAGCGGGGAGGTGAACACGCCCTCCTCCAGACCTCGTCGCAGCACCGCCGCGCAGGCCTCGCGCACCGGGGTCAGCCGCTCCCGGATGCCCTCCATCGTGACGCTGCGCTGGGCGAGGGCCACCAGGAGCCGGTAGCGGTCGGCGATCTCCCACACCGCGAGCGTGGCCCTGGCCAGCGCCTCGGCCGGGTCGTCCACGCCCTCCCGGCCGCTCGCGTGCGCCCGGGCCACCGATTCGACCGCGCTGTCCACGAGGGCGGCGATCAGCGCCTCGCGGCTGGGGAAGTGCCCGTAGACGGTACGGCGCACGACCCCGGCCGCGCGGGCGATCTGGTCCATGGAGGCGTCCGGGTCGCGCAGCAGCTCGGTGAGGGCCACCTGCTCGATGCGGCGCCGGTTGGCATCGGCTCGTCCAGAAGTCACGCCCTCATTTTGCACAAGTCTGTGCAGTGGCGTAACTTGCACAGCATTGTGTAATTGCACACTGCTGTGCAAGAGAGTGTCGTCGGAAGGGTGGAACGAGCCATGCGTCTCGTCATGAACGAGCCGGTGGAGAGGATGGAGCGGCCGTACGCGAAGCGCTGGTGGGCACTGCTCGTCCTGTGCCTGAGCCTGTTGATCATCGTGATGGCGAACACCGCCCTCACCGTCGCCGCGCCCGACATGACCCAGGACCTCGGGCTGACCAGCTCCGACCTCCAGTGGGTCATCGACGGCTACACCGTCCCGTACGCGGCGCTGATGCTGCTGCTCGGCGCGATCGGCGACAAGTACAGCCGGCGCGGCGCGCTCGTCCTCGGGCTGGTCGTCTTCGGCGCGGGCTCGGTCGCCGGATCGCTCGTCGACTCCTCCGCCGGGGTCATCGCCGCCCGGGCGGTCATGGGTGTCGGCGCCGCGATGATCATGCCGGCCACTCTCTCCCTGCTCGCCGCGACGTTCCCCCGTACGGAGCGGGCCAAGGCGATCGTCCTGTGGACGGCCACCGCCGGTCTCGCCATCGCCGCCGGACCGCTGGTCGCGGGCGCGCTCCTGGAGAACCACGGCTGGGCGTCCACGTTCCTGATAAACGTCCCGGTCGCCGCGCTCGCGATCGTCGGCGCGTTCGCCCTCGTACCGCCGTCGAAGGCGGCCCGGCACGGGCGCATCGACTACGTCGGCGGGCTCCTCTCCGTCGTCTGGACCGGCGCGCTCGTCTACATGATCATCCAGGGTCCGCACTTCGGCTGGGACGCCAAGGCCGTCGGGGCGGCGGTCGTCGCGGGCGCCGGACTCGTCGCCTTCGTCGCCTGGGAGTTGCGCCACCCGCGCCCGGTGCTGGACGTCCGCCGCTTCCTCGACCGCGGCTTCGCCGGCTCCAACCTGGCCGTCGCGCTCTTCTTCCTCGCCGTCTTCGGTGCCTTCTACTACCTCACCCAGCACCTGCAGTTCGTGCTCGGGTACGACCCGTTCGACACGGGCGTGCGGATGCTGCCGCTGGCCGGCGCGGTGTTCGTCGGCTCGGCGCTGACCGGCTTCCTCACCCCGCGGCTGGGCATGAGGGCCACCGTCACGGCGGGCATGGCCCTCGGCACGCTGGCCCTCGCCCTGCTGACACGGGTGGACGCGTCCTCCGCGTACGGGGACTTCGTCGCCCCGCTGATCGTCCTGGGTGTCGCGATCGGTCTCGCCCTGTCGCCCTGCACCGACGCCATCATGGGCGCGTTCCCCGAGTCCGAGCTCGGCGTCGGCGGGGCGGTCAACGACACGTCGCTGGAGCTGGGCGGCTCGCTGGGTATCGCCCTGCTGGGGTCGGTGCTGGCCTCCTCGTACTCCTCGCACCTCGCCGACGCCACCGAGGGCAGCGGCCTGCCCGCCTCGGCCCTGGCCACCGCCCAGGACTCGGTCGGCGCCGGGTACGCCGTGGCGCACGGGATCGGTGAACGGGCCGCCCAGGCGCCGCCCGAGCAGGCGGCCGGACTCGCCGAGGCGGCCCGCCGGATGACCGACGCCGTCGGCTCGGCCTTCGCGGACGCGGTCGCCCACACCAGCCTGATCGGTGCGGCGATCCTGGCCGTCGGCACGGTCCTGGTGGCGGTCCTGCTGCCGGGGCGGAAGGCGCGTACGGAGGCGAGGGCCGAGGCCCGCGAGCCCGCCCCGGTCTGAGGCCGGCCAACCGCCGGGTCTGTGACGTGCCGCCGGGGGGCGGCACGTCACAGACCCGGCGGCCCACGCTCGACCGCCGGCGTCCGCGCGTGCGCGTCGGCGAGGCGTCCGGGCCGCCCCCTCCGGGGGCGGGAGGACGCACCGGCCCGAAAAGGCGTGGAAAAAGAGAACGCCCCGGTCGATTGACGACCGGGGCGTTTTCTCGCGTATATTGAGATATTCCTGTGCGGGCATGGAAAATCGCGCACAGAAATTCAATAAACGCACTGTACCGCGTCAGGAGTCGGATTGTCAACCGAGGAATATCGGAAAGAGCAGCAATTCATCACAGAGCTCTACGCGCGACTCGACCACCTGCGGGACCAGGCCGAAACCGCCGTCGCGGCCGCCCTCAAGGGCGTCGGGACCGGGTTCCAGGCGCGGCTCGAGCGAGATGTGCTGGTCGCCGAGCAGTCCGGGCTGCTGGCCGCGTTCGACGCGGGGGAGAACGGGCTGTGTTTCGGGCGGCTGGAATTCCGGGACGGCCGCGAGCACCACATCGGGCGTATCGGCATCCGTGAGGACGACGAGGAACGCACCCCGCTCGTCGTCGACTGGCGCGCCGAGGTCGCCCGGCCGTTCTACCTCGCCACCGGGTACGAGCCGATGGGGCTCCGCCGCCGGCGCCACATCACCACCGACGGGCGCGAGGTCACCGCCCTGCACGACGAGATCCTCGACCTCACCGACACCACCCGCACCGGACACGAGAACCGCGACGCCGACGAGGTCCTGCTCGCCGCGCTCGACGCCGCCCGCACCGGGCGTATGAGCGACATCGTCCAGACCATCCAGGCCGAGCAGGACCGCATCATCCGCGCACCGCACCAGGGCGTCCTCGTCGTCGAGGGCGGCCCCGGCACCGGCAAGACCGCCGTCGCACTGCACCGCGCCGCGTACCTGCTCTACGCGTACCGCGAGCAGCTGGCCCGCCGTGCCGTCCTCGTCGTCGGGCCCAATCCCGCCTTCCTCGGCTACATCGGCGAAGTCCTGCCCGCCCTGGGCGAGACGGGTGTCCTGCTGTCCACCATGGGCGAGCTGTTCCCCGGTGTCCGCGCCACCGGCACCGACACCCCCGAGGCCGCCGAGATCAAGGGGCGCGCGAGCATGGCCGCCGTCCTCGCACAGGTCCTGCGTGACCGGCAGACCGTGCCGCCCACCGACGCGCCCCTCGAAATCGACCACGACGACTACGGCACCCTCCTGCTCGACCGGAACATGGCCGAGGACGCCCGCTGGGACGCCCGCGGCACCGGACTGCCCCACAACCTCGCCCGCCCGCGCTTCGCCTTCCGGATCATCGACGCGCTCACCGACCAGCTCGCCGAACGGCTCGGCGCCGACCCGTTCGGCGGACCCAACCTCCTCGACCCGGCCGACATCACCCAGATGCGCAAGGAGATCGCCGCGAGCCCGCACGTCCACGCCGCGATCGAGGAGCTGTGGCCCACCCTCACCCCCCAGCAGCTGGTGGCCGCCTTCCTCGCCGCACCCGACGGTCACCTCCCGGACGGCGAGGCCGAGTTCGTCCGCAGGACGGAGGGCCCCTGGACCGAGGCCGACGTACCTCTCCTCGACGAGGCCGCCGAACTCCTCGGCGAGGACGACTCCGCCGCCCGCGCCGCCGCCGAGCGCGAGCGCAGCGCCCGGATCTCCTACGCCCAGGGCGTGCTGGACGTCAGCTACGCCTCCCGGACGTACGAGTTCGAGGACGAGGAGTCCGAGGTGCTCGGCGCCCACGACATCATCGACGCCGAACGCTTCGCCGAACGGCACGAGGAGACCGACCACCGCAGCGCCGCCGAGCGCGCCGCCGCCGACCGCACCTGGGCGTTCGGGCACGTCATCGTCGACGAGGCGCAGGAACTGTCCGCCATGGCGTGGCGACTGCTGATGCGCCGGATCCCCACCCGCTCCATGACGCTCGTCGGCGACCCGGCTCAGACCGGCGACGCCGCCGGCTGCGGCTCCTGGCAGGACATCCTCGGCCCGTACGTCGGCGACCGCTTCGAGCACGTACGCCTCGGCGTCAACTACCGCACCCCCGCCGAGATCATGGAGGTCGCGGCAGCGGTACGCCGCGCCGAGGACCCGGATTTCGTCCCGCCCCGTTCGGTGCGCTCCACGGGCGTGGCCCCCTGGGAGAGGACCACGGGCGATCTGGCGGCCGAGGTGGCCGACGCGGTACGCCGGGAGCGGCCCGCCGAGGGGCGGCTCGCCGTCATCGCCCCGGCGGGGCGCCTTCCCGGCATCGGCGCCGCCCTGCCCGGTGCCGCGCACGGCCCGGACCCCGACCTCACCCGGCCGGTCGTCCTGCTGGAGCCCCGGCAGGCGAAGGGCCTGGAATTCGACACGGTGATCGTCGCCGACCCGGACGGCATCAGGTCCGGCGGCCCGAACGGTGTCAACGACCTGTACGTGGCGCTGACCCGCGCCACCCAGCGGCTGGGCGTGGTGCGCCTCAGCGGGTGAGGCGGAGCCGGGCCGGCTCCTCCGGGGCGGGCGGGGACGAGCCCGTGCTCGCCCGATCCGGCCGTCCCCACGACGGCCGGGCCGCGCCACCCCCCGGGCGCCGTCACGGCGCCCCGTCCGCCGCCGGCCCGGGAACGCCTCGTGTCCGTCCGGCTCGTCCGCGGCGTCCGGCTCGTCCGCGGCGTCCGGCGCGCGCACGGCGGCGTCGGACGCCGGCGCGGCGTGCACCGGTCGTCCCGGCCGAAGACCGGCGGGACCCGGACGGAGAGGCGGGGAAGGTCCCCAGGGACCTTCCCCGCCTCCATTCCGTACGGCAGCGCGTGCCCGCGCCCGTGGTGCTCAGGCCGGCTTCAGCCACACCGTCGCCAGCGGCGGCAGGGTCAGCCGGACGTGCCCGCCCTCCGGCTTCACCGGGTCGGCGTTGCGCACGCCGCTGCCGCCGTACTCCACCGCGTCCGTGTTCAGGACCTCCGCCCACGCCGCGATCCGGTCCGGCACCCACAGCCGGTAGTCGTCACGCACCACCGGCGAGAAGTTGCTCACCGCCAGCAGCGGAGCCCCCTGCGCGTCGTACCGCAGGAAGGCGAAGACGTTGTCCTCGGCGGCGTCACCCAGCGACCACTGGAAGCCCTCGGGGACGGTGTCCCGCTCCCACAGCGCGGGCGTCGCCGTGTACACCGCGTTGAGGTCGCGGACCAGGTCCCGCACCCCCCGGTGGTCACCGGCCGAGTGGTAGCTGTCCTCCGTCAGCCACCACTCCGGGCCGTGCTCCTGGGACCACTCCGCGCCCTGCGCGAACTCCTGCCCCATGAACAGCAGTTGCTTGCCCGGGTGGGCCCACATGAAGCCCAGGTACGCGCGCTGGGTGGCGCGCCGCTGCCACCAGTCGCCCGGCATCTTGGTCACCAGCGCCTGCTTGCCGTGCACCACCTCGTCGTGCGAGATCGGCAGGACGTAGTTCTCGCTGTACGCGTACACCATCGAGAACGTCATCTCGTTGTGGTGGTACTTGCGGTGCACCGGCTCCTTGGAGACGTACACCAGCGAGTCGTGCATCCAGCCCATGTTCCACTTCAGCCCGAAGCCCAGGCCACCGCTGTCGGTGGGGCGGGTGACGCCCTCCCAGGCCGTGGACTCCTCGGCGATGGTCACCACACCCGGGCAGCGCCGGTAGACCGTGGCGTTCATCTCCTGGAGGAAGGCCACCGCGTCGTAGTTCTCCCGCCCGCCGTGCTCGTTGGGAACCCACTCGCCGCCCTCGCGGGAGTAGTCCAGGTACAGCATCGAGGCGACCGCGTCGACCCGCAGGCCGTCGATGTGGAACTCCTCGCACCAGTAGACGGCGTTCGCCACGAGGAAGTTGCGGACCTCGGTGCGGCCGTAGTCGAACTCGAGGGTGCCCCAGTCGGGGTGCTCCGCGCGCCGCGGGTCGGGGTGCTCGTACAGCGGCGTGCCGTCGAACCGCGCCAGCGCCCAGTCGTCCTTGGGGAAGTGCGCCGGCACCCAGTCGACCAGCACGCCGATCCCGGCCCGGTGACAGGCGTCGACGAAGAACTTGAAGTCGTCGGGCGTGCCGAGGCGGGCCGTGGGCGCGTAGAAACCGGTGACCTGGTAGCCCCAGGACGGGCTGTAGGGGTGCTCGGCGACCGGCATCAGCTCCACATGGGTGAAGCCCAGCTCCTTCACGTACGCGGGCAGCTCCTTCGCCAGCTCCCGGTAGGTCAGCCCCGGGCGCCAGGAGGGCAGGTGCACCTCGTACACGGAGAAGGGGGCCTCGTGGACCGGCCGGTCACCGCGGTGCGCCATCCAGTCGTCGTCCTGCCACGTGTAGTGGGAGGCGGTGACGACGGAGGCCGTCTCGGGCGGGCACTGGGTGCGGCGGGCCATCGGGTCGGCGCGCAACGAGCAGTGGCCGTCGGGCCCGGTGACGGCGAACTTGTACAGCGCGCCCTCACCCAGTCCGGGGACGAACAGCTCCCACACCCCGGTGCCGCCCAGCGACCGCAGCGGCAGGCCGGTGCCGGCGTCCCAGTAGTTGAACTCGCCGACCAGCCGCACCCCGCGCGCGTTGGGCGCCCACACCGTGAAGCGGGTGCCGGCGACGTCCTGGTGGGTCATGGGGTGGGCGCCGAGCGCCTTCCACAGCTCCTCGTGCCGGCCCTCGCCGATCAGGTGCAGGTCCAGCTCACCGAGCGCGGGCAGGAAGCGGTACGGGTCGTCCGCCTCGACGACCCCGGAGTCGTAGACCGCCTGGAGCGTGTACGCCGGGACCTCGGACAGCGGCAGCACGGCGGAGAACAGTCCGTCACCGTCGTCGTGCAGCTCGGTGCGCGCCCCGTCCACCAGTACGGCGACGCTCTTCGCGCACGGGCGCAGGGCCCGGACGGCGATCCCGCCACCGACCGGGTGGGCGCCCAGCAGGGCGTGCGGGTCGTGGTGCTCGCCCGCCAGCAGCCGCCCCCGGTCGGCGGGGTCCAGTGGTGCGGCGGGGGCGCCGTCGCCGCCGGTACGGGGGCGGGGCGTCGCGCCGGGCGGCGGCGTCGGCAGGGCGGTGGCATCCCCCAGCGGGGTCTGCTTGACGGCCGGGGTGGCCGGGGCCTTCTTGGTGGCCGGGGCGGCAGGGTTGCGGGTGGGGCGACGGGGGGTCACGGGGGAGGGCCTCCTCAAGGGCGTTCACATCACGGAGTGGTGGTCTGCGCGGCCAGGCGCCGGATGGCCGCCATCGGGACCGGGAGCCAGTCGGGGCGGTGCCGGGCCTCGTACAGCACCTCGTACACGGCCTTGTCCGTCTCGTACGCGCGCAGCAGCGCGGGCTCGTCGCGCGGGTCGGTGCCCGAGGCCTCGGCGTACCCGGTGCAGTACGCGTCCCTGCACCGCTCTGCCCAGTCCGGGTTCCAGGGGTGGTGGGAGCGGGCCGCGTAGTCGAAGGAGCGCAGCATGCCCGCCACGTCGCGCACCGGCGGCTGGGGGCGGCGGCGCTCGGCGAGCGGCTTCGCGGGCTCGCCCTCGAAGTCGATCACCGACCAGTCGCCGTCCTGGGTGCGCAGGGTCTGCCCGAGGTGCAGGTCGCCGTGGACCCGTTGGGCCCGCCACAGCCGGCTGTCCGACCGCAGCCCGGCGACCGCCTCGAACGCGGCGCGCAGCCCGGGGGCGTACGGCATCAGCGCGGGCACCGCCTGCGCGGCGGCGTCCAGCCGACGGCTCATCCCGTGGACCAGGTTCTCGGTCTGCGGGCGGCCCAGGGCGACCGTGGGCAGGGTGTCGGCCAGCGCGGTGTGCACCTCGGCGGTGGCCCGGCCGAGCGCCCGCGCCTCGGTGGTGAAGTCGCGCCCGGCGGCGAGGGAGTCCAGGGCGAGCTGCCAGCCGTCCTGGGACCCGCGCAGGAACGGCTGGAGTACGCCCAGGGTGCTGGCCTCCGGCCGGCCGTTGCCGGTCTCGTACCAGGCGACGGGCGCGGGGACCCGGGTGCAGCCGGCGCGGGCGAGCGCGAGCGGCAGCTCCAGGTCCGGGTTGGCGCCCGGGTAGACCCGGCGGAACACCTTCAGGATGTACGCGTCGCCGTACACCAGCGAGGAGTTGGACTGCTCGGCGTCGAGCACACGCGGGGTGAGGCCCTCCGGGATCACGACGGTCCTGGAGAACCGCAGCGGGCCCATGGGGCCGGGGGTGCGCAATCGTTCCAGCAGGAGCGCGGCGAGCCGCGGGTCGCGGAGCCCCTCGTAGATGGTGCGCCCGGCGAGTGGGCCGTCCGGGACGCGGCCGATCAGCGCGGGCGCGAGCTGCGGCGGCAGGCTGGTCCGGACGCCCAGCAGCAACTGGTAGCAGTCGGGCTGGGCGGCGGTGCCGAGCCCGGGCTGCTGGACCCGCACGAGCAGGTGCAGCAACCCGGGGCCGGTGGTGTCGAGCGGGAGCAGTTCGGTCACCGAGGCGAGAGTGAAGCCCGTGACGGGGCGCCCTTTCCCGGCGAACCAGCGCTGGCGTGGGAGCCAGTCGTGGAGCAGGGGCACCAGTGAGGGGAGCAGGGCGACCGGGGCCCGGGCGGTGGATGCGGTCTCCGACATGGCAGCGCGTCCTTTCCCCGGGCACTACGAAATGCACAGAACGTGCAGAGTGTCCCGGAATGCGGCGAGTGCTGTCCGGCTGTGCGGGACGTGTCGGGCGGGGATGGTCGAGATAGACCCGAATCGACGTATGAGGGGGAGAGTGCCCAGGGCGGGGCGACGGAAACGCCCCGCCCTGATGTCCTCACCTCTTACCGGCCGCCCGGCCCGCGGGGCGTTCGGCCGCCACGGGGCGGGCCTTGCCCTCCGCCGCCGGCGCTCCGGCCGCGTCCCGCCCGCCCGAGGGCCCCGCGGCGGATGGCGCCGCGGGAGGACGGACCGCTCCGGCCGGGCCCGCGGCTCCGGGACGGTCCGCCCCGGCCGGCGCGGGCGGCGGTGGCGGTGTCGCGCCCGGTGACCCTCCGTCAGGCGCCGCCCCGTCAGGCCCTGGCACCCCGGCGGGCGGCGTGTCCGGCGCGGTCACGGCCGCCGCGCCGGTGGGCGCCGCCGCGCCGGTCCTGGCACCCATGCCGGTGGTGGCCGTGCCGGGCGTGCCCGGTGTCACCGTCGCCACCGACGCCTCCGTGACCGTTCTGCCCTTGCCCGGCTTCGCGGTGTCCTTGCGGAGGCGGAACCAGTAGAAGCCGTGCCCCGCGAGGGTGAGCAGGTACGGCCATTCGCCGACCGCGGGGAAGCGCACCCCGCCGATCAGCTCCACCGGGTGCATCCCGTTGAACCGCCGCAGGTCCAGCTCCGTCGGCTGCGGGAAGCGCGAGAAGTTGTGCACGCACATCACCAGGTCGTCGCCGTACTCCCGGAGGAAGGCCAGGACCGCCGGGTTGGACGACGGCAGCTCGGTGTACGAGCCGAGGCCGAAGGCCGGGTTCTGCTTGCGGATCTCGATCATCCGCCGCGTCCAGTGCAGCAGTGACGACGGCGACGCCATGGACGCCTCGACATTGGTGACCTGGTAGCCGTAGACCGGGTCCATGATGGTCGGCAGGTACAGCCGTCCCGGGTCGCAGGACGAGAAGCCCGCGTTGCGGTCGGGCGTCCACTGCATCGGGGTGCGCACGGCGTCCCGGTCGCCCAGCCAGATGTTGTCGCCCATCCCGATCTCGTCGCCGTAGTAGAGGATCGGCGAGCCGGGGAGGGACAGCAGCAGCGCGGTGAACAGCTCGATCTGGTTCCGGTCGTTGTCGAGCAGCGGGGCGAGCCGCCGCCGGATGCCGATGTTGGCGCGCATCCGGGGGTCCTTGGCGTACTCCGCGTACATGTAGTCACGTTCTTCGTCCGTGACCATTTCCAGCGTCAGCTCGTCGTGGTTGCGCAGGAAGATGCCCCACTGGCAGTTCACCGGGATCGCCGGGGTCTTGGCCAGGATTTCCGAGACGGGGTAGCGGGACTCCCGGCGCACCGCCATGAAGATGCGCGGCATGACCGGGAAGTGGAACGCCATGTGGCACTCGTCGCCGCCGGCCGCGTAGTCGCCGAAGTAGTCGACGACGTCCTCCGGCCACTGGTTGGCCTCGGCCAGGAGCACGGTGTCGGGGTAGGCGGCGTCGATCTCCTTGCGGACCCGCTTGAGGAAGGCATGGGTGGCCGGGAGGTTCTCGCAGTTGGTGCTCTCCTGCTGGTACAGGTAGGGCACGGCGTCCAGGCGGAACCCGTCGATACCCAGGTCGAGCCAGAAGCGCAGCGCGGACAGGATCTCCTGCTGCACGGCCGGGTTCTCGTAGTTGAGGTCGGGCTGGTGGGAGAAGAACCGGTGCCAGTAGTACTGCTTGCGCACCGGGTCGAAGGTCCAGTTGGACGTCTCGGTGTCGACGAAGATGATCCGCGCGTCCTGGAACTGCTTGTCGTCGTCGGCCCAGACGTAGTAGTCGCCGTAGGGGCCGTCGGGGTCGCTGCGGGATTCCTGGAACCACGGGTGCTGGTCGCTGGTGTGGTTCATCACGAAGTCGATGATCACTCGCATGCCGCGCTGGTGGGCGGCATCGACGAACTCGACGAAGTCGGCCAGGTCGCCGAATTCGGGCAGTACGGAGGTGTAGTCCGATACGTCGTAACCGCCGTCCCGGAGAGGCGACTTGAAGAACGGCGGAAGCCAGAGGCAGTCGACCCCGAGCCACTGCAGATAGTCCAGCTTGGCGGTGATGCCCTTGAGGTCGCCGACACCGTCGCCATTGCTGTCCTGGAACGAACGCACCAGAACCTCGTAGAAGACGGCTCGTTTGAACCAGTCGGGATCACGGTCCTTTGCCGGTGTGTCCTCGAACGTGTCGTGGACGGGCTCGTTGACGATCATGATGTGGGTGACCCTCCGATCGGCGGGGACGGTCGCAGGACGAGGATGTGCGCGGGCGAGACACCCGGCTCGAGGCGCACATAGTTGGCCCTGCCCCAGTGATAGGTCTCACCGGTGAGCTCGTCGCGCACCGGCACGGTCTCGTGCCAGTCGAGGCCGAGTTCCGGCATGTCCAACGACACCGTCGCCTCGTGGGTGTGGCGCGGGTCGAGGTTGACGACCGTCAGAACAATGTTCGAGCCCGCTCGCTTGCTGTACGCGAGGACGGCGTCGTTGTCCGCGTGGTGGAAGTGCACCGAGCGCAGCTGCCGCAGGGCGGCGTTGCGGCGCCTGATCCGGTTCAGCTTCGTGATCAGCGGGGCGATGGTACGGCCCTCGCGCTCCGCCGACTCCCAGTCACGGGGCCGCAGTTGGTACTTCTCGGAGTCGAGGTACTCCTCGCTGCCCTCCCGTACCGGGGTGTTCTCGCACAGCTCGTACCCCGCGTACACCCCCCAGGTGGGGGACATCGTCGCGGCGAGCACCGCGCGGGCCTCGAAGGCGGGGCGTCCGCCGTGCTGGAGGTAGCCGGGCAGGATGTCCGGGGTGTTCACGAAGAAGTTCGGCCGCATGAGGGCGGCGTCGTCGCCGGACAGCTCGGTGAGGTACTCGGTCAGCTCCTGCTTGGTGTTGCGCCAGGTGAAGTACGTGTACGACTGCTGGAAGCCGATCGCGCCGAGGGTGCGCATCATGGCGGGGCGGGTGAAGGCCTCGGCCAGGAAGATCACGTCCGGGTCGGTCCTGTTGATGGCCCCGATGACCTTCTCCCAGAAGACCACGGGCTTGGTGTGCGGGTTGTCGACGCGGAAGATCCGCACCCCGTGGGCCATCCAGAACCGCAGCACCCGCAGCGTCTCGCGGACGATGCCCCGCATGTCCTGGTCGAACGCGATGGGGTAGATGTCCTGGTACTTCTTCGGCGGGTTCTCGGCGTACGCGATGGTGCCGTCGGCCCGGTGGTGGAACCAGGCCGGGCGCTTCCTCACCCACGGGTGGTCCGGCGAGCACTGGAGCGCGAAGTCCAGCGCCACCTCCAGCCGCAGTTCGCGCGCCCGTTCGACGAAGGCGTCGAAGTCCTCGATGGTGCCGAGATCCGGGTGGACCGCGTCGTGACCGCCCTCGTGGGAGCCGATCGCCCACGGCACGCCGACGTCGTCGGGGCCGGCCGTCAGGGTGTTGTTGGGGCCCTTGCGGTGAGTGGTGCCGATGGGATGGATGGGTGGCAGATACAGGACATCGAACCCCATCGCTGCGATGGCCGGAAGCCGCTCCATGGCCGTGCGGAAGGTCCCCGAGACCATCCGCCCGTCGATCTCCCTGGCCCCCTCCGAGCGCGGGAACATCTCGTACCACGAGCCGTACAGTGCCCGCTCGCGCTCCACCAGCAACGGCAACGGCCGGGAGGAGGTGACCAGTTCACGGAGCGGGTGGGCGGCCAGCGCCTCGACCGCCTCGGTGCCGAGGGCGGCGGCGAGCCGGTCCTCGGCGGAGCGCCGCTCGTCCCGCAGGGCGTCCACCACGGCGAGCACCGCCTCGCGGCCCTCGCCCTTCGGTACGCCGTCGGCGGCGCGCTCGTGCAGGGCGGCGCCCTCGGCCAGCACCAGGTCGGAGTCGATCCCGGCCGGGATCTTGATACCGGCGGTGTGGCGCCAGGTGGAGACCGGGTCGCTCCACGCCTCGACGGTGTACGTCCACCGCCCTTCGGCCGTTGGAGTGACCTCGGCGCCCCAGCGGTCGGTGCCGGGCGCCAGTTCCCGCATCGGGGTGAACGGGCCCGGACGTCCGGCCGGGTCCGTCAGGACGACGTTCGCGGCCACGGCGTCGTGGCCTTCACGGAACACCGTGGCCGTAATCTGGAAGGTTTCGCCGACCACCGCCTTGGCGGGCCTTCTGCCGCAGTCGACGAGCGGGCGTACATCGAGAACGGGAATGCGACCAATCAGCGAGTTCACGGCATCACCTGAGGGTTGCGTAACGGGTATCGCTCTTTGTACTTGCTCCGTTGACGAGTGGCAGAGCGCAGGCATCACCGCTCCTGTCCGGGTTCACTCGGGTGGGCGGGTACCGGAGGAGCCCTACCCATACCCTTCGGGTGGGCAATCCGGCGCGTTGTTAACTACTCAGGCGTAGGTGAACACGGTGAGAACCGGCCCCGTTCGAGTGGAAAATCGAGGCCGGTTCCTGCTCGGGTGTGTCAAGTGGCGTTCAGGTGAGCGTCTGGGCGCCCCGCTCCTCCGGATCACTCGCCCAGATCTGCCACGGCTGGCGCGCCACCCACTCGTCGACCGGCGCCGGCGTCACCGACAGGGTCCGGGCCGACAGGCCGTCGTCCCCGGCCAGCAGCAGCGGGTCCCGGCCCGCCGCCATGTAGTGGTAGATGCCCGCCACCCCGGCAGCCGCGGCCGGGCCGACGGCCTGCGCGAGACCCTGTTCGAAGGCCTGCGGCGCCAGCGCCCGGTACCGCACCACGCGCCCCAGCCCTTTGCCGAACTCCTCCGCCAGCTCATCTCCCGTCAGGGCCCGCGCCCCGCCGATGTCGTACGTCCGCCCCTCCAGCCCCGGCACGGTGAGCGCCGCGTGGACCGCCCGGGCCAGGTCCCGGTGCGACAGCCAGGCCGCCGGCACGTCGGCCGGCAGCGGATAGGCGAGGACCCCCTCGTTGACCAGCGCCGGGCCGTTCCACGGGCTGAAGAGGTTGTCCAGGTAGACCGGCGGACGCAGCACCACCAGCGGTACGCCGCTCTCCCGCAGCTCCTCCTCGGCGATCCGGCGCGTCTCGAACGCCGCCACCTCGGTGGCGTCGCGCGGGACGCGGGTGTTGGCGTTGTAGACCAGCCGCCGCACCCCGGCCTCCACGGCCGCCTCGGCGATGTTCCGGGCGTAGGTGCGCACCCGCTTCGCCTCGTACACCAGCGGCATCACCACCGCGGCGTGCGTCGCACCCGTGAACAGCTGCCGTACCGCCTCGGCGTCGCCCAGGTCTCCTCTGGCGCACGAGACGCCGGGCAGCGGGGGCCGGTCGCTCTCGGGGCGCCGGGAGAGGGTGCGCACCCGGTGGTCACGCTCCGTCAGCAGACGGGCGACCGCACCCCCCTGGAAACCGGTCGCGCCGACCACTGCTACCCGCATCTGATTCTGCTCGGACATTGGCTCCGACATATGCCTGATTGGCCCTTCGATAGGGTGTGACTGCTGCCATGACGGCTCCTCTCAGGCTGGCGGCGGCGGCTTTGGCCGATCAATTAACAATTCGGGGCGGGGGTTGAAGGATCGTCCATGGACACCGTGCGCACCGAAACCGGGAACGACGACCGGAACGACGACCTCCTCAGTGAGCTGTTGCAACCGTTGCGCCTCACCGGCGTCTTCGACAGCCGCTGGCACGTCCGCACCCCCTGGGCGATCGAAGGCGACGCCGAGCAGAGCTGCGCCGTCCTGCACTACATCGTCGAGGGCGGCTGCTGGATCACCGCCGAAGGCCAGCCGCCGCAGGAACTGCACGCCGGTGACCTGGCCGTCTTCCCCACCGGCACCGCGCACCGGCTCTCCGACCGGCCCGGCCGGCAGGGCGTCCCGCTCAAGGCGGTCCTGCCCGAGCGCCAGCCCGGCACCTCCGGCGAGATCCGCATCGGCGGCACGGGGCCGGAGAGCCGGCTGCTCTGCGCCGGGCTGCACTACGACGCCAGCGCCGCCACCGGCCTGTACAAGGCGCTGCCCTGGGCCCTGGTGCTGGACGGCTCACAGGTCGACCGCGAACCGCTGCTGCGCGACACCCTGCGGCTGCTCGCCGCCCCCGACCGGCCCATCGGTCCCGGCGACCGGCTGATCACGCTGCGGGCCTTCGAGATGGCTTTGGTGCTCGCGCTGCGCCCGCTGCTCCGTGAGTTCGCCGAGAACCCGGCCTCGCTGCCGGTCCTGCGCCACCCGGGTGTCAGCCGTGCCCTGGTGATGATCGCGACCCGGTTCGCCGAGCCGTGGACCATCGAGTCGCTCGCCCGCGAGGTGGGGATGTCCCGCTCGGCCTTCACGGCCGCGTTCCGCGCCCTGGTCGGCGAGGCGCCGGCGCGGCACCTGACCGGACGGCGCATGCAGGAGGCGGCGCGGCTGCTCGGGGAGACGTCCCTGCCGCAGTCGGCGGTGCCGGAGCGGGTCGGCTACCAGAGCGCGGTCGGTTTCCACCTTGCCTTCCGCAAATGGTTCGGCGTCACTCCGGGTGAGTACCGGGCGGGTGGGGCGAGCGCCGCGTAATGGTTTCCGGACGCGGGCTGGCCGGTTCTTAAGGACCATTGGACGGACGTTCATTGCCGAAGGTGTGGACCAACGGAGAGGCTCTCCTGCGGTAATGACGTTCGCAGGAGGAGAAACGGTGACGAGGTCCGGTCAGGAGTATCTGGCGTCGCTGCGCGACGGCCGGGAGATATGGATCGACGGGGAGCGGGTCGAGGACATCACCTCGCACCCGGCGTTCCGCAACACCGCCGCCTCGATCGCCCGCCTGTACGACCTGGCGCACGACTCCGAGCACACCCCGGTCCTCACCCAGGGCGGGGTCCACCGCGCCTACGCGATCCCGCGTTCGTACGGGGACCTCGTCGCACGCCGTGAGGCGTACAAGGTGTGGGCGGAGGCGAGCTTCGGCTTCCTGGGCCGCACGCCCGACTACATGGCGGGCGGCGCGGCGGGCTTCGCGGCCCTGCCGTCCCTGTTCGCGACGGAGACGTACGACGGTTCCGCCGCCGCCCTCGCGTACCACCGGCGGCTCGCCGAGGGCGACCTGTACCCGACCTTCACCATCACCAACCCGCAGATCGACCGCACCCGGTCCGCCTCCGAGCAGGAGGAGGACGACCTGGTGGTGCGGGTCGTCGCCGAGAAGGACGGCGGGATCGTGGTGCGCGGCGCCAAGATGATCGGCACCGCCGCCGTCTTCGGCAACGAGGTGATCGTCGGCACGATCGAGCCGCTCGCCCCGCAGGACGTCGAGCACGCGGTGTGCTTCTCCGTCCCCGTCGACACGCCGGGGCTGAAGTTCGTCTCCCGCACGTCGTACGAGGCGCAGGCGCGCAGCGTCTTCGACAACCCCCTCTCCTCCCGCTTCGACGAGAACGACGCCCTGCTCGTGTGCGACGACGTGTTCGTGCCGTGGGAGCGGGTGCTCGCCTACCGGAACGTCGACGTGTCGTTCCGGATGTGGTGGCAGACCCCCGCGTACCTGAACTTCGTCCACCAGGCCGCCACCCGGTTCTGGACCAAGCTGGAGTTCCTCACCGGCGTCGCGATCCTGGTCACCAGGGCCAACAACACCTACGCGCTGCCGCCCGTCACCCAGGCCGTCGGCCGTCTCCTCGGCCGCGTCGCGCAGGCCAAGGCGTTCGTGCTGGCGGCCGAGGCGTCGTACGAGGAGGTCGACGGCGGCCGCGGCGGCGTCGCGCCCGGCAAGGACATCTCCTTCGCGCAGCGCATCATGGCCGGTGAGCTGTATCCGCAGGCCGTCCAGGAGATCAAGCTGCTGATGGGCGGTGGTGTCATCCAGTTGCCCGCGTCGGGCGAGGATCTGCTCCACCCGGAGCTGGGCCCGCTGGTCCGCAAGTACATCCGTTCGCCCGGCACCCCGGCCGAGGACCGCGTCAAGCTGCTGAAGCTCGCCTGGGACGCGCTCGGTTCGGAGTTCGCCGGACGTCACGAGCAGTACGAACGCTTCTACCACGGTGCCCCGCACGTCTACCTCACCCAGCAGGCCTGGGAGGGCGACGGCCCCGCCTGCGAGGCGCTCGCCCAGGCCTGCCTGGACGGTTACGGCCTCGGAGGTGCCCGATGACGGCGCCGGCCCGGCTGCGCGCGGCGGACCCGGGGCAGTGCGCCCGGGGCGGACGCGCGGTCCGACCTCCGCGCCCTCCGGCCGGGACCGTGGCGCGGGCGGCGGCCGGAGGAAGGCTCCGTGGCCGTGGCGCGAGCGACCCCGGCTGGCACTGCGGCCGTGGCGCGGGTGCCCGCGCGTGCCGCCCGGCGCGCGGGACGGCCGCGTCCGGCGGCCCGGCGGGGCGCGGGTTCCCGGCGGGGCGCGGGTTCCCGGCGTCCGGGCCCGCCCGGTCCGGCGCGGCGCGCGGGAGCCGTCGATGAAGGGGTCGCCCGGGACCCGGCGCGGCGCGCTGGCGCTGCTGGCGGCCACACAGCTGTTGATGATCATGGATACGGCGATCGTCAACGTGGCGCTGCCGTCCGTCGGCGAGGACCTCGGGACGGATTCCGAGGGACTCTCGTGGGTGGCCAACGCCTACCTCATCACCTTCGGCGGGCTGCTCCTCCTCGGCGGCCGCGCCGCCGACCTCCTCGGCCACCGGCGGCTGTTCGCCGGCGGGCTCGCGCTCCTCGCCACCGCCTCCGCCGCCGGCGGCCTCGCACAGTCCACCGGCGCGCTCGTCGCCGCCCGCGCCGCGCAGGGCGTCGGGGCGGCACTCGCGGCCGCCGCCGCCTTCGCCCTGCTGCTGCTCCTCTACCCGGACGGCCCCGCCCGGCACAAGGCGCTCGGCGCCTTCGCCGCGATGGGCGGACTCGGCGGCGTCCTCGGCACCGTACTGGGCGGGGTACTCACCGACCTGCTCGGCTGGCGCTCCACCTTCTGGCTGAACGTGATCGTCGCCGCGGTGCTCGGCGCCCTCGCCCCCCGCCTCCTCGACGGCGGGACACGCCGCCCCGAGCGCGGGTTCGACCTGCTCGGCGCGCTCACCGCCACCGGCGGCCTCGGCCTCGTCGCCTACGCGCTCGTCGGGCGCAGCCCCCTCGCGGGCGCCGCCGGGCTCGCGCTGCTCGCCGGCTTCGCCCTCGTACAGACCCGCGCCGCCCGGCCCCTGGTGCCGCCCGCCGTGGCCCGGCGGCCCGCGCTGCGCCTCGCCAACGTGCTCAGTGCCCTCGCCCAGATGGCGTTGTTCCCCATGTTCTTCCTGGTCAGCCTCTACCTCCAGCGCGTGCTGGACCACTCGCCGCTCACCGGCGGCCTCGGCCTGCTCCCGCTGTCCCTGGTCGTCGTCGCCACCGCACCGCTGACCGGCCGCCTGATCCTCCGCCTCGGCCTCGGCCGGACCATGACCCTCGGCTTCGGGCTGCTGCTCGCGGGCATGGTCTGGCTCGCCCTGGCCCTGCGCGCCGAGGGCACCTTCACCACCACCGTCCTCGCACCCAGCCTCGTGCTGGGTGCCGCCCTGCCGCTGGTCATGGTCACCACCAATGTGGCCGCCACGGCAGAGGCCGCGCCAGAGGAGACCGGCCTGGCCTCCGGGCTGATCAACACCAGCCAGCAGTTCGGGTCCGTCCTGGGCCTGGCCGTCCTCGTGGCCGTGGCCACCACCCGCACCGGCACGGCCACACCCCAGGCCGAAACCGCGGGCTACCAAGCGGCGCTGCTCGTCGGCGCCGCGTTCGCCGCCGCGGCCGCACTGCTGTCCGTGCGACTGAGCCTGCCCGCGCCCGCACCGGCGCCGCCACGCCAGGACCGGGTGGGCGACCCGCGGTGACCGCCTGACCCGCGGACACCGCGCCACTCCCGAACCCACACTGCCCGAGGGGGGCATCCCGTTGACCCTGTACGACCTTGTCGCGCCGTGTCTCGATACCTGCGCCGAACCGCGTTACCGCATCACCGAGATACGCGGCGCCGACCCGCTCGGCGCCGACGCGCTGCTCGCCGCGCTCCCCGCGATGAACCGCGACGCCGACGTACCCGCGCTCACCATCGCCCTGCGCACCCTCGTACCCGACCTCGACCGGGTCGCCGAGTGGTGCGTCATCGAGGCGCTCGCCGCGATGCGGGACCTCGGCATGCTGCTCGGCTCCCTCAAACGGCACGGCGTCCAGCCGGTCGCCGCCGTCCCCGAGGTCCTTCCCGTGCTGGAGGAACTGGCCCGGCGCACCGACATGGTGCCCCGGGACACCGTGCACCACTACACGACCTGGAACCCGCTCGGCCCCCGTCAGCGGATGTACACCGGCCACGAGATGGAGGCCCACCTCCAGGAGGCCGTCCGGATGGTCTTCCCCAGCCTCGTCGCCGCCCTCGACACCTGCGGCCAGCTGGCCCGCCTCGAACCGTACGACCCGGGCTTCGCCCTCACCCTGGACCGCACCGCACAGCACGTCCAGGCCATGGTGGACTCCATCGACTTCACCATCGACAACGTCTCACCGTCCTACTTCGCCCGCACCCTGCGCCCCTACTTCGAGGAGGTCGACGTCGCCGGCCGCGACTACCTCGGCCCGGCCGCCGCCCAGGTGCCCCTCTGGCTCGTCGACCTGACGGTCTGGCAGTGCGACCGCCCCCACCCCGGCTACGACGCCTTCCTCGCCGAATCCGTCGAGTACAGCCTCCCGTCGTGGCGGGCCTTCCACGCCACCCACAAGGGCGGCGTCTCCGCCGTCAGCAAACTGTCCGCCGCGCTCAGCTGGGAGACCGTCCACCGGCTGCCGCCCCAGCTCCTTGCCTCGGCCCACTCGCTGGCGCGGGTGCTGAGGATCCTCAAGACGTTCCGCGCCCGCCACATAGGCATCGCCCGCAAGGCCTACAGCGACGACCTGCGGCTGTACGACGAGGGCAGCGGCGGCGCCCCCGTCGCGCTGCTGCGTTCGGTGCTCGACCTGACCCGCGACAACGAGACGCTGGTGCGCCAGTCCACGAGGCGACCGCGCCCCACCGCCGCGTGAGGGGGCGACGATGACCCCGCACGTCCTCATCGCCGGCGGTGGAGTCGCCGGACTGACCGCCGCGCTCGCGCTGCACGCCGCCGGGTTCCGCCACGTCACCGTCGTGGAGGCGGCCCGCGAGATCCAGCCGGTCGGCGCCGGGCTGAACCTCATGCCCAACGCCGTCCGCGAACTCGACGCGCTGGGGCTCCTCGACGACCTCGAGGCCGACGCCGTACGCACCCGGGAACTGCGCTACTACCACCGCTCCGGCGGGCTGATCTCCCGCGAGCCGCGCGGGCTGGGCGCCGGATACCACTGGCCCCAGCTCTCCATCCACCGCGGCACCCTGCAGCGCGTCCTCGCCGACGCGGTACGCCACCGGCTCGGCCGCTCCGCGATCGTCACCGGAGTCCGGGTGACGGGCGTGGAGGAGCGCGCCGACGGACGCCCGCGCGTGCGCCTCGAACACCGCGAGGGCGCCATGGGCGGCCGGGCGTCGCTGGAGCCGGACGTCCTGATCGGTGCCGACGGCATCCGCTCCACGGTCCGCGCCGCGCTGAACCCGTGCGAGGGCGAGCCGCCCTGGAACGGCATGCTGGTGTGGCGCGGCGCCTCCTGGATCGACCGGCGCCGGGCCGGAACGTTCATGCTCGTCGCGGGCGACGACCGGCGGAAGGCGGTCGTCTACCCGATGGCCGAGCGGCCCGCCGGGGACGTCCTCGTCAACTGGGCGCTGGCGATGCCCGCCGACAGCATCGCCGCCGCCGCGCGCGGGGACTGGAACCGGGCCGTACCGGTGACGGACTTCCTCCGCCACTTCGAAGGCTGGGAGTTCGACGGGGTGAGCGTCCCCGAGGTGCTGTGCGCCTCCGGCGCGGCCTTCGAGTACCCCATGGTCGACCGTGAGCCCCTGCCGCGCTGGAGCCACGGCCGCACCACCCTGATCGGCGACGCCGCCCACGCGATGTACCCGATCGGCTCCAACGGCGCCACCCAGTCGATCATCGACGGCCGGGCCCTCGCCCACGCCATGTCCCGGCACGCCGACCCGGCCGACGCCCTCGCCGCCTACGAGGCGGACCGGCGGCCCGCGATGACGGAGCTTCAGCGCGCCAACCGGCGCCTCGGCCCCGAAGTCGTCATCAATCTGGCCCACCAGCGCGCCCCCGGCGGCTTCACGCACATCGATGACGTGATCCCGCCGCGAGAACGGCGTGAAATCGCCGCACGGTACGCCGCGACCGGCGCGTTCGACCCGGAGACCGTCAACGCGGGCTCCCCGTACGCGGTCCCGGTGAACGCGCCGTGAACGCGCCCCCCTGAGTGCGCCGTGGTTGCGGAGGGCGGCGTGCCGATAACGTCGAAGGGTGAAGGCGGGCGTACGACGCCCGTGTGTCCGCCCCGATACGTACCTGCCCTGCGAAGGTGGAACACGTGAAGGCAATCCGTCGATTCACCGTGCGCCCCGTCCTCCCCGACCCCCTGCGGCCGCTCAGCGACCTCGCGCGCAACCTGCGCTGGTCCTGGCACGCCGAGACCCGTGAACTGTTCCAGGCCGTCGACCCAGAGGGGTGGCGGGCGGCCGGCTGCGACCCCGTCCGGCTGCTGGGCTCCGTGTCCGGGACCCGGCTCGCCGAGCTCGCCCGCGACCGGCGCTTCCTGCGCCGCCTCACCGCCGTCGCCGACGACCTCGACGACTACCTGCGCGGCCGCCGCTGGTACCAGAACCATTCGCTCCCGGACGGCGACCTGCCCGCCGCCGTCGCCTACTTCTCGCCCGAGTTCGGTGTCACCGCCGCCCTGCCCCAGTACTCCGGCGGCCTCGGCATCCTGGCGGGCGACCACCTGAAGGCCGCCTCCGACCTCGGCGTACCGCTGATCGGCGTCGGTCTGCTGTACCGCCACGGCTACTTCCGCCAGTCGCTCTCCCGGGACGGCTGGCAGCAGGAGCACTATCCGCTCCTGGACCCCAACGAGATGCCCGTCAGCCTGCTGCGGCAGCCGAACGGCAGCCCCGTCCGGGTCTCCCTCGCCCTGCCGGCCGGCCGCTGCCTGCACGCCCACATCTGGGTGGCGCAGGTCGGCCGGGTGCCCCTGCTCATGCTCGACTCGGACGTCGAGGAGAACGGCCCCTCCGAGCGGGACGTCACCGACCGGCTCTACGGCGGCGGCAGCGAACACCGGCTGCTCCAGGAGATGCTGCTGGGGATAGGAGGTGTCCGGGCGGTACGCGCGTACTGCGAGCTCACCGGCCACCCCGCGCCCGAGGTGTTCCACACCAACGAGGGGCACGCCGGTTTCCTCGGTCTGGAGCGCATCCGGGAACTGAGCGAGGAGGGCGTCGAGTTCGACGCCGCCCTGGAGGCCGTCCGGGCGGGCACGGTCTTCACCACCCACACCCCCGTCCCGGCCGGCATCGACCGGTTCGACCGTGAGCTCGTCGCCCGCCACTTCGGCGACGGCGCGGAGCTGCCCGGCGTCGACGTCGAGCGCGTCCTCCAGCTCGGTCTGGAGACCTACCCCGGCGGCGAGCCCAACCTCTTCAACATGGCCGTCATGGGACTGCGCCTGGCCCAGCGCGCCAATGGCGTCTCCACCCTCCACGGCGCCGTCAGCCGCGGGATGTTCGCCGGGCTGTGGCCCGGGTTCGACGCCGACGAGGTGCCGATCACCTCCATCACCAACGGTGTCCACGCGCCGACCTGGGTGGCGCCCGAGGTGTTCCGGCTCGGCGCGCGCAGGATCGGTACCCAGCGCGCCGAGGACGCCCTGAGCGTCGGCGGCTCCCAGCGGTGGGACGCCGTCGGCGAGATCGCCGACTCCGAGATCTGGGACCTCCGCCGCGAGCTGCGGGAACAGCTGGTGACGGAGGTACGGACCCGGCTGCGCGCCTCCTGGCGGCAGCGGGGCGCGGGCTCGGCCGAGCTGGGCTGGATCGACGGGGTCCTGGACCCCGACATCCTGACCATCGGCTTCGCCCGCCGGGTCCCCTCGTACAAGCGCCTGACGCTGATGCTGCGGGACCGGGACCGGCTGACGGAGATGCTGCTCCACCCGGAGCGGCCGGTGCAGATCGTCGTCGCGGGCAAGGCCCACCCGGCGGACGACGGCGGCAAGCGGCTGGTGCGCGAGCTGGTGCGGTTCTCCGACGACCCGCGCGTACGCCACCGGATCGTCTTCCTGCCCGACTACGGCATGGGCATGGCCCAGAAGCTGTACCCGGGGTGCGACGTGTGGCTGAACAACCCGCTGCGCCCCCTGGAGGCGTGCGGGACGTCCGGCATGAAGGCGGCCCTCAACGGCTGCCTCAACCTGTCCGTCCTGGACGGCTGGTGGGACGAGTGGTACGAGCCGGACTTCGGCTGGGCCATCCCGACCGCCGACGGTCCGGCCATGGACGAGGACCGGCGCGACGACCTGGAGGCGAACGCGCTGTACGAGCTGATCGAGAAGCGCGTCGCGCCCCGCTTCTACGACCGGGGCGCGAACGGGCTGCCGGAGCGGTGGGTCGAGATGGTCCGCCGTACGCTCGCCAATCTGGGCCCCAAGGTGCTGGCGGGGCGGATGGTGCGGGAGTACGTCGAGCGGCTGTACGCCCCGGCCGCGCTCGCCCACCGGTCGCTGACCACCGACGCGGCCCGTGAACTCGCCGGGTGGAAGGCCAGGGTGCGCGCCGCGTGGCCGCGCGTGGCGGTCGACCACGTCGAGGTGGACGAGGCCAGCGGCGTCGCCGAGCTCGGCTCCACCCTGGCGCTGCGGGTCAGGGTCGCCCTCGGGGACCTCCAGCCGGAGGACGTCGAGGTCCAGGCGGTCGCGGGCCGCGTCGACACCGACGACCGGCTCCGGGACGCCCAGACGGTGCCGCTGAAACCGGCGGGCGGACCGGACCAGCAGGGACGCTGGGTCTACGAGGGCCCCCTCACCCTCGACCGGACGGGCCCGTTCGGGTACACGGTCCGGATACTGCCGACGCACCGCCTGCTGGCGGCGGGCGCCGACCTCGGGCTGGTCGCGCTGCCCACGGAGGCGACCGGTGAGGGCGCGGGCGTCCTGATGCGCTGACCTGACCGACGGCGTACCGCGGCTCGTCGCCCTCTCCCCTCGTGGAGGGCGACGAGCCGCGCGCCACACAGCCTGCCGCCGGAGCGGGTGCCGGGCATCGTCCGGCGAACCGATCCCGTCTGGGCCGTTCGGCGTAGGGCGGCCCCGCCCCGGGGAGGAGACGGGGCCCGGCCGCTCCGGCGCGAGGTGTTTCCGTGCGGCGTGCCGGTCCTCCGGCGTGCCGCGAGTCCTTCGGGAAACAGGGGGTGGACGACGTGAAGAGCGGACCGTGGGCGGAGACCGGGGGCGGGTTCCCCCGCCCGGTGTGGTTCTGGGCCGGGGTGGCCGCCGGAACGGCGGGCACGGTGCTGCACCTGCCGATGTTCCTGCACGCGCGGCACATGGGGTACCGCATGGCCGGGATGGCTCCCGACCCGGCCATGGTGGCGGGCATGGCGCTGATCGTGTGCGGGGTGGGGGCCGTGCTGGTGGGACTGTGGCCGCCGCGCGCCGAGGCACTGCGCCGGGAGGCGGCGGCGGTGAGGGTGCGCGCCGACGACGACGCCGGACTCCGGCCGGCCCACGTCATGCTGCTGATCGTGCTGTCGCTGGCCGTGACCATCGACGTCATGAAGCCGCTGACCCTCTCCCTCGTCGTCCCCGGAGTGGCCGCCGAGTACGGTCTGGCCTCACCCCTGCGCCCGGGCGGTGCCGTGTCGGTGGCGTGGCTGCCACTGGCCGGGATCTCCGGGACGATGGTGGGCTCGTTCGTCTGGGCGGGGCTCGGCGACCGGATCGGACGGCGGAACTCGATCCTGCTGGCGGGCGTGCTCTTCGCCACCACGTCCGTCTGCGGGGCCATGCCCGGCTTCTGGTGGAACGTACTTATGTGTTTTGTGATGGGCATGGCGGCCGGCGGCATGATCCCCATCGCGTTCACCCTGATGGCGGAGACGGTGCCGCGTCGGCACCGTGGCTGGCTGATGGTGCTGATCGGCGGGAACGTCACCGTCGCGTACGCCCTGACGAGCTGGCTGGCGGCGGTCCTCACCCCGGAGTTCGGCTGGCGCGCTCTGTGGCTGGTGGGGCTGCCGACGGGGCTGTTGCTGCTGGTGCTGAACCACTGGATCCCGGAGTCGCCGCGCTTCCTGCTCGCCACCGGCAGGGAGGAACAGGCCCGCGAGCTGCTGCGGCGGTACGGCTCGACCGTGGTGTCGCCCGTCTCCGGCCCCGTGCCGGTGTCCGGGTCCGCGCCCGCGCTTGTGTCCGGGGCCGGGCCCGGGGATGCGCCCGGGGATGCGCCCGGGTCCGGGGCCGGGTCCGCGCTTCTGTCCGGGTCCGCCCACGGGTCCGCCCACGGGCCCGGGTCCGGACCCGGGCCCGTCCCGCCGGGTGACGTGCCGGGGCACCTCCGGCTGTGGGGCCGCGGGTTCGGCAGCCGTACGGCGGTGCTGACGCTGCTGGCGACGGGCGCCGGGCTGCTGACGTACGGGTTCCAGATGTGGCTGCCCGTCAATCTGGGGCGGGTGGGGTACCTGGAGGCGTCGTCGGCCCGCATCCTGCGGGACAGCGCACTGATCAGCCTGCCGCTCAACGTGCTGACCGCGCTGCTGTACGGGCTGTGGAGCAGCCGCCGCACGGCGGTCGTCGTGGCGGGGTCGGCGGCGGGGGCGCTGGTGGTGCTGGCGGTGGCCGGCGAGACGGTCGCCGGTGACGAGTCGCTGATGCGGCTGCTGTTGTTCGTCCCGCTGTGGGGGATCAGCGCGACCGCGGCGGTGGTGGCCGCGTACAGCTCCGAGGTGTACCCGACCGCGCTCAGGTCCCGGGGGACCGGCTGGGCGGCCGGGGTGAGCAAGGCCGGCGGGGTGCTCGTCCTGGCGCTGGCGGTGGGGACGGCGGCCGTGCCGCCCATGGAGGTCACGGCGCTGGTGGCCGCGGTGCCGCTCGCCCTGGCGGCGGTGGCATTCGTCTTCCTCGCTCCCGAGACGCGCGGTCGCCGGCTCGACGAGAGCTGATCGCGCCGGGCCGTCCATCATTGGCCGACCCTTTTCTGGCGCATTCTTGCCAATGGCAGAGGGAATTCATCGGAAAATCGCATCCGGATTTTGAGCGGGCGCCCCCCGAAAATACCGGCGCACCACCTTGCTCCGGCCGATCGGCCACCCGGATGGGTGAATATGACGGCGGAAATGGTCCGAATGGCGGCACGTGGGAATGTCAGAAGTGCACCCCACACACACCCCGAGTAATGTTCGGAGGTTTTTCATCGTGACCACGGCCACCGTGCTGCCGTCCATCGGCGCCGAAATCCCCTGTAGTTGCTACGCGGCGAACGTGCCGCTCAAGATCCGCACCGCCCTCGTGAACGTCGAGTTCAAGGGCGGGATCAAGGTCCGGGTGGAGACCCACCCCAGCGAGCCGCCCCACAAGGCCGTCGTGCTCAAGGTGATCGGCCACAAGGTGGAGGCCGACCACCCGGAGCTGGGCCGCATCACCATCGAGCAGGAGAACATGGAGGCGACGCCGGACAGCCTCCTCAACATCGTCCAGCACTTCCCGCCGAAGCTCAGCGCGACGATGTTCCTGTCCTTCAAGCTGACCATCGAGCGGCCGCCCGGCGAAGGCGGCAGCCAGGGCGCCAGGCCGGAGCCGCTGGTCCTGCGGACCAAGGAGCCCGCGAAGCTCCTCAGCCCGGAGCTCAGCAAGTTCCCGCCGGACGGGGACTTCTACCGGCTGGAGAACCCGATCAAGCTGGTTCACCCGGACACCGACCAGGTCGTCGCCACGATCGACAAGTTCCCCGTCCGGGTCGGCGGCTGAACCGGAACCGGTGACGGTGGGGGCGGGGGTGTCCGATGAGCCATGCCGACGATCCGAAGGTGGCGGTCGCCGCCGGTGTCGTACGGACTCTGCGGGTCTGTCTCATCCTGACGGTCCGGCTGGCCATCCTGGGCGGCCTCGCCCTCCGCTGCTTCCTGGCGCCGGGCGGAAAGGACTTCGCGCCCCGGCGCGACGCCTGGCTCCTGGACACGGTCACCGCCCTCGGGCCGGCGTTCGTCAAGGCCGCCCAGATCCTCGGCACCCGCGCCGACGTGGTCCCCCCTCACGTCGCCCGGGTGCTGAGCACCCTGCACGACCGGGTGCGCCCGCTCCCGCTCGGCGAGGGACTACGGCACCTCGGCCCCGAGCTGAGGCGCCTGTTGCGGGACGACGGTCCCACCCTCGCCGCACGCCGCCCGGTGGCCGCGGGCACCATCGCCTGCGTCTACCGGGCGGACCTCACCGACGGCCGCACCGTCGCCCTCAAGGTCCGCCGGCCGGGCGTCGCACGCCAGTTGACCACCGACCTGGCCATCATGTCGGCCCTCACGCGGCTGGCCGCCCCGCTTCCACCGCTGCGCGGCGTCCCGGTGGCCGACATCATGGGGCAGCTCGCCCGGTCCCTGCGCGGACAGCTCGACTTCCACCGCGAGCGGCGAAGCCTCCGCTTCCTGAAGGAGAACCTGGCCGAGGAGCCGCACGTACGGGTCCCGGCCGTGTACGAGGAACTGTGCGGCCCCGAGATCCTGGTCATGGAGTACCTCGACGACCTGCACCGGCGGCCGGCCGACGGGACGGACGGCGAACGGGCCGCCGTCACCGCGCTGCGCGCCGCCTACCACATGCTCTTCCTCGACGGCTTCGTCCACTGCGACCTCCACCCCGGCAACCTCGTCTGCGGGCCCGGCAGCGCCGTGACCATCGTCGACGCCGGGTTCACCGTGCGCCTGACCCCGCACGCACGGGACAAGTTCACCGACTTCTTCCACGCGATGAGCCTCGGCGACGGAAAGACCTGCGCCGACATCGTGCTCTCCACCGCCCGCCCCGGCCGGGACACCGACACCGCCGCGTTCCGGCGCGACCTCGCCGCCCTCGTCGACTCCTGCGGGGGAGCGACCACCGCCACCTTCGACCTCATGGACTTCGCCGTCCGGCTCTTCGCCCTCCAGCGCCGCCACGGCCTCTACGCCGACCCGCAATTCGCCTTTCCCATTCTGTCGCTGCTGGTTCTGGAGGGCACGGTCCGTTCCCTCGGCCCCGATCTCGATTTCCAGGCCGTCGCCAAGCCGTACCTGATGATCGCCCTCATGGAACGCGCTATCGCCCAAGCTCAGAGAAAACAGGAGCCCGGCTGACATGCTTTCCTCCTTCTCGTCATCGCCTTCCGTGGTGCCCCGCCCCCTGCGCCGCGTCGTCATTCCCCTGCTGCGCCAGGACACCGCTCAGATCGACTTCGGCGTACGCCGCTTCCGGCTCCGCCCCGGGCCCGCGCGCGACATCCTCCAGGCCGCCGGACAGGCCTTCCTCTGCGGCTTCCACGCCGCCCTGCGCACCCGCGCCCTGTCCGAACTGACCGCGGAGGTGGACCGCCTGCCCGAGGAGCGGCGTGGATTCGCCTACGAGGGCGCCGGTATGGCCTGCGGCGTGCTGGACCTGCTCACGGCCTCGCGCGGCCGCCGGTTCGCCGCCCTGCTCGACGGCCCCGCCGCCCGCTACCCGCACCTCGCCCAGGTCGGCGCGGGCTGGGCCTACGCACGGCTCGGGCTGCGGCCGTCACGAAGCGGCACCCCCGGCGTGAGCCCGCCCCAGTGCTGGCTCGTCTGGGACGGATACGGCTTCCACCAGGGGTTCTTCCACCCCGACCGGGTCATCGGACGGCAGTGCGTCGAGCGCGGGCTGACCCCCGACGAGCGCGCCATCCGCGACCAGGGCCTGGGCCGGGCGCTGTGGTTCCACGAGTGCGCCGACCCGGACGGCATCGCGCTGCGGATCGCCGAGTTCCCGGCGGAGCGGCGCGGTGACCTGTGGAGCGGCGCCGGACTCGCCGCCACGTACGCCGGCGGCGCCACGCCCCAGGAGCTGCGGCGCCTCGCCCGGCTGAGCGGAGAGCACCACCCGGACCTCGCCCAGGGCGCCGCCTTCGCCTGCAAGGCGCACCAGGCGTCCGGGCTCGTACCCGGGCACACCGCGGAGGCCGCGCTCACCCTGACCGGGGCCACCTTCGAGGTCGCGGCCGGCTGGACCGACCGCTCGCTCGCCTCGCTCGGACCCGAGGCCACCGGTACCGGCCACTACCAGCGGTGGCGTGCCGGCATCCGGGCCCAGTACGCCGACCACAGCCGCGAGGGGGACCGCTGACCATGGCGACCATGACGACACTGGCGCGCCGGAACCTCGCACGCGTCGCCGCGCTGCTCACCTGCGTGCTGCTGTGGCACCTCACCCAGCCACCCGCCGCGTCCGAGGCCCAACGCGACCGCCTCGCCCAGCGGTTCGCGTTCTCCTCCCACCTCGTGTCCCCCGCCCGGCAGGCCACCGATCGGACCCTGCGGCCGGTCGCCCCCGCGTACAAGGACATCCCGTCCTGGATCTCCTCCGTGGGCGCCGGGGTGGCGCTCCTCGCCGCGGACGGGGGCAGCGTGTCGCACGACATCTGCCTGGTCGACCCGCGCACCGACACGGTGACCATCCGTCCGGCGCCCGCGACCGGCGACCGCTACGCCCCCTTCGTCCTCCGCCCCCCGGCCGCCACCATGCCGGAGTACGCCGCGCCCATGGGGTGCCTGCCCGCCGACCTCAACGAGGACGGGTGGCAGGACGTGATCGTCTACTACTGGGGCCGCTCACCCGTCCTGTTCATGCGCCGCCCCGCGACACCACCGGGCGCCGGGGCCTTCCTCGCCCGCGAACTGGTCCACCCCCGCGCCGTGTGGAACACCAACGCCGCGACGACCGGCGACTACGACGGGGACGGACACCTCGACCTCGTCTTCGGCAACTACTTCCCGGACGGCGCCCGCGTCCTGGACCCCACCGCCCACCAGCCCGGCCTGCTGGTGATGAACGCCTCCCTCTCCAACGCCCGCAACGGCGGCACCAACCGGCTGCTGCGCTTCACCGGCGCCACCCGAGGCCCCGCCCCCGACGCCCGCTTCACCGAGGTCCCGGACGCCTTCGGCACCGACGCCGCACGCGGCTGGACGCTCGCCATGGGGACGCACGACCTCGACGGCGACCAGCGCCCCGAGCTGTACGTGGCCAACGACTTCGGCCCCGACCAGCTGCTGGTCAACCAGTCGTCACCGGGCCGCATCCGGTTCCGGGAGGCGGTGGGCGAGCGGCACGCGACCACCCCCAAGTCCAAGGTGCTGGGCCGGGACTCCTTCAAGGGCATGGGCGTGGCCTTCGCCCACCTGGGCCCCGACGACGTGCCCGACATCCTGGTCGGCAACATCACCGAGGACTTCGCCCTCCACGAGAGCAACTTCGCGTTCACCGCCACCGGCACCCCCGAGGACACCGGCCGGGCCCTCCACCGGGGCACGGCGCCGCACGACGACGACAGCGAACCGCTCGGCCTGTCCCGTACCGGCTGGACCTGGGACGTGAAGGCCGCGGACTTCGACAACGACGGCGGACCGGAGATCATGCACGCCACCGGCTTCGTCGCCGGACGGACCAACGGCTGGGCCCTGTTGCAGGAGACCGCCATGTCCAACGACCTGATCCTGGACCATCCCCGGCTGTGGCCGCACTTCCCGGCCGGCACCGATCTGTCCGGCCACGACCGCAACACCTTCTTCGTCCGCGCAGGCGCCGGCGGCCGCTTCACCGACGTGGCGGGCGAGGTCGGCGTGGGCACCGACGCCGTCAGCCGCGCCTTCGCCGTCGGTGACGTCGACGCCGACGGCCGGCTGGACTTCGTCGTCGCCAACCAGTGGGCCCCGTCGGTGATGTACCGCAACACCGGACCCGCGCACCCGGCTCTGGGACTCCGCCTGCGCCTGCCCGCCACCGGCGGTGCGACACGGCCCGCCATCGGCGCCACCGCCACCCTCACGCTGCCCGACGGGAGCGTCCGTACCGAACAGCTCTACCCGGCCAACGGCCACAACGGGGTGAACGCCCCCGACATCACCTTCGGGCTCGGCGGCGGGGCGGCCCCGTCCACCGCTCTGCCGGTGCGCCTCACCTGGCGCGACGGCGACGGCCGCGTCCGCACCGGCACCACCACGCTCCGTCCCGGATGGCACGAGCTGGTCCTCACCGAGCGCATCCTCACCAAGGAGACACGATGACCCGACTCGGCCGCACGATGGGCCGCGTGCTCGGCGGCCCGGACGACCCGCGCAGCGCCGCACTGCGCCGGTTCGGACTCTCCATCACCGTACTGACCGTCGTCGGCCACACCCTGCTCGGATTCGAACAGGCCTACCTCACACCGGTGGTCGCGGTGGCGTCCGGCCTGGCCGCCGAGGCGGTCCTCGGCGCCCTCGACGCCCACGCCCGGCGCGAACGGCCCTGGTACGCCGCCGGTTCCCCCGGCGCCGTCGTGGACCTCCTGCTGCCCGCCTACATCACCGCCCTGGCGTGCGCGATGCTGCTGTACGCCAACGACCGGCTGATGCCGACCGTCCTCGCCACCGTCGCGGGCGTGGCCAGCAAGTACGTCGTCAGAGTGCGCGTCGCCGGGCGCCCGCGCCACGTCCTCAACCCCAGCAACACCGGCATCGTCCTCGTCCTGCTGCTGTTCCCGTGGGTCGGCATCGCACCGCCGTACCAGTTCACCGAGTGGACCTCCGGCCCGGTGGACTGGCTGATCCCCCTGGGCGTACTGGCGGCGGGGACCATGCTGAACGGCAAGCTGACGGGCAAGATGCCCGTCATCGCCGGCTGGGCCGCCGGATTCGCGGCCCAGGGCGTCACCCGCTGGGCGCTGACGGACATCTCCCTGGCGAGCGCGCTGCTGCCGATGACGGGCGTCGCGTTCGTACTGTTCACCAACTACATGATCACCGACCCGGGCACCACCCCGTCACGCCCGCGCAACCAGGTCCTCTTCGGAGTGGCGACCGCCGCCGTCTACGGCCTGCTCGTCCACTTCCACATCGTCTTCGGCCTCTTCTTCGCCCTGGTGATCACCTGCGTGCTGCGGGGATGCGCCCTGGTGGCCGCCGAACGTCTCGCGCCGCTGACGGCCCGGATGCCGACACGGGCGCCGGCCGCCGCCCGGCGCACCCCGCTCCTCCCGGAGTCACGATGAGCGATACGCACGACGACCGGGCCGTCGCCATCGTCGGCATGGCCTGCCGCTACCCGGACGCCGACCGGCCGGACCGGCTGTGGGAGATGGTGCTGGAACAGCGCCGGGCGTTCCGCCGCCTGCCCGAGGAACGGATGGCCGCCGACGACTACTACGACCCCGATCCCACGGCGGCCGACCGGACGTACAGCCTCTACGCGGCCGTCCTGGAGGGCTGGTCGTTCGACCGGTCGGCGTTCCGCATCCCCGGGCCGGTGTTCCGCGCCGGGGACCCCGCCCACTGGCTCGCCCTGGAGACGGCCGCCCGCGCGCTGGAAGACGCCGGCTTCCCCGGCGGGACCGGCCTGGCCCGCGACCGCGTCGGGGTGGTGCTGGGCAACAGCCTCACCGGGGACGCCACCCGCGCCGGGACGCTGCGGCTGCGCTGGCCGTACGTACGCCGGGTCCTCGCCGCCGCCCTGGAGGCCGCCCACGTCACCGCGGACGTACGCGACGACGTGGTGCGCCGCGCCCGGGCCGGGTACCTCGCGCCGTTCCCGCCCACGACCGAGGAGTCCCTCGCCGGGGCGCTGTCCAACACCATCGCCGGCCGCGTCTGCAACCACTTCGACTTCCATGGCGGCGGCTACACCGTCGACGGGGCGTGCGCCTCCTCCCTGCTCGCGGTCGTCGAGCTGTGCCGGGCACTCACCGACCACAGCGTCGACTTCGGGCTGGCCGGCGGGGTCGACCTGAGCCTGGACCCGTTCGAGCTGGTCGGCTTCGCCAAGACCGGCGCGCTCGCCGGCGACCGCATGCGGGTGTACGACGAGCGTTCCGCCGGTTTCTGGCCCGGCGAGGGCTGCGGCATGCTCGCGCTGATGCGCGCGGCCGACGCCAGGGCCGCCGGACTGCGCGTGTACGCCGAGATCCACGGGTGGGGAGTCTCCTCCGACGGCAGCGGCGGCATCACCCGGCCCGGCCGGGACGGGCAGTTGCTCGCGCTGCGCCGCGCCTACGACCTGGCCGGGGCCGACCCGGCGGAGGTCCTGCTCCACGAGGGGCACGGCACCGGGACGCGGGTCGGCGACGAGGTCGAGCTGAGCGCCCTGACCGCGCTGCGGGAAGGCGCACGCGCGCGTGCCGCGCTCGGCACGGTCAAGGCCAACATCGGGCACACCAAGGCGGCGGCGGGGGCGGCGGGCGTCATCAAAGCGGCGATGAGCGTGCACACCGGAGTGCTCCCGCCGACGACGGGATGCGAGACCCCACACCCGCTGCTGCGGTCGCCCGGCTCCCCGCTGCGTGTCCTGCGCGGGGCCGAACACTGGCCGGAGGGCCGCCGGCTGGCCGGGGTGAGCTCGATGGGCTTCGGCGGCATCAACGCCCACCTGGTGCTGTCCGCACCTCCGGCCGGGACCACCACGCCCGTACGCGCCTCGCTGCCGGTACGCCGCCCCGCTCCCGAACACGCAGTCGTCGCCGCCGCCGGGGCCGACACCGAGGAAGTACGCGCGTTCTTCGCACGGGTGGCGCAGGCCGCTCCCCGGCTGTCCTTCGCCGAGCTGCACGACCTGGCCGCCCGGTCGGCGAGCGAGGCGGCCACCGGACCGGTGCGGGCCGCCGTCGTCGCCGCCACCCCCGCCGAACTGGCGGCCCGGGCTGCCTCGGCAGCCACCCGCCTGGCCGCGGGCGCCGCCCCCGGCGACCTGACGCACCTGCCCGGCGTATGGGTGGGGCAGGGCGTACGGGGCCGCGTCACCCTGCTCTTCCCCGGGCAGGGCGCGCCCGGCCTGGCCGGCGCCGCGAGCACCGAGACGGCCCAGCCCGCGATCCACCGGGCATCGCTGGGCGGTCTGCGCGCGCTGGACGCCCTGGGCGTCACGGCGACGGCCGCCGTCGGCCACAGCCTGGGCGAGATCACCGCCCTGGTGTGGGCCGGGGCCCTGTCCGTACGGGACAGCTTCCGCCTCGTACGCGCGCGTGGCCGGCTGATGGCCGCCCTCGGCGCCTCCGGGACCGGGATGCTGGGTCTGCGGACGGATCCGTCCACCGCGCTCGCGCTGTGCGAGGGCACCGAACTGGTCGTCGCCGCGTTCAACGGCCCCCGCTCGGTGGTGGTCGCCGGGCCGTCGGCACACCTGCGGGAGGCGGCGGACCGGGCCGGCCGGGCGGGCATCGCCCGTACGCCGCTCCCCGTGTCGCACGGCTTCCACTCCCCGGCGGTCCGGTCCTGCGTCCCGCCGCTGAGCCGGGTGGTGGCAGCCCTGGACCTCGGCCGGCCCTCGCGACGGCTGATGTCCACCGTCCACGGCAGGGCGCTCACACCGGACGACGACCTCGCGGCCCTCCTCGCCGACCAGGTCACCGCGCCTGTGCGGTTCTGGGACGCGATCAGCGGTGTCCTGCCGGACACGGACCTGTTCTGCGCCTGCGGGCCGGGCCAGGGCCTCGCCGCTCTCGTCGCCGACCAGGGCGGCGGTGTCCCGGTGGTCACCGTGGGCTCCGGCGACCCGGACGCCGCCGACACCGCCCACGCGGCGGCCGCCCTGTTCGCGGCGGGGGCCTGCGCGCGGCTCGACGCGCTGACGGTGGGCCGGGCGGTCCGGCCGATCGACATCGGGCGGCCCCGCACCTTCCTCGCCAGCCCCTGCTCGGCGCCACCGCCGTTCGGGGAGCCCCGCCCCGAGGAACCGGCAGCGACAGGAGCGGCACCGCCGGCCCCGTCCGCCGTCCCCGGCCCGCGCCCGTCCGCCACCGCGCCCGCCGCCCTCGCCGTCCAGGCGGTCACCGCGCCCACCGCGCGCACCGCCCTCGCCGTCCAGGCGGCCACCGCAGGCACCGCGCCCACCACGGGCACGCCCGGCGCCGCGCACACCGCGGGCACCACGGGCACGCCCGGCGCCGCGCACACCACAGGCACCGCGGCCACTGCGGCCACCGCGGACACCGCTTCCGCCGTGCGCGAGCTGCTCGCGCGGGCCACCGAGCTGGAGCCCGAGCTGATCGGCATGGAGACCCGGCTGCTGACCGACCTGCACCTGACCTCCCTGACGGTCACCCAGCTCGCCGCGTCCGCCGCGCACCGCATGGGCCGCCGCTCGCCGGCCGCCCCGCTCTCCCTCGCCGACGCCCGGGTGGGCGACCTCGTCGCCGCCCTCGAAGCGCTGCCGTCCGCCGGCGCGCCCGCGCCCGAGACGGTCGCCACCGGCGTGGACACCTGGGTCCACTGCTTCACCGAGCAGCTGCTCCCGGCCCCGGACGGCCCGCCGTCACCGAGCACCGGCCGGCGTACCACCGTCCTCGGCGACGGCGGACTCGCCGTGCGTGCCGAGGAGTTGTACGGCTCCGCCCCCGGGGCGGACACGGAACTCGTCTACGTACCGAACACCCCCGGCCCGGTCCCGGTCGCCCGCCTGCTGACGGCCGCCCGTTCCGCCCTCCGTACCGGACGCCTCGTCGTCGTGGCCCACGACACCGCGCTCGCCGGGTTCCTCGGCAGCCTCCACAAGGAACACCCCCGCCTCGGCGTCACCCTGCTCCGCGTCCCGCCGACCGAGGCGGGCCTGCGCCACGCCACCCGCTGGGCGGGCGCCGAACCCGGCCGGTACCAGGAGCTGGTCCTCGACGACCACGGCACCGCGCACGTCCCGGCGGCGCACGTCCTGCGGCTCCCCGAGCCCGGCCCCGGCCACCCGCTGCCCCTGGGACCCGACGACGTGCTGCTCGTCAGCGGCGGCGGCAAGGGCATCGGCCACAGCTGCGCCCTGGCGCTCGCGCGGCGCACCGGCGTCCGGCTCGCCCTGGTCGGCCGTGCCCGGCCGGGGGACGACGCGACGCTCCGCGCCAACCTGGCGGCGCTGGACGCGGCCGGGGTGAGCGCCGCTTACGAGCCGGCCGACCTCGGCGACCGCGCGGCGGTGGCCGACGCGGTACGCCGCCTCACCGACCGGCTCGGCCGCCCGGTCACCGGGGTCCTGCACGCAGCCGGGGTCAACGAACCGGCGCGTTTCACCGACCTCGACGAGGCCCGCGTCGAGGCGCACCTCGCCCCCAAGGCCGCCGGGTTGCGGCACCTCCTCGCGGCGGTCCCCACCGGCCGGCTGCGGCTGCTCGTCGGCTTCGGCTCGGTGATCGGCCGGTACGGTCTGCCCGGCGAGAGCCACTACGCCCTGGCCAACGGGCTGCTGCGCACCGAGCTCGAGCGGCTCGCCGAGGAACTGCCGCCGCACTGCCGGGTCCTGAACGTCGACTGGTCGGTGTGGTCCGGCGCGGGCATGGGCGTGCGCCTGGGTGTGCTGGACGCGCTGGTGCGCGAGGACATCACGCCCATCGCCCCCGACACCGGCACCGACCTGTTCCTCCGCCTCCTGGCGGCCGGTTCCGGGACGGGGCCCACGGTCGCCGTGCACGGCAGACTGGGGCGTGACGTCCCGGTGCCCGCCGTGCCCGGCCCGCCGCAGCGGTTCCTGGAGGAGCTCCGGGTCCACCAGCCCGCCGTCGAGCTGGTCGCCGAGGCGCGGCTCGCTCTGCGCACCGACCCGTACCTGGCCGGCCACCGGCTGGACGGGGTCGTCTGGCTCCCCGGCGTTCTGGGCCTGGAGGCCATGGCCCAAGCGGCTTCCGCCGTGGCCGGCCGCCCGCTGTCCGAGGCCCGCGACATCGCCTGGACGCGGCCGGTGACCGTACCGGAGGAGGGGCCCCGCACGGTACGGGTGTGCGCGCTGCACCGGGGGGACCGGGTGGAGACCGTGCTCCGCAGTGACGAGGACGACTTCTGCGTCGACCACTTCCGCGCCGTCTTCCCGCTCTCGGCGCCCTTCCCGGACGGACACCGGCCGTCTCCCGGGAACACCGGTGACGAGGTGCCCGCCCACGAGCTGTACGGGCCCTTGTACTTCCACACCGGTCCCTTCCGGCGGGTGCGGAGCCTGACCGCGCCCACGGCCCGCACCTGCCTGGCCGACCTGGGCGCCGCGTCGCCCACGCCCTGGTTCCCGGACCCGTTCGCGGCACCGCTGCTGGGCGACCCTTCCGCGAACGACGCCACGCTCCACGCGCTCCAGGCCTGCGTGCCGCACCGCCGGCTCCTGCCGGTGGCCGCCGACGCGGTGTCGGTCCGGCGGGGCGCGGGGCCCGTGGAGCGGGTCCGGGGCGGTGAACGCGCCGCTGCGGACGGGGAGTACACCTGGGACGTGGACGGCCTGGACGCCACGGGGCGTCCCGCCGTGCGCTGGCGCGGTCTGCGGCTGAAGGACGTCGGGCCGCTGCCGCGCGGGGAGCGCCCCTGGCCGGCGCCGCTGCTGGCCGTCCTGCTGGAGCGGGCCGCGACGGCGCTCGGACTGGGCGAGGGGCTGCGGGTGACGGTCGGCCCCGGTGAGCGCCGCACCCCGCCGGACCGCCCCCGCCCGGGCCTCTCCCGCAGCCACCTGGACGGCCTGGTGCTCCAGGTCGAGAGCGGCGCGCGCACACAGGTGGCCTGCGACTGGGAAGCCGTGACGGCCCGGACGGAGGCCGACTGGCGCGCGATGCTCGGTACGGAACACCAGGCCCTGGCCGAGCTGCTGGGACGCCGCGGCGGCGAGCCGTTCGCGGTGGCCGCCACCCGGGTGTGGACGGCCGCGGAGTGCCTGTCCAAGGCGGGCAGGCCGCCGCGTGCGCCGCTGGCGCTGTACGGCGTCTTCGACGGCGGGTGGGTCGTCCTGCGCTCCGGCGACGCCCTGATCGTCTCGGGGGTCGTACGGGTGGCGGCCCACGGCGGGGAGCGGGTGGCGGTGGCGGTGCTGGGCACCCCGGAGGAGAGCCGATGACGACGACCACGACCACGACCCTCACGTACACGTACGACCACCTGGTCACCCTGGAGGAGACCAACCTCGTCGGGAACGTCTACTTCACCAACTACCTGCGCTGGCAGGGGCACTGCCGGGAGCGGTTCCTCGCGGAACGGGCGCCCGGGGTGCTGCGGGCACTCCGCGACGAACTGGCGCTCGTGACCGTGTCCTGCCACTGCGACTACTTCAGCGAGCTCTACGCCATGGACCGGGTCGGCATCCGGATGTCGCTGACCGCGTCCGGCGACCACCAGGTCGGCATGGGCTTCGACTACTACCGCACCAACGCCGCGGTGCCCCAGCTCGTCGCGCGGGGCGGCCAGACCGTGGCGTGCATGCGCCGCACCGAGCGGGGGCTGCGGCCGGTACCGGTGCCTGACGAACTGCTCGCCGCGCTCGCCCCGTACCGGAGCACGGTGTGAGGCCCGAGGCCGGTGCCACCGGCGCCGCCGCGGCCGGGGACGTCCGGGCGACCGCCGGGGCGCCCGTGCCCACCGACGCCTTCCGGGCCACGATGGCGCACATGCCCACCTGCGTCACCGTCGTCACCGCCGCCACGCGCCACGGGCCGGTCGGCTGCACCGCCAGTGCCGTGCTGTCGCTCTCCCTCCACCCGCCGGGCCTGCTGGTCTCGCTGGCCGCGGCCGGCCGGACCGCCCGGGAGATCCGGCGGGTCGGCGGCTTCGCGGTCAACGTGCTGAGCTGGGAACAGCGCGATCTCACCCGGCGCTTCGCCGAGGAGCCCCCGTGCCGCCGCTTCGAGGGCGTCACCTGGGAGGTCCAGGACGGCCAGCCGGTCCTCGCGGGCGTGGCGGCCAGCGTCGTCTGCGCCGTCGACAGGTGCTACGACGTGTGGGACCACACCCTGCTGGTGGGACGGGTGGTGCGCAGCGCCCACCACCCGGACCGCACCCCACTGATCCACCACCGCCGCACGCACGACCGCCCGGCGGCACTCGGGGTGCCACCGGGCGGCGCGTCAGCCGTTCACCGTGCTCCCCGGGTTACGGGAAGGTCAGTTTGAAGCCGTTGATGTAACCGGTGTCCTGCCGGGCCTTGTCCTGCACGCGGAGCTTCCAGCTGCCGTTGGCGGCCTCGCTGGAGGCGTTGACCGTGTAGGTGGCCTTGACGTTGTCGGCCGAGTCGGAGGAGCTGAACGGCTTCAGGTTGTAGACCGAGCCGTCCGGGGCGACGAGGTCGACGACCAGGTCACCACGCCAGGTGTGGACGATGTCCACGTCCACCTTGAGCGCGGAGGGGGCGTTGCCGGCGACGCCGGTGACGTCGACGGCCGAGGTGACGGCGGCACCATTGTCCGGGATGGCGACGTCGGCCGTGTTCTCGAAGACCTTGCCGGTGCCGGGGTCGCCGCCGCCGGGGCGGGATCCGACGTTCACGCCGGCCCAGGCGTGCTCGACGGCCTTCACCTCGGCGCTGCCGGCGCCGTACAGCTCCGTGGCGACCGCGACGGTGCCGGTGCGGGCGGCGGCGTAGTTGGTCGTCGAGGTGAACTTGGTGGTGAGCGCCTTGTACCAGATCAGCGCGGCCTTGTCGCGGCCGATGCCGGTGACGGGCAGACCGTCGGAGGTCGGCGAGTCGTAGTTCACGCCGTTGACGGTCTTGGCGCCGCTGCCCTCGGAGAGCAGGTAGAACCAGTGGTTCGCCGGGCCCGAGGAGTAGTGGACGTCGATGCCGCCGATGCCGGAGTACCAGGCGTCCTTCGACGAGCCGTCCCTGCTCGGCTTGTCCATGTAGCGCAGCGGGGTGCCGTTGCCCCGGATGTCGATCTTCTCGCCGACCAGGTAGTCGCCCTTGTCCTGGGGGTTGTTGGCGTGGAACTCGACGGCGGCGGCGAAGATGTCGGAGGTCGCCTCGTTCAGACCGCCCGACTCACCGCTGTAGACCAGCCTGGCGGTGGCGGAGGTGATGCCGTGGGACATCTCGTGGGCGGCGACGTCGATGGACGTGAGCGGTTTGGCGTTGCCCGCGCCGTCTCCGTACGTCATGCAGAAGCAGCTGTCGGTCCAGAAGGCGTTGACGTACGCGTTGCCGTAGTGGACGCGGGAGTACGCGCCGACGCCGTCGCCCTTGATGCCCGAGCGGCCGTGCACGTTCTTGAAGTAGTCCCAGGTGAGCGCGGCGCCGTAGTGGGCGTCGGCGCCGGCCGTCTCCAGGTTCTGCGGCGTACCGTCGCCCCAGATGTCGTCGGCCCCGGAGAACAGCGTCCCGGTGCCGGAGGTGCCGCGGTTGAGGTTGTACGTCTTGTGGTTGCCGCGGCCGGTGTCGGTGAGGGTGTACGACGGCGCGCTGCCGAGCGTGACCTGCCCGCTGTACTGGGTGTTGCCGGTGCCGTTGTGGACGGCCTGCCACTCGAACAGCTTGGCGCCGGTGGTGGCGTCGGTGACGACGTGCAGCTCGTTCGGGGTGCCGTCGTGCTGGAGGCCGCCGACGACCGTCTCGTACGCGAGGACCGGCTTGCCCTGCGCGAGCCAGACCACCTTGCGCGGGGCGCGCTCGGGGTCGGTGGCCTTGGAGCCCTCGGCGCGGGCCGCGGTGACGGCCTGCTTCTCGGCGGCGGCCGGGGCGATGTCCGCGGTGGTGTCCACGCCCTTGAGCACCGCCCGGGACGCCTTGCTGACCGCCTCGGTCCGTCCGGCCCCGGTCTCGGTGACGATCAGGTCGCCGCCGAGCACCGGGAGCCCGGCGTAGGTCCGCTCGTACCGGGTGTGGGTGGTGCCGTCGCGGTCCTGGACGACGTCGCGGACGGCGAGCTTCTCCTGGGCGCCGAGCCCGAGTTCCTTGGCGGTCTCGGCCTTGCCGGCCTCGGCCGCGCGTATCAGCGCGGTGCGCTGGGCGGGGGAGAGGTCGGCGGGCAGGGAGCCGGGGTCGGCCTTGCCGGCCGCCTGCGCCTTGGGGGCCACGGGGGTGGCGGTGTCGGCGGCGGTTGCGGCGCCGGTCTGCACGCCCACGGCGAGCATGGCGGCGGCGGCGATGAGAGCACCGGTCGCGGTGGCGCGACGGCTTGGCGTGGATCTCACGCAGACTCCTTTTGCGAGGGGGGTACCGGCGGCTGGGTGGGGCCGGCCGGGCGGAGCAGCCTGAACAAGCGCGGAACACGTGTGGACCGAACACGAGAACCCGTGTCGAACAAGTGGTGCGGAGAATGGGGTAAGAGTGGCGGCAGCGGCGGCTCGCTGTCAGGAGCGCGTCAACAGATTGGCCGGAATTCGTCCGTTGCCCGAAAAGCCGTGTTCGTTGAGCGGACGTTTCGCCGGTGTGCACCGCGAAGCGGCACGGTGCCCCGCCCGGCCCCCGGAGCAGGGGACGGGCGGGGGCGGGCGGCCGACTCCCCATGGTGAAGGCGGTGTTGAGCGCGTGCGCCGCGACCCCCTTCGCGGGCGCCCCGCCGCCGCGCGTGCTTCCGGCCATCCACTTTCCGGCCCCCCTCGGGCCGGCGGCCGTGCCCGCTCGGGGCCCTGTCGTGCCGCGGGCTCGCGCCTACCGCCGGCCCGCCCCCTCCTCGTACGGGAACCGGGCGAGCGGGGTCTCGCCCTGGAAGAAGCTCTTGGCGCGGATCATCGCGCGCTCGTCGTTCCGCACCTGACCGGGCCGGGACCCGTTGCCGAACAGCACCCCGCCGAACCGCATCCGCAAGTACGCCGCCGAGTTGCCGAGGGTGGTCACCAACCCGTCGGCCACGGACTCGTCGGGGTCCGCCATGACCGTCACCCCCCACAGCGTCCGGCCGGCCATGCGCTCCTTGAAGTCCGAGCCGGGCGCCGTCAGCCAGCCGGACCAGTAGTCGAGGTAGCGCTTGGTCTGCGCGGAGAGGGTGTACCAGTACAGGGGCGAGGCCAGGACGATGTCGGTGGCCGCCAGGGTGGCCCGCCGCAGTTCCCGCTCGTTCTCACCGGCCGGCCAGTCGTCGGTCTCGTGCCGCCCGTCCTGGAAGTCGGGCAGGGGCAGCGCGTTGAGGTCCACCCAGCGCTGCGGTGTCCCGGCGGGCAACTGCGCGGCCGCGGCCCGGGTGAGGATCTCGGTGTTGCCGTCGGCGCGGGAGCTGCCGAGGACGAAGAGGAACGAGCGGTCGGCGCCACGGGCCGTGTCGTTGGTCATATCAGCTCCGGCTCTGGGGCCCTGGGGCCGGACGGAGGCCGCAGGTGCCGGCCGTCGCCCCCCCCCGGGACGTCAATGGGTTCCCTCCCTCCAACCACCTTGATGCACATGCATATTCCGGGGAACGGTGGCCGACCGCCGGCTTCCTCCGGCACGCGCTTCCCTGGCCACGCCCGGACGCGCCGGCCTGCCCGGCGGGCCGCCGCACCGGCACCCCGGCACCTCATCCCACCAGGCTCTCCCGCCACGCCCGGTGGAGACCGGCGAAACGGCCTTCGCCCTCGATCAGTTCGGCGGGCGGCCCGTCCTCCACGATGCGGCCGTCCGCCATCACCAGCACCCTGTCCGCGATCTCGACCGTCGACAGACGGTGGGCGATCACCACCGCCGTACGGCCCTCCAGCACCGTGTCCATGGCGCGCTGCACGGCCCGCTCACCGGGGATGTCCAGCGAACTGGTCGCCTCGTCGAGGATCAGCACCGCCGGGTCGGCCAGCAGCGCCCGCGCGAAGCCGACCAACTGGCGCTGACCGGCCGAGATCCGGCCGCCCCGTTTGCGTACGTCGGTGTCGTAACCGTCCGGGAGGTCCGCGATGAAGTCGTGCGCGCCGATGGCCTTCGCGGCCTGCTCGATCTCCGCGCGGGTGGCGTCCGGCCGGCCGATCGCGATGTTCTCCGCGACCGTCCCCGAGAACAGGAACGCCTCCTGGGTCACCATCACCACCCCGCGCCGCAACTCCGGTACGGCCAGGTTCCGGAGGTCCACACCGTCGAGCAGGACCCGGCCGCCGGAGGGGTCGTAGAAACGGGCGAGCAGTTTGGCGAGAGTCGACTTGCCCGCGCCCGTCGAACCGACCACCGCGACGGTCTGCCCCGCCGGGATGGTCAGGCCGAAACGCGGCAGCACCTCGCCGCCCGTGCGGTACCCGAAGCGGACGTCCTCGAAGACCACTTCCCGTCCGGGCCTCCCGGAGCGGCGCGGCGGCAGCGGGCGGGGCGCGGTGGGTTCCCGGACCGTCGGGGTCTGGGCGAGAAGCCCGGCGATCTTCTCCAGCGAGGCGGCCGCCGACTGGTACGAGTTGAGGAACATCGCCAGCCGGTCGATCGGGTCGTACAGCCGGCGCATGTAGAGCACGGCCGCCGCCAGCACGCCCAGCGCCAGCGTCCCGGACGCGACCCGGTACGCGCCCCACAGCACCATGCCCGCGACCGCCGTGTTGGCGACCAGCCGGGAGCCGACGACATAGCGGGCCATCTCCAGTATCGCGTCGCCGTTGCGGCGCTCGTGGCGGTGGTTCAGGGTGCGGAAGGCCGTGTCGTTGGCCTGTTCCCGCCGGAAGGCCCGCACCGGCCGGATGCCGTTCATCGTCTCCGCGAACTTCACGATGACGGCGGCGATGGCCGTCGAGCGTGCGCTGAACGCGACGGCAGCGCGGCGCCGGTAGAGCCGTACGAGCAGGTAGAGGGGGAGGAGGGAGGCGAGCGCGACCGCACCGATGCCCAGGTCCAGCCAGAGCAGCAGCACGGAGATGAAGGCAAAGGACAGCAGGACCCCGATCAGCTCCTGGAGCCCCTCTCCGAGCAGTTCGCGCAACGACTCGACGTCGGTGGTGGAGCGCGAGATCAGCCGGCCGGAGGTGTACCGCTCGTGGAAGTCGATGCTCAGTGCCTGCGCCTGCCGGAAGATCCGTCCGCGCAGGTCCAGCAGGACGTCCTGGTTGACGCGGGCCGAGGTGCGGATGAACGCGTACTGGAAGAGGCCGGCGCCCGCCGCGCACGCGGCGTACCCCACGGCCACCGCGATCAGTGGCCCGTGGTTCCCGCCCCGGAGGGCGGGCACGGCCCGGTCGATGGCGTACGCGACGAGGAGCGGACCGGCCTGCACGGCGGCCTGCTGGAGCAGCAGCAACAGCGCGGACAGCACGACCCGCCCCCGCCGGGGCGCCAGCAGCGACCGCAGCAGCCGCCGCGTGGCGCCCTCCGCCACGGGCAGGTCGTCCCGGTCGAACGCGTCCGCGTCCGGCGTCCCGCCCGCGTCCGGGGCCTCGCCCGCGCCCCGTGCCCCACCAGCATCGGACGTCCCGCCCGTGTCCCCTGCCCCGCCCGCGTCCGCTGCCCCGCCCACGTCCGGCACCCCGCCCGCGTCCGGCGCTTTCGCGCCGAGGGGGTCGGCCATCCGGTCGGCCGGGGGGCCGGCCGGGGGTACCGGGGGCGTTCCGCCCACCGTGTCCGTCATCGCGCACCACCCGTCGTTCCGGCTCCTGACATGAGCCAGGCGTACTCCGCACTGTCCCGCAGGAGTTCCTGGTGGGTGCCGACCGCCGTGACGCGGCCCGCCGAGAGGAGGGCCACGCGGTCGGCGAGCATGACCGTGGACGGGCGGTGCGCCACGACCAGGGCGGTGGTCTCCCGCAGAACGTCCCGCAGCGCGGCCTCGACCAGCGCCTCGGTGTGGACGTCCAGCGCCGACAACGGGTCGTCCAGCACCAGGAACCGCGGACGGCCCACCACCGCCCGCGCCAGGGCCAGGCGTTGGCGCTGACCGCCCGACAGGCTCAGACCCTGCTCGCCGACCTGGGTCGCGACCCCCCGCGGCAGCTGCCCCACGAACCCCGCCTGGGCCACCTCCAGGGCGCGCCGGAGCTCGGGCTCGCCCGCGCCCCCGGGGCCGGTGCCCATCAGGACGTTCTCACCGACGCTCGCCGAGAACAGGGTGGGCTCCTCGAACGCCACGGACACCAGCTCCCGCAGTCGCTCCCGGGGCATGGCCGCCACATCGACCCCGTCCAGCAGGATCCGCCCACCCGTCACCTCGTGCAGCCGCGGCACCAGCGCCGTCAGCGTCGTCTTGCCCGAGCCGGTGGCACCGACCAGGGCCATGGTCTCGCCGGGGCGTACGAACAGATCCACCCCGTCCAGCACCGGCGGCGCGTCCTCGGGCGCGTCCGGATACCGGAACGTCACGCCCTCGAAGCGCAGCCCGCCGGACGACACCGGCGGCGGGCCGTGGCGCCCGCCCGCGTCCTCCTCCGCCTCGTCCATCACCTCGAAGAACCGGTCCACCGAGGTCGCCGCCTCCTGGCTCATCGCCAGCAGGAACCCGAGCGACTCGACCGGCCACCGCAGCGCCAGCGCCGTCGACAGGAACGCCACCAGCGTCCCCGCGGACAGCGCGCCGTCCGCGACCTGGACCGTGCCCAGCACCAGCGCCGCCCCGATGGCGAGTTCCGGCACGACGGTGATGACCGCCCAGATGCCCGCCAGCAGCCGTGCCTTGCCCAGCTCCGTGCCCCGCAGCCGCTCGGCCAGGGCGCCGAACGCCTCCGCCTGGCCGCGGTGGCGGCCGAAACCCTTGATGATCCGGATGCCGAGCACACTCTCCTCGACGAGCGTCGTCAGGTCGCCCACCTGGTCCTGGGCCCGCCGTGCCACCAGCGAGTAGTGCGTCTCGAACAGGGAGCAGACCACGATCAGGGGCACCACCGGCACCAGCAGCACCAGCCCCAGCGTCCAGTCCTGCACCAGCAGCACTCCGCAACCCACCACCACCGTCACGCCGTTGACGAACAGGAACGTCAGCGGGAACGCCAGGAACATCCGGATCAACGACAGGTCCGCCGTCGCCCGCGAGAGCAACTGCCCCGACGCCCACCGGTCGTGGAACGCGATCGGCAGCCGCTGCAGGTGCCGGTAGAGGTCGGCGCGCATCGTGGCCTCCACACCCGCCAGCGGCCGGGCCACCAGCCACCGCCGAAGCCCGAACAGGACCGCCTCCGCGACCCCCAGCGCCAGCACCACCAGCGCCCCGGACCACACCCCGCCCGGCTCCCGCGCGGCCACCGGCCCGTCCACGATCCACTTCAGTACGAGCGGGATGACCAGGCCCAGACAGGACGCCACGACGGCGACGACGGCCGCCGTCCCGATCCGCGCGCGCACCGGACGTACGTAGGGCCACAGCCGCAGCAGCGTGCGAACGGTGGAGCGTTCCTTGGTCGTTGCATCCTCTTTCGGCATCAGGAGCGAGCCTACGGTTCGGCACTGACATCGCTCATGTGCTTTTCCCGAACCTCGTCAACGGTCGTACCCGCGCATCAACCGATCGGCTGATGGCGCTCCGAGCGGGATGGCCGATGTCCCGGACCGGCCCCCACCCGCATGCTCATCACATGCCGACGACCGGAATGATCACAGTGAACGGGCTGCGCAAGGCCTACGGCGACAAGGTCGCCGTCGCGGACGTGTCCTTCGCCGTCGCGGAGGGCGAGATCTTCGGGATCCTCGGGCCCAACGGCTCGGGCAAGACCACCACCGTCGAGTGCGTCGAAGGACTCAGAAGGCCCGACGCCGGCACCGTACGCGTCGCGGGACTCGACCCCGTGACCGACCACGGCGAGGTCACCCGCCTCCTCGGCGCCCAGCTCCAGCAGAGCGAACTCCAGCCCAGACTCACCGTCCGCGAGGCGCTGGAACTGTACGCCTCCTTCCACACCCGCCCCGCCGACTGGCGCCCCCTCGCCGAGCGGCTCGGCCTCACCGACCACCTCGCCGTCCGCTTCGCCAGGCTCTCCGGCGGCCAGAAGCAGCGGCTGTCCATCGCGCTCGCCCTCATCGGCGACCCGAAGGCCGTCGTCCTGGACGAGCTGACCACCGGCCTGGACCCGCGGGCCCGCCGCGAGACCTGGGCGCTGATCGAGGACGTCCGCGCACGCGGCGTCACCGTCCTGCTGGTCACCCACTTCATGGAAGAGGCCCAGCGGCTCTGCGACCGGATCGCCGTCATCGACAAGGGACGGGTCGCCGCACTCGACACCCCCGCCGGGCTGATCCGCCGCGCCACGGTCTCCACCGTCATCTCCTTCACCCCCTCAGCCCCGCTCGACGACCGCGAACTGGCCACCCTCCCCGGCGCCGCCTCCGTACGGACCGAAGAGGGCGGCCGTGTCGTCGTCGAAGGCACCGACGACACCGTCGAGGCCGCCGTCTCGCTGCTCGCCCGCCACCGCGTCACCGCCCACCAGCTCCGCGTCACCGAAGCCACCCTGGACGACGCGTTCCTCGACCTCACCACCGGAGCCGACCGATGAACACCACCGTCCTGAAGACCGAGGCGCGTCTCTTCGCCCGCGAGCCCGGATCCGTGTTCTGGGTGACCGTCTCCCCGACCCTCCTGCTGGTGATCCTCGGCCTCATCCCCTCCTTCCGGAAGGCGTCCGACGACCTCGGCGGGCTACGGGTCATCGACCTGTACGTCCCGGTCGCGGTCCTCTTCGCCCTGATCATGGCGGGGCTCCAGGCCATGCCCCCCGTCCTCACCGGCTACCGCGAACGCGGCATCCTGCGCCGCATGTCCACCACCCCCGTACGCCCCTCCGCCCTCCTCACCGCCCAACTGCTGGTCCACGCCGCCGTGGCGCTGGTCTCGGCCGTCCTGGTCGTCGCGGCCGGCCGGGCGGCGTTCGGCGTGCGCCTCCCCGAGCGGCCCGCCGGGTACGCCCTGGCACTGCTCCTCGCCGTCGCGGCCGCCCTCGCGCTCGGCGCCACGATCTGCGCGGTCTCCCGCACCCAGAAGGCCGCCACGGCCGTCGGCTCGGCGGTCTTCTTCCCCACCATGTTCACCGCCGGCGTCTGGGTGCCCGTCCAGGCCATGCCGGAGGCCCTGCGGAGCATCGTCCAGCTCACCCCGTTCGGCGCGGCCGCCGAGGCGCTGGCCGACGCGGCCGCGGGCGGCCGGCCCGCCTGGACGCACCTGGGCGTGACGGCACTGTGGACCGCGCTGCTGACGTGGGCGGCGGCCCGCTGGTTCCGCTGGGAGTGAGCCACCGGGAGACTTGCCCCATGACACCGACGACCGTCGAGGAGCGCTGGGACCGGTTCTTCCGCTGGGGCCCCTACGGCCTGCTGGCCCTGGCCACCGCCATCGGGGCCGTCACGGCGGAGATCTTCATGAACCGGACCGAGACGTACGCGGCCGCCGGGCTCGTCCTGGCCGTCCTCGCCCTCCAGGCGTGGTGGGGCGCGCCGCGGCCGGGCCACCCGGTGCGCGGGCAGGTGTACTTCGCCCTGCGGACCGCGCTGGCCGCCGCTCTCTGCTGGTACAACCCGCTGTTCTCCATCTACGCCGTCATCGGCTACTTCGACGCCGGCCGGCTGCTCCCCGCCCGCCGGGCCCGCCTCGGGCTCCTCGCCACCGCGGTCACCATGGCCGGCGCGCAGTCCGGCGGTCTGCCACCGGCCTCCGCCCTCCAGTGGGCGCTGTTCGGCGCCCTGCTCGTGCTCAACGTCTGCCTCGCCCTGGTCTTCGCCCACCTCGGTGACAAGGAGGCCGAGCGCACCGCGGAACGCGCCGCCACGATCGCCGAGCTGGAGCGCGCCAACACCCGCCTGGAACAGGCCCTGGCCGAGAACGAGGGCCTGCACGCCCAACTGCTCGTGCAGGCCCGCGAGGCGGGCGTCGCCGACGAGCGCCGCCGGCTGGCCGCCGAGATCCACGACACGATCGCCCAGGGACTGGCCGGCATCGTCGCCCAGCTCCAGGTGGTCACCGCCGCCCCGGACCCGCGCGTCGCGCGTGAGCACCTGGAGCGCGCCACCGCGCTGGCCCGGTACAGCCTGGGAGAGGCCCGCCGCTCCGTGCACGACCTGGGCCCGGCCGCCCTCGAGCACGGCACCCTGCCGGACGCGCTCCACAGGACCGTCACCGACTGGTCCGAACGCACCGGGGTCGCCGCCCGGTTCACCGTCACCGGCACCGAGGAGTCACTGCACGACGAGGTGGCCGCCACCCTGCTCCGCATCGCCGAGGAGGCCCTCGCCAACACCGCCCGGCACGCGCACGCCACCCGCACCGGTGTCACGCTCTCCTACATGGGCGACGAGGTCACCCTGGACGTCCGCGACGACGGCAGCGGCTTCGAGCCGTCCGCCGTGCCGCCCCGCACCCGCGCCGGTGGCTTCGGCCTGGACGGCATGCGGGCCCGCGCCGCCCGCCTCGCCGGCACCCTGTCCGTCGAATCCGAACCGGGCGGCGGTACGGCGGTGTCGGCCCGCGTACCGTTGGTGCCCCATGGCTGACTCCCACCGGACCGTCACGGTCCTCATCGTCGACGACCACCCCGTCGTGCGCGACGGCCTGCGCGGCATGTTCGCCACCGAGCCCGGATTCCAGGTGCTGGGCGAGGCCTCCGGCGGTGCCGAGGGCGTCGCGTGCGCGCTGCGCCTGGATCCCGACGTCGTCCTGATGGACCTGCGGATGCCGGGCGGCGGCGGGGTCGAGGCCATCCGGGAGCTCGCCCGGCGCGGCGCCCGCGCCAAGGTCCTCGTCCTCACCACGTACGACACGGACTCGGACACCATCCCGGCCATCGAGGCGGGCGCCACGGGCTACCTCCTCAAGGACGCCCCGCGCGAGGACCTTTTCACCGCCGTACGGGCCGCCGCCGACGGCCGCACCGTCCTGTCGCCCGCCGTCGCGACCCGGCTGGTCTCCGCCGTGCGCTCCCCGTCCGCGCCGGGCGGCCCCGGTGGCGAGACCCTCTCCGCCCGCGAGCGCGAAGTGCTGGAGCTCGTCGCCAGGGGAACCTCCAACCGCAGGATCGCGGCCGTGCTGTTCATCAGCGAGGCGACCGTGAAGACCCACCTCACCCACATCTACGGCAAGCTGCGCGTGAGCGACCGGGCCGCCGCGGTCGCCGCCGGGTACGAGCGCGGGATCCTCGGTCAGGAGGGGAGAGCCGGTTCCGGCAGGGCCGCGGCGCCCCGGTGACCGCAAGACCCGCCTAGCCCCGCACCCTCAGCAGCAGCACCGACCGCGCCGGCACCGTCACCACCTCCCCGCCCTGGCGCACCGTGCCCGGCGCCTCGGACTGGTCCTCCTCCGAGGTGTCCACCACCAGCTCATAGCCTTCCGCCCACGGCGGCCCCGGCAGGCGGAAGTCCACCGGCTCGGCGCCCGCGTGCAGGACCGCCAGGAAGCTGTCGTCCGTGATGGGCTCCCCCCGCGCGTCCCGGCCCGGGATGTCCCGCCCGGACAGGTACATCCCGATCGTCGCGGTCGGGGCGTACCAGTCGCCCTCCGTCATCTCCGCGCCCGCCGCCGTGAACCACGCCAGGTCCCGCAGGCCGTCCGCGCCCTGCGGGCGGCCCGAGAAGAACGCCCGGCGGCGCAGCACCGGGTGGGCGTGGCGCAGCGCCAGCAGCCGGGAGGTCAGCTCCAGCAGCCCTCGGGGGCCGGGCTGCTCCGGCAGGGACCAGTCGACCCAGCCGGTCTCGTTGTCCTGGCAGTACGCGTTGTTGTTGCCGCCCTGGGTGCGGCCCATCTCGTCGCCCGCCACCAGCATCGGCACGCCCGTCGACAGCAGCAGGGTGGTGAGCAGGTTGCGCACCTGCCGCCGCCGCAGCGCGTTCACCGCCGGGTCGTCAGTCTCACCCTCGGCGCCGCAGTTCCAGGACCGGTTGTCGTTCGTGCCGTCCCGGTTGCCCTCCCCGTTCGCCTCGTTGTGCTTGTGCTCGTACGACACGAGGTCGCGCAGCGTGAAGCCGTCGTGCGCGGTGATGAAGTTGACGGAGGCGTACGGGCGCCGGCCGCCCCACGCGTACAGGTCGCTCGACCCGGACAGCCGGTAGCCGAGGTCGCGCACATCGGGCAGGGCGCCGCGCCAGAAGTCGCGGACGGCGTCCCGGTAGCGGTCGTTCCACTCGGTCCACAGCGGGGGGAAAGCCCCCACCTGGTAGCCGCCGTTCCCGACGTCCCACGGCTCGGCGATGAGCTTCACCCGCCGCAGCACCGGGTCCTGGGCGATCGTCGCGAGGAACGGCGACAGCATGTCGACGTCGTGCATCGAGCGGGCGAGCGCGGCCGCCAGGTCGAAGCGGAAGCCGTCGACGCCCATCTCCGTCACCCAGTAGCGCAGCGAGTCGGTGATCAGCCGCAGCACATGCGGCTGGACGACGTGCAGGGTGTTGCCGCAGCCCGTGTAGTCGGCGTACCGACGGGCGTCGGCGGCCAGCCGGTAGTAGCCGCGGTTGTCGATGCCGCGCAGCGACAGCATGGGGCCCAGCTCGCTCGCCTCGGCCGTGTGGTTGTAGACCACGTCGAGGATGACCTCGATGCCGGCCGCGTGCAGCGCCTTCACCATCCGCTTGAACTCGCCGACCTGCTGCCCTGCCGTCCCCGACGCGCTGTAGGCGGCGTGCGGCGCGAAGTAGCCGATGGAGTTGTAGCCCCAGTAGTTCTTCAGCCCGCGGCGCAGCAGGTGGTCCTCGTGCGCGAACTGGTGCACCGGCAGCAGCTCGACCGCCGTCACCCCGAGGGACACCAGGTGCTCGATCGCGGCCGGGTGCGCGAGGCCCGCGTACGTGCCGCGCAGCTCCTGGGGGATGCCCGGGTGGCGCCGGGTGAAGCCGCGCACATGGACCTCGTAGATGACCGAGTCCGCCCAGGGGGTCTTGGGCCGCCGGTCGTCGGACCAGTCGTCGTCGTCATGGACGACGACCCCCTTCGGGACGTACGGGGCCGAGTCGCGGGTGTCCCGGACGGTGTCGGCGACGTGCTGCTCGGGCCAGTCCCTCACATGCCCGTACACCTCGGGCGGCAGCGAGAAGTCCCCGTCGACCGCCCGCGCGTAGGGGTCGAGGAGCAGCTTGGCCGGGTTCCAGCGGGCGCCCGTCCACGGGTCCCAGCGGCCGTGCACCCGGTAGCCGTACCGCTGCCCCGGCCGTACGCCCGGCACGAAGCCGTGCCAGATCTCGTGGGTCAGCTCGGACAGCGGAAGCCGGGTCTCGGCGCCGTCCGCGTCGAAGAGGCACAGCTCCACCGCCTCGGCCCCGCCCGCCCAGAGCGCGAAGTTCGTCCCCGTCGCGCCGCCCGGCCCGGCGCGGAACCGGGCGCCGAGCGGCGTGGGCGCGCCCGGCCATACGGGTGGGGAGGGCGCGTCGGGGTCCCGGGAGAACCCGTTCAGCCCGTGGTGCCGTGCCCCGGCGGGGGCGGGCCTCCCGTCCAGCAGTGCGTCACCTACCGCACGCTGCACTGCCTGCTGCTCGGCTGCGCTCGACACCTGCCGGCCTCCTGCGGCTCGTCCGGCTCCATGCGGCGCGGGGCGCGCGGCGTCCCTGCCGCGGCCCCGCACATGGTCCTCCACCTGTTCTTCCCGGACTGCCCGCCTCCCAACATGGCCCGCACTGACGTTTCCCCTGGAGGGTGGCAGTCGTTGGTCGCATCGTGAGACACGTACTGAAGCGGGCAGGGCTCGGCATCGCCGCTGCCGTGGCATGCGCGGGGCTGATGGCCGGGCTGGCCGGGTGCACCAGTGACGGTGGTCTGGACATCGGCATGGGCGGCAAGGGGCGGTCCCCGGAGGACACCATCCGGGTGACGCCCGAGGACGGGGCGGAGGGCGTGGAACCGGACAGCCGGGTGGAGGTGCGCGTCCCCAGCGGGCGGCTGGAGCGGGTCAGGGTGGTGAAGGTCGAGGACGCCCAGCCGGTGGAGGTGCCCGGCACCGTCTCGGAGGACGGGCTGCGCTGGCGGCCGGCGCGGGGGGCACGGCTCGCGCTGGCCGCCAAGTACAGCGTGGACGCGGTCGCGCTGGACGGCCACGGGCGGCGGTCGGCCCGGCACACCACGTTCACCACCGCGGTGCCCGAGCACCGGTTCATCGGCTACTTCAAGCCCGAGAACCGCTCCACCGTCGGCACCGGAATGATCGTCTCCTTCTCCTTCAACCGGCCCATCGAGAACCGCGCGGCCGTCGAGCGGGCCATCCGTGTCACGTCCCGGCCGCCGGTGGAGGTGGCCGGCCACTGGTTCGGCAAGGAGCGTCTGGACTTCCGCCCGCGCGCGTACTGGAAGCCGGGCACCGAGGTCACCGTCGACCTGCGGTTGCGCGACGTGGAGGGGGCGCCGGGGGTGTACGGGATCCAGCACAAGAAGGTGGGCTTCACGGTCGGCCGCTCACAGGTCTCCCTGGTGGACGCGGAGGAGCACACCATGGAGGTGCGGCGCGACGGCCGGCTCGTCACGACGGTGCCGATCACGGCCGGGGCGCCCAAGACCACCACGTACAACGGGAAGATGGTGGTGACGGAGCTGTTCGACGTGACCCGGATGAACGGCGCCACGGTGGGCTTCAAGGACAAGGACGGCAAGGGCGAGTACGACATCAAGGACGTCCCGCACGCCATGCGGCTGACCGACTCGGGGACGTTCCTGCACGGCAACTACTGGGCACCCGCGTCCGCCTTCGGCACGGCCAACGTGAGCCACGGGTGCGTGGGGCTGCGTGACGTGAAGGGCGGCAGCGCCGACTCCCCGGCGGGCTGGTTCTTCGACCGGACGCTGATCGGGGACGTCGTGGAGGTGGTCAAGTCGGCCGACCGGAAGGTCTCCCCCGACAACGGCCTGGGCGGCTGGAACATGGACTGGGCCCGCTGGAAGGCCGGTTCCGCCCTGCGGTGACCCAGGCCCCTCCCGCCGCTGCCGAAGGCTCCGGCACGGCCCGTCCCGACCCTGGACAAGTTGCGACTGAACGGTGACATCCGCGGGCGCTCGGCGGCGCCCGCGGTGTGATTATCTATCGCGGTGCACGCGCGAGTGGGCGTGCGGGGGTGCGGGCCGTGGCGGGGCCAGGCCGTGCGAGGGGAGAACACCGAAGTGGACGTGCAGCCGATATCGGGGGCGTCGGCCGGGGCGGGCAGGGGCGGATCGGGGACCGGCAGGGTACTGCCGGCCCTGCTGTTGGGGACGTTGCTGCTGCTGGTGACGGCGTGCGGGGGGCCGGAGGCCGCCGGCAGCGGCGGGAGCCGGGAGAAGGCCGGTGACGCCGGGAAGGTCGAGAACGCGGCCTCGCGGGCGGTGGTGACCATCGCGCCCAAGGACGGTGCCGCGTCGGTCGCGACGAGCGGCGCACTGAAGGTCACCGCGGAGAAGGGCAAGCTGGTCACGGTCACGGTCACCGACTCCAGGGGCAACCGGGTCGAGGGCAGGCCGGCCGCCGGCGGCACCAGCTGGGAGCCGGTGCGGCACCTGGCCGCCGGCACCAGGTACAAGGTGCACGCGGTCGCCAAGGACGCCGACGGGCGTGAGTCGGCGAAGGACACCACCTTCACCACACTCGTACCGAAGAACACCTTCATCGGCCACTACACGCCGGAGGACGGCTCGACCGTCGGCGTCGGCATGCCGGTGTCGATCAACTTCACCCGTGGTATCACCGACCCGGAGGCCGTGGAGAAGGCCATCAGGGTGACCGCCGAGCCGTCCGTCCCGATCGAGGGCCACTGGTTCGGCAACGACCGTCTCGACTTCCGCCCCGAGAAGTACTGGGCCGCGGGCACCAAGGTGACCGTGCGGCTGGACCTGGACGGTGTCGAGGGCCGCCCGGGCGTGTACGGCAAGCAGTCCAAGACGGTGCGGTTCACCATCGGCCGCAGCCAGGTCTCCACGGTCGACGCGAGCGCGAAGACCATGAAGGTCGTCCGCGACGGCAAGCTGATCAAGACGATCCCGATCACCGCCGGCGCGCCGGCCACGACGACGTACAACGGCCAGATGGTCATCAGCGAGAAGTACAAGGTGACCCGGATGAACGGCGCCACCGTGGGCTTCGGCGGCGAGTACGACATCAAGGACGTGCCGCACGCGATGCGCCTGTCCACCTCGGGGACCTTCGTGCACGGCAACTACTGGGCCTCCAGCGGTACCTTCGGCTCGGCCAACGTCAGCCACGGCTGCGTCGGTCTGCGGGACGTGCGCGGCGCGTACGACGGCTCGACCCCCGCGGCCTGGTTCTACGACAACTCGCTCATCGGTGACGTGGTGGTCGTGAAGAACTCCAAGGACAAGCAGATCCAGCCGGAGAACGGCCTGAACGGCTGGAACATGGCCTGGTCGGAGTGGATCGAGTAGGGCCGCGGGACCCGCGCCGTACGGGCCCGGTGCTGTTCCTCACAGCACCGGGCCCGATGTCGTTAACGGCGGCTAACCTGCCCTGCATGACAGTCACTCTCGAAGTCTCCGAAGGCGTCGGCACCATCCGCCTGGACCGCCCGCCGATGAACGCTCTGGACATCGCCACCCAGGACCGGCTGCGCGAACTCGCCGAGGAGGCGGCCCGCCGCGACGACGTCCGTGCCGTGGTGCTGTACGGCGGCGAGAAGGTGTTCGCGGCCGGTGCGGACATCAAGGAGATGCAGGCGATGGACCACGCGGCCATGGTGCTGCGCTCCAAGGCCCTCCAGGACTCGTTCACCGCCGTCGCCCGCATCCCCAAGCCGGTCGTCGCCGCCGTCACCGGGTACGCGCTGGGCGGCGGCTGCGAGCTCGCGCTGTGCGCCGACTTCCGGATCGCCGCCGACAACGCCAAGCTGGGCCAGCCCGAGATCCTGCTGGGCCTGATCCCCGGCGCGGGCGGTACGCAGCGCCTCGCCCGCCTCGTCGGCCCGTCCAGGGCCAAGGACCTCATCTTCACGGGCCGTCATGTGAAGGCCGACGAGGCTCTCACGATCGGTCTCGTCGACCGGGTCGTCCCGGCGGCCGAGGTGTACGGGCAGGCGCGCGCCTGGGCCGCGAAGCTGGCCCAGGGCCCCGCCCTGGCGCTGCGCGCGGCCAAGGAGTGCGTCGACGCGGGCCTGGAGACGGACATCGACACGGGCCTGACCGTCGAACGCAACTGGTTCGCCGGGCTGTTCGCCACCGAGGACCGGGAGCGCGGCATGCGCAGCTTCGTGGAGGAAGGTCCGGGCAAGGCCAAGTTCCTGTAAGCACAAGCGAGTTGTCAGTCGTGCGGGTGGTTTAGGGGAGTCTTAACGGTGCCTTAAGCGCTGTGCGGCGCATCGGCTCGCCCCGCGACCGCGTCGCTCGCGGCATCGCAGGTCAGGCCCCCTTTTCCGCTCCTTGTGTGCCATGGTCATATGCCGGACGGTGCCCCGGGAACCACCCATTCCGGGGCATCGATTCCTCGGGAACGGCCACGCGGGGGCCGCGGGGCGGCCATCATGGTGGGCATGGCGGGGCTGGAAGGTGTGGAGCAACCGGGGCAGCGCGGCGGCGCTACCGCCGCGCGGTGGACGCCCGCCGCGGATGACGAACAGGCGCTCAAGGCGCTCGAACTGTTCGGCAACCCGGCGGAGGAGGAGGTACGGCTGCCCTCCCGCCCCGAATCCGCCGCGTCCGCCCGCCGGCTCACCCAGTGCGTGGTGATCCGCCAGTGGGGGCTCGGTCCGCAGGTCGCCGAACACGCGGTCCTGCTCGTCTCCGAGCTCGTCGGCAACGCCGTCCGGCACACCGGCGCGCGGGTCTTCGGCCTGCGGATGCTGCGCCGCCGCGGCTGGATCCGGGTCGAGGTGCGTGATCCGTCCCGGGGGCTGCCCTGTCTGATGCCGGTGCATGAGCTGGACACCAGTGGCCGGGGGCTCTTCCTGGTGGACAAACTCTCCGACCGCTGGGGTGTGGACCTGCTGCCGCGCGGCAAGACCACCTGGTTCGAAATGCGCGTTTCCGACCACTGACGCACGGAAAGCCCCCTCGCGCCGTGATGGGGCGCCGCGGGGGCTTCCATGGAGGCGCCGTGGACGGGGGGGTGTATCCACGGTCGCTGGAACGACCTGGCCCGGGTCAATGGGGGTCGTGTGTTCCCGACTATGGCAGACGGGGGGCCATGCCACCAAAAGACCAAACCGGCTTAAAATTCAGCAAAACGGGGCACTTGGCGAATGAATCGCAGGTGAGATCGGCCACGAACCTCATAAACCATGAATAAATATGGGGTCCGGCGGGTGAATCATCGACCTGCCTTCCGGGGTGTCGCAGGGCTCCTGGGAGCTGTGAGGAGCGGACCGGAGGACCCGGCACCCTAAATGGGGCGCGTGACGATGCTGCGCCTGACGAAGCGATCCAAGACCCTCCTCGCGGCCACCGCCCTGCTCACCGCCGCGACGGCGCTTCCCGGCTGCGGCGGCGACGGTGACCGGCCCGAGGCGCGCGGCAGCCGGGCCGCGGCTCCCGTCCCCGTACCGAAGAAGGCCGCTCCGCCGGGCCTGCCGGGCATGCCGCCCGTCCTCGACCCCAAGGACGTGTACGCGGCCGACCGCCCCGGCGCGCTGTCCCCGGTCGTCAAGGACTTCCCCTCCCGGGTGTACGTCCCCAACACCCTGTCCAACACGGTCTCGGTCATCGACCCGAAGACGTACAAGGTCGTCGAGACCATCCCGGTCGGAGCCCAGCCGCAGCACGTGGTGCCGTCCTGGGACCTCAAGACCCTCTGGGTCAACAACAACCGGGGCCACACGCTCACCCCCATCGACCCGGCCACCGGCGAACGCGGCAGGGACGTCGACGTCCACGACCCGTACAACCTGTACTTCACGCCCAACGGCAAGTACGCGATCGTGATGGCCTCCCTCGACCGGGAGCTGGTCTTCCGCGACCCGCACACCATGGAGCGGCGCCACACCGAACCGGTCAGCTGCTACGGCGTCAACCACGCCGACTTCTCCGCCGACGGCCGGTACTCCATCGTCAGCTGCGAGTTCTCCGGCGAGCTGCTCAAGGTCGACACCGAGCGGATGAAGGTCGTCGCCCAGCAGAAGCTGCCCTTCCAGGGCGCCATGCCCCAGGACGTGAAGCTCTCACCGGACGGGAAGACCTTCTACGTCGCCGACATGATGGCGCACGGCGTGTGGGTCCTGGACGGCGACTCCTTCGCCACCCCCAGGCTCCTGCCCACCGGCAAGGGCGCCCACGGCCTGTACGTCTCGCGCGACTCCAAGGAGATGTACATCCCCAACCGCGGGGAGGGCTCGGTCTCCGTGTTCGACTTCGCGCGGAACAAGCTGACCAAGAAGTGGTGGCTGCCGGACGGCGGTTCGCCCGACATGGGCGGGGTGTCGGCCGACGGCAAGGTGCTGTGGCTGTCCGGGCGGTACGACTCCGAGGTGTACGCCATCGACACCACGACCGGCAGACAGCTGGCCCGCATCCCGGTCGGCGGCGGCCCGCACGGTCTCGCCGTCTACCCGCAGCCCGGCCGGTACTCACTGGGCCACACCGGCGTCTTCCGCTGAGCGGCCGCGGTGCGGGCCACCGGCCGGCCCGCGGCGCTGCGGGCCCCGCGGCGGTCCCGGCGCGTACCGCCGGCCGGGCCCCCGAGCGGGGCCCTTCTGACACGCCGCCGATCGGGTGAAGATCCACGGCGAGGCGGGGCGCGGCGGCCATGGTGAGCGTCATGATCACCTCCCGCCCGCGGCGTCGCGCCGCCGCGCTCGCCGTGTCCCTCGCCGCGCTCCTCGTGCCCGCCGCCTCCACCGAGGCCGCCCCCGCCGCCGCGACCCCGGCCGCCGGCGCCCCCGCCGCCGCCCCCGCCTTCGCCCCCAGGGCCGCGGCGAGCTGCCCCGTCGTCGAGGACCGGCTGTACCCGGCGGCCGACCGCCGGGTCGACCCGGACCGGATCACCCCCGCGCCCTCCTGGCGGAGCAACTGCAAGCAGCTCTACCGCGCCGACAACCGCCCGCCGGCCGTCGTCTTCGAGCAGGGCTTCCACCCCAAGGCGCCACTGGACGGCCAGTACGACATCGAGAAGTACGTCCTGGTCAACCAGCCCTCGCCATACGTCTCGACGACGTACGACCACGACCTCTACAAGAAGTGGAAGAGCGGCTTCAACTACTACCTGGACGCCCCGAAGGGCGTGGACGTCAACAGGACCATCGGTGACACGCACAAGTACGCCGACCAGGAGGAGGTCGCCTTCCCCGGCGGCATCGCCCGCAAGCACATCGTCGGCGTCTGTCCGGTCGACCTGGTGAAGAAGATCGAGATCATGGCGGAGTGCGAGGACAACCCGTACTACGAGCCCTGGCGCCGCTGACCCGGCCCGTCAGCCGCGATGGGATGGGCGGCGTCCGGGCGAACCGGCCGGCCGGTGCACCCGGTGACCGGCGGCCCGGAGGGTCGGTCGTCCGCGAAGACCACCGAGCGCGCGGTGAGGGCCGGCGCCCCGGTGTCCGCGCGTTCGGCCGCGCGACCACCGTGGCGTGACGACGCGGCGCCGCCGTCCACGGGCGGGCTCCCGGGAGCCCGTCCCGGGACGCCGCCGTGACGACGCGCGCCACCTCGTCACTCGTGCCCCATGGCGGACACGGCCCCCGAGCCGGACCCACGGCCGCTGCCGATAATCTGACCGCCGTCAGTTATGCACCAAGAAGGGGTGGACCAGTGGCGGACATCGAGGCGGCGCGCAAGGCGTTCGAGCGGTACGACGTGAACGGGGACGGGCTCATCACGGCCGCCGAGTACAAGAGCGTCATGGCGCAGCTGGGCGACTTCAACGTCACGGAGACCGTCGCCCAGGCCGTGATCAACGCGCAGGACGGCAATGGCGACGGGCTGCTCACCTTCGACGAGTTCTGGGCGCACCTCAACAAGGCGTGACCATACGGACCAACGGCGCCGTCCGGGCCACCGGGCGGCGCCGTACGCGTACCGCACTCGTCGTCGGCGCGCTCCTGGCGGTGGCCGCGGCGGTGTCCGGCGCGGGTCTCGCCGCGCGTGGCACCGGCGAGCTGCGCGTCCCCGCGCCCGGCACCACCACGGTGCTGCGCGCCGCCGTCTTCGCCGCCCTCGCCGTGCACCTGGGCGAGCTCGCCGGCGCCCGGCTCGCCGGGACCGGCCCCGCACCCCGCTCCTGGGCCCTCGGGGCCGCCCTCGCCGGGGCCGCCGCGTCGGCCGGGCAGATCGTGCTGCTGGCCGGGGTCAGCGACCTCGGCATCACCGCCACGTACGGGACGAGGGACGGCGGGCTGCTGCTGGCCATGGCCAACGGGTTCGCCCTGGCCGCCGGGTGCGTCGCGCTCGGGCGCCCCCGGTGGGCGGCCGGCCCGCTGGCGCTGGTGGTCGGCGCCGAGGCGCTGCGGGCACACCCCGAGCCCTACACCCCGGAGCTGGGAGCCGCCCTCACGGTGGTCCACCTCCTGGCCGCCTCGCTGTGGGCGGGCGGCCTGCTGTACGTGCTGCGGACGGAGCGACTGCGCGGCGGCGGGCGGCAGGTGCTGGCCCGGTACGCCCGGCTCGCCGGCGGGCTGTACGTCGCGCTCGCCGTCACCGGCACCTGCTCGACGCTGCGCCGCCTCCCGGCCGACGTGGTGTTCACGACGGCGTACGGCAGGGTGCTCGTCGCCAAACTGGCGCTGCTCGCGGTGGTGAGCGCGCTGGCCGTCACCGCCCGCCGCCGGCTGCGCCGGGGAGGGGACGCGGCGGCCCCCGCCCGCGGCGAGCTGGCGGTGCTGGCGGGGGTCGTGGTGGTGTCGGCGGTGCTGACCGTGGTGCCCGATCCCCACTGGCTCAGCCTGCGCTCGGCGGTCCTCAGGTGACCGCCGAGGCGAGCACCGAGGCCGCCCGGGCCACCAGGAGGTCGTCCGCGGCGGCCTCCCGCTCGGGCTTGGTCGTCAGCACCGCGAGGACGACCGGGGTGCCGCCGGGCGTCCAGGCGATTCCGGCGTCGTTGTTCGTCCCGTACGAGCCGCCGCCCGTCTTGTCCGCCAGGCGCCAGTCCTCCGGCAGCCCGGCACGGAACCGGTGCGTGCTGGTGGTGTTGCCCAGCAGCCAGCCGGTGAGCCGCTCGCGGTCGGCGCGGTTCAGCGCGGTGCCCAGCACCAGCCGCTCGTAGGTACCGGAGAGGGCGGCGGGCGTGGTGGTGTCCTCGACACGCCACGGCTCGCAGCTGTTCAGCTCCGGCTCCCAGCGGTCGAGCCGGGTCGTCCGGTCGCCCAGGGAGCGGCAGAACCGGGTGACGGCGCCGGGGCCGCCCAGTTCGCGCAGGAGCAGGTTGGCGGCCGTGTTGTCGCTGTAGCGGATGGCCGCGTCGCACAGTTCGGCCACGGTCATGCCCGTGGCCAGGTTCTCCTCGCACTTCCTGGAGTGCGGTACGAGGTCGGCCTCGGTGTAGCGGACGCGCCGGGCGAGCACCTCGCCGTGCCGGTCGAGGTCCCGGAGCACGGCCGCCGCCGCGAGGGTCTTGAACGTCGAGCACATGGGGAAGCGCTCGCCGGCCCGGTACAGCACCGTCGCGCCGGTCACCGTGTTGCGGGCGACCGCGCCCAGCCGGGCCCCGTGCCGCCGCTCCAGCGCCCGCAGCCGCCGCACGGCCGCCACCCGGGCGGCACCCTGCCGCGCCGCGCCGTCACGTGGCCCGCTGTGAGCTGGCGCGGGGGCGGGGGCGGGGGCCGGACCGGCCGCGCCGGTCGTCAGCAGCGCGGCGGCGCCGGCCGCGGCGGTCAGCAGGGCGCGGCGCGTGGCCCCGCCCCGTAACGTCGGTACCGTCTCGTTCTCCGTCATGGGACGAGCCCATCACGCGCGAGGCACCGGAGGGAAACGGTCCGGTCGGCGTGTCAGCACTCGATGATGTTGACCGCCAGACCGCCGCGCGCGGTCTCCTTGTACTTCACGCTCATGTCGGCGCCCGTCTCCTTCATCGTCTTGATGACCTTGTCCAGGGAGACCTTGTGGCTGCCGTCGCCGCGCATGGCCATGCGCGCCGCCGTGACCGCCTTGACCGCCGCCATGCCGTTGCGCTCGATGCACGGGATCTGCACCAGGCCGCCCACCGGGTCGCAGGTGAGGCCCAGGTTGTGCTCCATGCCGATCTCGGCGGCGTTCTCCACCTGCTCCGGGCTGCCGCCCAGCACCTCGGCGAGGGCGCCCGCCGCCATCGAGCAGGCCGACCCGACCTCGCCCTGGCAGCCGACCTCGGCGCCGGAGATGGAGGCGTTCTCCTTGAAGAGCATGCCGATCGCGCCCGCGGCCAACAGGAAGCGGACCACGCCCTCCTCGTCGGCGCCGGGCACGAAGTTCATGTAGTAGTGCAGGACCGCCGGGATGATGCCGGCGGCGCCGTTCGTTGGGGCGGTGACGACCCGGCCGCCGGCGGCGTTCTCCTCGTTCACGGCCATGGCGTAGAGCGTGATCCACTCCATGGAGAGGGCCAGCGGGTCGCCCTCGGAGCGGAGCTTGCGCGCGGTGTTCGCGGCGCGGCGGCGGACCTTCAGGCCGCCCGGGAGGATGCCCTCGCGGGACATGCCGCGGTCCACGCACGCCTGCATGACGCGCCAGATCTCCAGCAGCCCCTCGCGGATCTCCGTCTCCGTGCGCCAGGCCTTCTCGTTCTCCAGCATCAGCGCGGAGATCGACAGCCCGGTCTCCCGGGTCAGGCGCAGCAGCTCGTCGCCGGTGCGGAAGGGGTACTTCAGGACGGTGTCGTCGGGGACGATCGGGTTGTCGCCCTGGACGGCGGCCTCGTCGACCACGAACCCGCCGCCGACCGAGTAGTACGTCTTCTCCAGCAGGGTGGCGCCGTCGGCGTCGTACGCCCACAGGGTCATGCCGTTGGCGTGGTACGGCAGCGCCTTGCGGCGGTGCAGGACCAGGTCCTCGTCGAAGTCGAAGGGGATCTCGTGCGCGCCGAGCAGGTTGATGCGCTTCTCCGTCTTGATCCGCTCGACCTCGTCGTCGGCGGTCTCGACGTCGACCGTGCGCGGCGAGTCGCCCTCCAGGCCGAGGAGGACGGCCTTGGGGGTGCCGTGGCCGTGGCCGGTCGCGCCCAGCGAGCCGTAGAGCTCGGCGCGTATCGAGGCGGTCGGGGCCAGCAGGCCCTCGTTCTTCAGCCGGCGCGCGAACATCCGGGCGGCGCGCATGGGGCCGACCGTGTGGGAGCTGGACGGGCCGATGCCGATCGAGAACAGGTCGAAGACCGAGATGGCCACGGGGGACTCCTTGGTTGGAAGACGTCGCTGTCTGCCGGGGTGGTGCGGGACAACGGGTGGGGCGTGGGGCGGGGCAAGACACGGGGCACCGCACTCACTGTCCAGTGTGCGCGGTGCCCCGCAGATCAGTCTGTTAGTTACGTAACGCCGTAACGGCTACAGACCAGGGTAAAGCGGGTGCTTCGCGGCGAGGGCCGAGACCCGGGCCTTGAGCGCGTCCGCGTCGTACGCCGGCTTCAGCGCCTCGGCGATGATGTCGGCGACCTCGGTGAAGTCCTCGGCCTGGAAGCCGCGCGTGGCCAGGGCCGGGGTGCCGATCCGCAGGCCCGAGGTGACCATCGGGGGCCGCGGGTCGTTCGGGATCGCGTTGCGGTTGACGGTGATGCCGACCTCGTGGAGCCGGTCCTCGGCCTGCTGGCCGTCCAGCTCGCTGTTGCGCAGGTCGACCAGGACCAGGTGCACGTCGGTGCCGCCGGTCAGGACCGACACGCCGTACTCGGTGACGTCCGGCTGGACCAGGCGCTCGGCCAGGATGCGGGCGCCGTCCAGGGTGCGCTGCTGGCGCTCCTTGAACTCCTCGCTCGCCGCGACCTTGAACGAGACCGCCTTGGCGGCGATCACGTGCTCCAGCGGGCCGCCCTGCTGGCCGGGGAAGACCGCGGAGTTGATCTTCTTGGCGAGCTCGGCCGTGGACAGGATCACGCCACCGCGCGGGCCGCCCAGCGTCTTGTGGGTCGTGGTGGTGACCACATGGGCGTGGGGCACCGGGTTGGGGTGCAGACCGGCGGCGACCAGGCCCGCGAAGTGGGCCATGTCGACCATCAGGTACGCGCCGACCTCGTCCGCGATCCGGCGGAAGGCGGCGAAGTCCAGCCGGCGCGGGTAGGCCGACCAGCCGGCGACGATCAGCTTCGGCCTGGACTCCTTGGCGAGGCGCTCGACCTCGGCCATGTCGACCTGACCGGTCGCGTCGTCGACGTGGTACGCGACGACGTTGTAGAGCTTGCCGGAGAAGTTGATCTTCATGCCGTGGGTCAGGTGCCCGCCGTGGGCGAGGTTCAGACCCATGATCGTGTCGCCCGGCTTCAGCAGCGCGAACATCGCGGCCGCGTTGGCCTGGGCGCCCGAGTGCGGCTGGACGTTGGCGTGCTCGGCGCCGAAGAGCGCCTTGATGCGGTCGATGGCGATCTGCTCGACGACATCGACGTGCTCGCAGCCGCCGTAGTAGCGGCGGCCGGGGTAGCCCTCGGCGTACTTGTTGGTCAGGACGGAGCCCTGGGCCTCCATGACCGCGACCGGAGCGAAGTTCTCCGAGGCGATCATCTCGAGGGTGGACTGCTGACGGTGGAGCTCGGCGTCGACGGCGGCGGCGACGTCCGGGTCCAGCTCGTGGAGAGGGGTGTTCAGAAGCGACATCGGGGAGGGTCCTTAGCTGCCGGAGAACTCGGTGTACTCGTCGGCGGAGAGCAGGTCCTTCGGCTCCTCCGTGACGCGTACCTTGAACAGCCAGCCGCCCTCGAACGGGGCGGTGTTCACCAGCGACGGGTCGTCGACGACATCCTGGTTCGCCTCGACGACCTCGCCGGTCACCGGGGAGTACAGGTCGCTGACGGACTTGGTCGACTCCAGCTCACCACAGGTCTCGCCCGCGGTCACCGTGTCGCCGACCTCCGGGAGCTGGACGTACACGACGTCGCCGAGGGCGTTCGCCGCGTGCTCCGTGATGCCGACCGTCGACACGCCGTCCTCGGCGGCCGACAGCCACTCGTGCTCCTTGCTGAAGCGCAGCTGCTGGGGGTTGCTCATGACTGGGATTCTCCTGTACGCGGGGGAGTGCTGGTGAACGGGGTGGTGAACGGCGGAGTGGTGCGGACGGTCACTTCTGGCGCTTGTAGAAGGGCAGCGCCACGACCTCGTACGGCTCATGGGTACCGCGGATGTCGACCCCGACGCCCTCGGTGCCCGGTTCGGCGTGCGCCGCGTCCACGTACGCCATGGCGATCGGCTTGCCCAGCGTCGGCGACGGGGCGCCCGAGGTGACCTCGCCGATCACCTTGCCCGCGGCGACCACGGACATGCCGGCGCGCGGGACGCGGCGGCCCTGGGCGACCAGGCCCACGAGCTTGCGCGGCGGGGCGATCTGGGCCCGCTCGGCGGCGGCCGACAGGGCCTCGCGGCCCACGAAGTCGCCCTCCTTCTCGAACTTGACCACCCGGCCGAGCCCCGCGTCGAACGGGGTCAGGGAAGTCGTCAGCTCGTGCCCGTACAGCGGCATGCCCGCCTCCAGGCGCAGCGTGTCGCGGCACGACAGCCCGCACGGGATCAGACCGACGGCGGCCCCCGCCGCGGTCAGCGCCTGCCACAGCTTCTCCGCGTACCGCGGCTCCACGAACAGCTCGAAGCCGTCCTCGCCCGTGTAGCCGGTACGGGCGATCAGCGCGGGGACGCCCGCCACGGTGCCGGGCAGCCCCGCGTAGTACTTCAGCCCGTCCAGATCGGCGTCGGTCAGCGACTTCAGGACACCCGGGGACTCCGGGCCCTGGATCGCGAGCAGCGCGTACGCGTCGCGGTCGTCCCGTACGACGGCGTCGAAGCCGGCGGCGCGGGCGGTCAGCGCGTCCAGCACGATCTGCGCGTTGGAGGCGTTGGCGACGACCATGTACTCGGTCTCACCGAGCCGGTACACGATCAGGTCGTCGAGGATGCCGCCGTCCTCCCGGCAGATCATCGTGTAGCGGGCGCGGCCGACACCGACGCTGCCGATGTTGCCGACGAGCGCGAAGTCCAGGAGGTCCGCGGCCCGCGGTCCCGTGACGGTGATCTCACCCATGTGGGAGAGGTCGAAGAGTCCGGCCTTCGTACGGACGGCGTTGTGCTCGTCGCGCTCGCTCCCGTACCGCAGCGGCATGTCCCAGCCCGCGAAGTCGGTCATGGTCGCGCCCAGCGCGCGATGCACGGCATCGAGGGCGGTCAGGCGGGGGGCAGTGCTCATGGATGTGGCTCCCAGGTCCCAAGGACGGGCATGGCTCGAAGACGATCCTCCCCATCTGTCATCGGAACCTGAGAGGTTCACCGTGACCGCACGGGGGCGGCCTTCGGCTTGCACCTTGGGTGGAGCCGCCACGGCGGCCCGCTTTTCAGATCTGCCTCATCCACGCGGTACGGGGCCTGAGAGATTCAAGGGAGGAACTTGCTCCTTCGGCGCCCGGGTGGGACCCGGGACTCTCCCGCGCGGATTCGAGCGGCCGGTATGCGGTTGTGTACGCACGTGTGTGCGTCGGCGCGCACATCATTGCACGAGGGTTCTCCTCGGCAAATCGCTTGTGGCTTATTACCCCTTCTTTACACTTCTTGGGCAAGGGTCGGGTCAGCCGGCCCGGGGACCCGACAGGGCCCTAGCAGGGGGAGTAGCGATGACGTTGCAGCGGGGCGAGGCGTACGCGACGACCGCGGGCGTGCCCGCCCAGCCGGGCCTGCCCGCTCGGGGCCGTGCGGCGGCCGCCGCGCTGCCGGTCGTACGCGACCTGCGGGACCGGCACGGCCGGGTCCCCAGGACGCTGACCTTCGCGGCCGGCGACCTGGTGGTGGTGTCGGGCCTGCCGGGCAGCGGCAAGTCCACTCTGATCGCCCGGACGGCCCAGGAGCGCGGCATCGACTCGCAGGACGCCCGGGAGCGGTGGGAGCGCAGGATGCCCGGCCTTCTGCCGTACGCGGTCTACCGCCCCCTCGTCCGGCTCGCGCACTACGCGGGACTGCGGCGGGCGCTGCGCTCCGGGCGGAGCGTCGTCGTCCACGACTGCGGTACGCAGGCCTGGGTGCGGCGCTGGCTCGCCCGGGAGGCCGCGCGGCGGGGCAGGGCCCTGCACCTGCTCCTGCTGGACGTCACGCCCGGCACGGCCAAGGAGGGCCAGCGCGAGCGGGGCCGCGGCGTGTCCGGGTACGCCTTCGGGCGCCACCGCAGGGCGGTGGGCCGGCTGGTCCGGGACGCGGAACGGGGCGTCGTGCCGCGCGGGTGCGCCTCCGCGGTGCTGATGGACCGGCCCGCGGCGTCCGCGCTGACCCGGATCACGTTCCTCTGATCCGCCGCACGGGTGCCCCGCGTTAGGGTGCTGCGGGCAGCGGCACGCACGCGCGGAGAGGACCAGAAGCACCAGTGGACACTGCATGGCCGGGCAACGAGCTGGAAGAGGTGCTCGCCGCCTCGCTCGGCGAGCCCGCGGCCGGAGGACGGATCGTCGAGGTTCTGGGCCGCAGTCACGTCTGGGTGCCCCTGCCCAACGGCGGCGCCCCCGACCGCCCGAACCTGGACCTCCCGACGCTCGAGATCGACGGGCAGGCCTATGTGCCGGTCTTCAGCTCCGAGGCGCAGTTCACCGAGTGCGTCGGCGCCCACATGGCGTACGCCGTCGCCCCGGCGGTCGAGTTCGCGCGCGGCCTGCCGCCCCAGCTCGGCATCGCCGTGAACCCGGGCGGTGCCGTCGGCGCCCCCCTGCCGCCGCCCGCCGTCGCCGAACTGTGCCGGACCGGCCGCACCCCGCTGGACGGCCCCGCGAGCGGCGCCCGCGTCCGCCTGTTCGAGCCGGACTGGCAGGAGGACCCGGTCGACTTCCTGTCGGCCGCCGCCGCCGAGTTCGACGCCACCGGCACGGTCCTGACCGCCCGCCGCTGCCTCGCCAGCGTCGAGGGCGACAGCCCGGCCCTCTTCGTCGGCGTGCAGCTCTCCTCCTGGGAGGGCGCCGACCGTAACGTACCGATGGACGCCCTCGGCCGGGCACTGGGCCGGACCCAGGTGCCGTGGCCGGTGAACCTGGTCCTGCTCGACGTGGCGCAGGACCCGGTGGGCGACTGGATGCTGGAGAAGGTACGGCCCTTCTACCAGCGCGGGCACGCATAAGCTGGTCGGGTGGACGGAAGAGGGGCGGGACCCAGGGTGAGCGCGTCAGGCACCGCGGCGGCCGGGCAGGTCGAGCACATGCTGAGCCAGGTGACGCCCGGGCGCTACGACGCGTACGAGCAGCTCCTGCACGCCCTCGCCGACGGCCGGCTGTGGATGCTGCTCTGGCACGGCCGGGCCGGCTCACCCGACGCCCAGTACGGGAACATGGAGGTCGACGGGCTCGGGTACGCCCCGTGCGTCACCTCCACCCAGGAGCTCGCCGTCTCCGGCTGGAACCGCGCCCACGAGGTCGTCCCCGGCCGTGACATCGCCCGCGCCCTCTACCCCGACCGCTGGGGCATCTGGCTCAACCCGCACGCGCCGGGCGGCGGCGTCGGCATCCCGTGGCCCGACCTGCGCCGCATCGCCACCGGCCTCGACCGGATGCCCGCCGGGCCGCTGAGGCTGTCCGAGCCGGGCATCCAGATCCCGCAGTTCTACGCCCTGCTCACGCAGAACGCCCACCGCACCCCCGCCGTCCGCTCGCTGCGCCGCGCCTGGGTCCAGCCGGCCCTCGGCACCCCGTACCTCGCGATCGGCCTGGACCTCTACGACACCGGCCAGGCGTCCGTCGACGCGGTACGCGCGATGATGCGGCAGTCCGTCGACGCCGTCCCCGACGGTCTGCCCGTCTCGACGGTCGCGATGTCCGACGAGTACGACCCGGTGACGATGTGGCTGCGGGCCAACGCCCGCCCCTTCTACGACCGCGAGGCCCACCTCACCGCCCCCGTCGTGCCCGGTACGGGGTACGGCTACCCGTCCCGCGCCTGACGCGTCCCCGGGCCGCTCGGCCCCGCCGCGCGCAGGTGCCCGTTTCGGTGGATTACGGGCCGGGTTGGTCCGCTGGGACGATCACCCCGTCCGGATAACGGAAGCCGCCGACCCGCATCACGGTTGCGCAAACATTCCCCATCAGGTCTGGCGGGTGATCGTGAACCCATTGAAGACTCCCCCCAACCAGGGGGCGTCGTACATGCGTGCTGCGCATTCGCGCACTCCCTGAACGGACCGCACCGCAGATCCGGGCGGTCCGTCGAGCACTGTCGGCGACCGTCGGCACGGGCGAGCACGAGGGACGATGACCGCACCCATGGAGACCACCGGATCACAGGCCGAGGCGGCGCCTGAGGCCGTACTCGACGGCGCCGAGCCCCAGCAGATCGAGGGCCGTTCACTCGGTCAGATCGCCTGGGCCCGCTTCAAGCGGGACAAGGTGGCCGTGACCGGCGGAGTGGTCGTCATCCTGCTCATCCTGATCGCCGTGCTGTCCCGGCCGTTGCAGTCGCTGCTGGGCCTCGACCCGAACGCCTTCCAGCAGGACCTGGTCGATCCCAACACCTCCCTTCCCAAGGGCGGGTTCGGCGGGATGAGCTGGGACCACCCGCTGGGCGTCGACCCCAAGTTCGGCCGCGACATCCTGGCCCGCATCCTGGAGGGCTCCTGGGTCTCGCTGGTCGTCGCCTTCGGCGCGACGGTCCTGTCCAACGTGATCGGTGTGGTGCTCGGTCTGATCGCCGGGTACTACGGCGGCCGCGTGGACACGTTCATCAGCCGGCTCATGGACACGTTCCTCGCCTTCCCGCTCCTGCTGTTCGCCATCGCCATCTCGGCGACCCTGCAGGGCGGTGCCTTCGGTCTGGAGGGCCTGCCCCTGCACATCAGCGTGCTGATCTTCGTCATCGGGTTCTTCAACTGGCCCTACATGGCGCGTATCGTGCGCGGCCAGACCCTGGCCCTGCGGGAACGGGAGTTCATCGACGCCTCGCGCGGGATGGGGGCCAAGGGCCCGTACATCCTCTTCCGCGAGCTGCTGCCGAACCTCGTGGGACCGATCACCGTCTACGCGACCCTGCTCATTCCGACCAACATCATCTTCGAGGCGTCGCTCAGCTTCCTCGGCGTCGGAATCCAGCCACCGCAGGCCTCGTGGGGCGGCATGTTGAGGGAGGCGGTCACCTTCTTCGAGGTGGATCCGCAGTTCATGCTCGTCCCCGGCCTCGCGATCTTCATCACCGTACTGGCCTTCAACCTGCTCGGTGATGGCCTTCGGGACGCTCTCGACCCGCGCAGCCGCTGACGTCTGCCACGTCATCGACGGCGGCCGCACCACCGGGCCGGTACCGGACCGACAAGTTTCCGATTACAAAGGGGAGTTCGACGAAAATGCGAAGGTCAGCAGTGGCCGCGATCGCGGTCGTCAGCAGTGCCAGCCTGCTTCTCGCGGGCTGCAGCAAGGCGGACGACGGCGACTCGGGTACCAAGGGCAACGCCAAGGCGAACGCCGCGACGACCGGTGTCGTCAACGCCTCGGACAAGAAGGGCGGTACGGTCACCTACGCGATGGCCGACGCCCCCGAGTCGTTCGACCCGGGCAACACGTACTACGCCTTCATCTACAACTTCAGCCGCCTGTACGCGCGGCCGCTGACCACCTTCAAGCCGGCCCCCGGCGAGAAGGGCAACGAGCTGGTGCCGGACCTCGCCGAGAGCATGGGTGTGCCCAGCGACGGCGGCAAGACCTGGACGTACAAGATCCGCAAGGGCGTCAAGTACAGCGACGGCACGCCGGTCACGGCCAAGGACGTCAAGTACGCCGTCGAGCGCTCCAACTTCGCCCGTGACACGCTCTCGCTGGGCCCGAACTACTTCCAGCAGGTCCTCGACGACCCGGCCAAGTACAAGGGTCCGTACAAGGACAAGAGCGAGAAGGGCCTGGCGTCCATCCAGACGCCGGACGACCACACCATCGTCTTCAAGCTCAACAAGCCGTTCGCGGACTTCGACTACCTGGTCAGCGCCCCGCAGACCGCACCGGTGCCGAAGGCCAAGGACAAGGGCGTGGACTACACCAAGTCCATCGTCTCGTCGGGCTCGTACAAGTTCGCGACGTACGAGGACGGCAAGCAGGTCACCCTGGTCCGCAACGAGCACTGGGACGCCAAGACCGACCCGCTGCGCAAGCAGTACCCGGACAAGATCGTCCTGAACCTCAAGGTCAACCAGGCCACCATCGACAAGGACCTCCTCGCCGGTGACATCGTCGCCGACCTGGCCGGCCGTGGCGTCGACACCCAGACCCAGGCGCAGATCCTGGCGAAGGAAGACCTGAAGGCCAACACCGACAACGCGCTCGGCGGCCGCCTCGTCTACGCGGCGATCAACACCAAGGTGAAGCCGTTCGACAACGTCGAGTGCCGCAAGGCCGTGCAGTACGCGATCGACAAGGTCTCCGTGCAGACGTCCATGGGCGGCCCGATCCGCGGTGACATCGCCTCCACGGTGCTGCCGACCGACATCCCGGGCTACCAGAAGTTCGACACGTACGCCACGCCGGACAACAAGGGCGACGCCGCCAAGGCCAAGGAGCACCTGAAGGCCTGCGGCCAGGAGAAGATCTCCACCTTCATCTCCGCGCGCAGCGACCGCCAGAGCGAGGTCGACGCCGCCACCGCGATCGTGCAGGCGCTGAAGAAGGCCGGCATCGATGCCAAGATCAAGCAGTACCCGTCGTCCAAGTACTTCTCGGACTACGCCGGTGTCCCCTCCTTCACCAAGAAGGAGAACATCGGTCTGATCATGATGCAGTGGGGCGCCGACTGGCCGACCGGCTACGGCTACCTCCAGCAGATCGTGCACGGCAAGGCCATCGGCCAGTCCGGCAACACCAACCTCTCCGAGCTGAACGACCCGGCGATCAACAAGCTGCTGGACGACGCCATCGCCAACACGGACGAGAACGCCCGCAACGCCGCCTACGCCGAGATCGACAAGAAGGTCATGGACCAGGCGGTCATCGTCCCGCTGTCCTACTTCAAGGTCCTGCTCTACCGCTCGCCGCAGGGCACCAACATGGTCTCCACGGCAGCCTTCAGCGGTCAGTACGACTACCTCAACATCGGCACCACGAAGAAGTAGCCCCGGAAGGCAGGTGAAGGCATTGGTGCCCGCGGGCCCCCGCGTACTCCGCGCGGCCCGCGGGCACCGGCGCCGGTCCCCGTGATCTCGTACATCATCCGCCGGCTGATCGCGGCAGTGATCCTGCTGCTGGTCGTCACGGCGGTCACCTTCGGCATCTTCTTCATCCTGCCGAAGCTGGCCGGACAGACCGCCGATCAGCTGGCCCAGCAGTACATCGGCAAGAACCCCACGCCCGAGGACATCGCGGCGGTCAAGCGGAACCTCGGCCTCGACGACCCGGTCTACATCCAGTACTGGGACTTCATCAGGGGGATCGTCACCGGCGCCACCTATGAGCGGGGACCCGCCACTGTGCGGTGCGACATGCCCTGCTTCGGCTACTCCTTCAAGACCAACCTGGAGGTCTGGCCGCAGCTCGTCGACCGGCTTCCGGTCACCATCTCGCTCGCCGTCGGCGCGGCCGTGCTGTGGCTGGTCTCCGGCATCGTCGTCGGTGTCATCTCGGCGCTCAAGCCCGGCTCGTTCTTCGACCGGGCGGCCATGGGCGGCGCGCTCGCCGGCGTCTCGCTGCCCATCTTCTTCACCGCCCAGCTGTTCCTGCTGCTCTTCAGCTACAAGCTGGAGATCTTCGGGCGGACGTACGTCCCGTTCACAGAGAACCCCTCGCAGTGGGCCAACACCCTCTTCCTGCCCTGGTGTTCGCTCGCCCTGCTGTACGCGGCGATCTACGCCCGCCTGACCCGCTCCGGGATGCTGGAGGCGATGAGCGAGGACTTCATCCGCACCGCCCGCGCCAAGGGCATGCGGGAGCGGCGGGTCGTCGCCAAGCACGGCCTCCGGGCCGCGCTCACCCCGATCGTCACCGTCTTCGGTATGGACATCGGCCTGCTGCTCGGCGGCGCCGTGATCACCGAGTCGGTGTACTCGCTGCACGGCATCGGTGAGTACGCGGTGCAGTCGATCGTCGCCAACGACCTGCCGCCGATCCTCGGCGTCACCCTGCTCGCGGCGTTCTTCGTCGTCTTCCTCAACCTCGTGGTTGACCTTCTGTACGCCGTCGTCGACCCGCGCGTGAGGGTGTCATGACCGAACTGTCCAAGTCCGGCGCCGTGGTGGAGGACCGCCCCGGCACCTCCGAACCGCGTGCCTTCCTCGACGTACGCGACCTCAAGGTCCACTTCCCGACCGACGACGGCCTGGTCAAGTCCGTGGACGGGCTCTCCTTCCAGCTGGAGAAGGGCAAGACCCTCGGTGTCGTCGGCGAGTCCGGCTCCGGCAAGTCCGTCACCTCACTCGCGATCATGGGCCTGCACCGGCTCGGCGCGCGCGGCAAGAACGTGCGGATGAGCGGTGAGATCTGGCTCGACGGCAAGGAGCTGGTGGGCGCCGACCCCGACGAGGTGCGGCGGCTGCGAGGCCGCGAGATGGCGATGATCTTCCAGGACCCGCTGTCCGCGATGCACCCGTACTACACGATCGGCAACCAGATCGTGGAGGCGTACCGCATCCACAACAAGGTGACCAAGAAGGTCGCCCGCGCCCGGGCCGTCGAGATGCTGGACCGCGTGGGCATCCCCGAGCCCGGCAAGCGCGTGGACTCCTACCCGCACGAGTTCTCCGGCGGTATGCGCCAGCGCGCGATGATCGCGATGGCGCTGGTCAACAACCCCGAGCTGCTGATCGCCGACGAGCCGACGACCGCGCTGGACGTCACCGTCCAGGCGCAGATCCTCGACCTCATCCGCGACCTCCAGAAGGAGTTCGGCTCGGCGGTCGTCATCATCACGCACGACCTCGGCGTGGTGGCCGAGATCGCCGACGACATCCTGGTGATGTACGGCGGCCGGTGCGTGGAGCGGGGCCCGGTCGACACGATCTTCTACGAGCCGCAGCACCCCTACACCTGGGGCCTGCTCGGCTCGATGCCCCGCATCGACCGGGACCAGACCGACCGGCTCATCCCGGTCAAGGGCCAGCCGCCGTCCCTGATCAACGTACCGAGCGGCTGCGCCTTCAACCCGCGCTGCCCGTACGCGGACGTGCCCAAGGACGGGATCACCCGCACCGAGCGTCCGGAACTGCGTGAAGTGGGCTCCGGCCACTTCTCGGCCTGCCACATGGACCAGGCGGAGCGCACACGGATCTGGACCGAAGAGATTGCGCCGAAGCTGTGACCAACGAACCGACGCGTACCGATTCCGCCCCCCTGCTCAGGGTCGAGGGCCTGGTCAAACACTTCCCCATCAAGAAGGGCCTGCTCCAGCGGCAGGTCGGCGCCGTCAAGGCGGTCGACGGCATCGACTTCGAGGTGCGCCGCGGGGAGACCCTCGGCGTGGTCGGCGAGTCCGGCTGCGGCAAGTCGACGATGGGCCGGTTGATCACGCGACTGCTGGAGCCGAGCGGCGGCAAGGTCGAGTTCGACGGCACCGACATCACGCACCTGAGCACCGGCGGGATGCGGCCGCTGCGGCGCGACATCCAGATGATCTTCCAGGACCCCTACGGTTCGCTGAACCCGCGGCACACCATCGGCTCGATCGTCTCCGCGCCCTTCCGTCTCCAGGGCGTCGAGCCCGAGGGCGGGCTGAAGAAGGAGGTCCAGGGTCTCCTGGAGCGGGTGGGCCTGAGTCCCGAGCACTACAACCGCTACCCGCACGAGTTCTCGGGCGGCCAGCGTCAGCGCATCGGCATCGCCCGTGCGCTCGCCCTGAAGCCGCGGCTCGTCGTCGCGGACGAGCCGGTCTCGGCGCTGGACGTGTCGATCCAGGCGCAGGTGGTGAACCTGCTCGACGACCTCCAGGACGAGCTGGGTCTCACGTACGTGATCATCGCGCACGACCTGTCGGTCATCCGGCACGTGTCGGACCGGATCGCCGTGATGTACCTCGGCAAGATCGTGGAGCTGGCGGACCGCACGTCGCTGTACGAGGCGCCGATGCACCCGTACACCACGGCGCTGATGTCGGCCGTCCCGGTGCCTGACCCGAGGCGGCGGGGCGCCAAGAGCGAGCGGATCCTGCTGAAGGGCGACGTGCCGTCGCCGATCGCCCCGCCGAGCGGCTGCCGGTTCCACACCCGGTGCTGGAAGGCGACGCAGGTCTGCACGGTGCAGGAGCCCCCGCTGCTGGAGCTGGCCCCGGGCCGCCGGGTGGCGTGCCACCACCCGGAGAACGCCCCGGACCAGGTGCCGGGTGACACCGCCCTGGCCTCGGCGGGCGAGGCGATCGAGATAGTGCCGGCGACGAAGGCGTCGAACGTGGAGGCCACCGAGACCGGTGCGGGGGAGGCCGCCGCTTCCGGGGCCGTCGCCGGGGCCGTCGCTTCCGCCGCGGTGGAGCCCGCCGTCAAGGTGCCGTCCCCCGCGAAGGCCCCGGCCGGGGACGTCACGGACCCGGCGGCCGGGCGGGAGACGGTGGCCGGTGCCGAGGCGGATGCCGGGGCGGACTCGTTGAGCGGTGCGGGGACGGATTCGGTGGCCGGGCCCGGGACCGGGCGGGAGGCCGCCGGTGACGACGGCCCGTCGGAGGGCGGCCCGGCGAAGGGGGCGTAACGCCGTAACCCCTGGGTCCGGTACACGGACCGCCGACGCCCCGGAGCCGCCATGGCCCGGGGCGTCGGCGCGCCGTGCGTCACTGCCCGAGTTCGCGCAGCACCCGCTGCCGGTCGGCCACGTACCGGCCGGGTGCGAAGTACTCGACGGCGCCGACGATCGCCCGCTGCCGCTCGGCGTGCCGCTCCCGGCCCAGCCCGTAGCCGTCGTTGTGGACGTTCACCAACGGCTGGGACGAGCCGTGCCGGTGCAACCGCACCTGGAGCACCCGGCCGTGGAGGACGACGAACCGGATGTCGTCCCAGGGAATCAGCTCGCGCCGGCCGGCCGTGATGCCGTCCTCGTCGACGCGCAGGGTCCCGGTCCCCACATGGGCCGCCAGCACCGCGAAGAGGGACACGCTGAAGGACGCCGCGGTGACGACGAGAAGCCAGGCGGCCGTGAGGTCGCCGGCCACCCATACGCCGTACGCGCTGAACAGCGCCGTGGGCGCCAGCGCCGCGAGCGCCTGGCGCGGCACGCGCCCCGGGAAGCCCGGTGCCAACTGCAGCCTGTACGCGGCCCGGTCATCCATACTGCTCCCCCTCGCCTGTCGCGGCGCACCCTAGCAGCGCGCCGGTCATCCGGCCCCGGCGGGCCGCGGAGGGCGCTTGGCGGGCCCGTGGGCGGCGGCCCTCTGCCCCTACTCCGCGCCCGGTCCCGTGCCCGCCCCGTGGCCGGGTCCGTGCCTCCCTGCCCGGTCCCGCGACCGCGCCGCGTCCCGCCCCGCGACCGCCGCCGTGACCGGTTCCCCGGCGGCCAGGCAGGAGTGGGCCGTCGCGTGCGGGCCGGAGCCACCGGGGGAACCGGCACAATTGGGCGGTGCTCCAGGAATTCTTCACCCCCACCGTGCAACACGCGCTCGACCTCGCCGGCATCTTCGTGTTCGCGATCTCCGGCGCCCTGCTCGCGGTGCGCAAGAACTTCGACGTGTTCGGCATGGCCGTCCTCGCCGAGGTCACGGCCCTGGGCGGAGGGCTGTTCCGGGATCTGGTCATCGGCGCCGTACCGCCCGCCGCGTTCACCGACCTGGGGTACTTCGTCATGCCCCTGGTCGCCACCGTGCTCGTCTTCTTCCTGCACCCCGTGGTCGAGCGGACCCAGGCCGCCGTGAACGTCTTCGACGCCGCCGGGCTGGGGCTCTTCTGCGTCGCGGGCACGACCAAGGCGCACGAGTACGGCCTCGGCCTCACGTTCTCCGCCGTGCTGGGCCTGGCCACCGGCGTCGGCGGCGGCGTGCTGCGCGACGTACTCGCCAACGAGGTGCCGTCCCTGCTCCGCTGGGACCGGGACCTGTACGCGGTGCCGGCCGTCGTGGGCGCCACCATGGTCGCGCTCTGCATCCACTTCGGGATGCTGAACCCTTTCACCAGTGCCCTCGCCGCCGTCACCACCTTCGTGCTGCGTCTGCTCGCCCTGCGCTTCCACTGGCGCGCGCCCCGTGCGTGGAACCGTCGCTCGGCGGCCAGGGAGGAGCAGCTCCCCGGGAAAGCTACCGCTTAGTAATTGGCTGTTGTACTGTGCCGGGCATGGACAGCGAGTTCGACCGCGACACCGCGGTGACCCTCCGCGAGCCCGGCGTCTACGACGCGGAGCTCTCCGCCGGCTGGACGATCATCCACGCCGTCAACGGCGGCTACCTGCTCGCGCTGCTCGGCCGCGCACTCGGCGACGCCCTGCCGCACCCGCACCCGTTCACGATCTCGGCGCACTACCTGACGCCGTCGGTGCCCGGCCCCGCCGTGGTGCGGACGGAGACGGTCCGTGCCGGCCGCACCCTCTCCACCGGCCAGGCCTCGCTCTTCCAGTACGCGGAGGACGGCACCGAGGTCGAGCGCATCCGGGTCCTCGCCTCCTACGGCGACCTGGACGCCCTGCCCGACGACGTACGGACGACGGCCAAGCCGCCCGCCATCCCGCCGCGCGAGCACTGCCTCGGCCCGGGCGACGGCCCCGCGCCCATCCCCGGCTCCTCCGCCATCACCGAGCGGCTCGACATCAAGCTCGACCCCACCACCCTCGGCTGGGCGGTCGGCGCCCCGTCCGGCAAGGGCGAGATGCGCGCCTGGTTCGGCCTGGCCGACGGCCGTGAGCCCGACCCGCTGTCGCTCCTGCTCACCGTCGACGCCCTGCCCCCGACCTCCTTCGAGCTCGGCCTCACCGGCTGGACCCCGACCGTGGAGCTCACCGCCCACATACGGTGCCGGCCCGCCCCCGGTCCGCTGCGGGTCTCCATCACCACCAGGAACCTCGCGGGCGGTTTCCTGGAGGAGGACGCCGAGGTCTGGGACAGCGCCGACCGCCTGGTCGCCCAGTCCCGGCAACTCGCGCGCGCACCACGGGGCTAGGGGACACCCGCCGGTGCGGACCGGCCCGGTCGGGGCCGACGGGGCACGCCCTAGTGTCGTGGGGTGAAGTCCGACCGGCTGCTGTCGATCCTCCTGCTCCTCCAGACCCGGGGCCTCGTCCCCGCGACCGAACTCGCCGAGCGCCTCGACGTCTCCGTACGCACCATCTACCGGGACGTCGAGGCGCTCTCCGCGTCCGGCGTCCCGGTGTACGCCGAGCGCGGCCGGCACGGGGGCATCGCGCTGCTGCCGGGCTTCCGGACGGACGTCACCGGGCTGACCGCCGACGAGTCCCGCGCCCTGTTCGTCCTCGCCGCGCGGGGCACGCACGCCGCCCTCGGGCTCGACCGGGCCCTCGGCTCGGCGCTCCGCAAGATCATGGCCGCCCTGCCCGAGTCGCACCGCCCGGCGGCCGAGCTGACCAGCCGCCGCATCCTCGTCGATCCCGACCGCTGGCTCCGCGCCCCGGGCCCCGCCATCGACCTGGGCGTCCTGCACGACGCCGTCCTCGCCGACCGGCGGCTGCGGCTGCGCTACCGGCACAGCGGTACGGGGACGCCGAGGGCGTACACCGTCGACCCGTACGGGCTCGTGGCCAAGGCGGGCGTCTGGTACCTGGTCGCCGACCACCGCGGCGCGCCCCGCCTTTACCGGGTGGACCGGATCCGGCGCGCGGACGTCAGCGACCGGCCGGTGCGCAGACGCGCCGGGGTGGAGCTCGGGGACGTGTGGGAGGTGCTGCGGCGCCAGGTGGAGGACCGGCCCGCGGGGTTGCGCGTACGGGCCCGGGTGCGTTCCTCACGGCTCGACCTGTTCGTGCGGATCCACGGCGCGCACCTCGTGCGGGAGCCGGAGGCGGCGGGGGAGTGGGCGCGGGTGGAGCTCGCCTTCCCGGACGTGCGCCATGCCCGTGGGCTGCTGGCCTTCGGGCCCAGCCTGGAGGTCCTCGACCCACCCGAGGTGCGTGCCGAACTGGCCCGCCGGGCGGCGGCGGTGGTGCGGCTGTACGGGGAGCCCGAGCCGGCGGGTGGCACCGGCCCGGACGGGGAGGCAGGTCGGGGTGGGGGTGCCGAGGCGGCGGGTGGTGCCGGTCGGGGCGGGGGTGCCGAGACGGCGGGTGGTGCCGAAGCGGGGGGTGGTGCCGGCCCGGACGGGGGTGCCGGTCCGGGCGGTGCGGTCAGTCCAGCCAGTGGCGGCGCCCGAGGCTGACCAGGCGCAGCTGGCGCCGGGCCGTCCGCGCCACCCCGTCCCAGTCGGCCTCGGGCGTGGCCAGGAACTCCGAGGCGGTCATCACCATGTGGTCGACGTACAGTCCGGCGAGCATCCGCAGGTCGTCGGGGATCCACCCCTCGCTCTCGGGGTGCTCCGCCAGTTCGTCCGCCACCTCCCGGACGAACAGGTCGAGTTGGCCGCCGATCGCCTCGCGCACGGGCGCCACGCCGCCATGTCGTTCGCGGGCGATGAATCGGACGTGAGCGGGGTACCCGCGTACGAGCCCGGCGATCAACTCGACGGCGGCGGCGATCCGTTCGTCGCTCTCGCCGGTCGTCGCCAGGGTCGTACGGATCGTGCCGTGCAGGCTGCCCAGGGCCTCGTCGACAAGGGCGACGCCGAGGTCCGCGGTGTCGCGGAAGTGCCGGTAGAAGGCCGCCGGGGCGACGCCGACCGCGCGGGTCACCTCGCGCAGGCCGAGGCTGCTCAGGCTCTGTTCCTCCAGTAGCCGGAGGGCGGCGTCCAGGAGCGCCTGACGGGTTCTCTGCTTCTGGGCCTGCCGGATGCCGGAGGTGTGACTCATGCCATTCAGTAAACAACCGTTCTCCGGATCGATCCAATGATGAAGCTCGCTAGGCTGGGTAGTCAGTAAACAACTGTTCATCAACCTCCGAGGGAGGTCCACCGATGTTCGCCATCGTCGCCGCCCTGCTGATGCTGGGTGTCGTCCTCGGGACCGTGGCCCATGTGCCCGTCCCGGTCACTCTCGTCGCCGCGACCGTCATCGGCGTCTGGCTTCTGGTCTTCGCCGTACGTGAACGACAGCACCGCTGAGGAGGCCGCCATGGAACTCACCGCACACGGTTCTCGCACCACCCGGAACCACGCCGACGCCCGCGCCGGCACCGACGCCCGCACCGGCACCGACGCCCGCATCGGCACCGGCACCCGCGTCGGCGGTCGCGGCCGCGTCCGGGACCGGGTCCGTGATGCCGACGGGATGGCCGTCGCCTCGTTCGTCCTGGGGCTGGTGGGCCTGCTGGTGATGAACATCCTGCTGGGACCCATCGCCATCGGACTCGCCGTCCTCGCCCTCCGCCGTGGCACCACACGCCGGGGGCGGGCAACGTTCGGCCTCGGACTCGGCATCGCCGACCTCGCGGTGCTGGCCACGCTGGTCACCCTGGACGGCACCGTGTCCTGGAGCATCGCCTGACGCGGCGGGCCGCAAGCCGAGCCGCACGCCGAGCCGCACGCCGAGAGCATGCCGAGACGCATGCCCGGCCGATCCGGTCGGTACGGCGCTGAACGACGTTCGGCGAGGGGCTCGTAGAATCGTCGCACCATGGCTTACCTCGACCACGCCGCGACCACTCCGATGCTGCCGGAGGCGATCGAGGCGATGACCGCCCAGCTCGCCGTCACGGGCAACGCGTCCTCGCTGCACGCCGCCGGCCGCCGGGCCCGTCGTACCGTCGAGGAGGCCCGCGAGGCCCTCGCCGAGGCCCTCGGGGCGCGCCCCAGCGAGGTCGTCCTGACCTCCGGCGGCACGGAGGCGGACAACCTCGCCGTCAAGGGCCTGTACTGGGCCCGCCGGGACGCCGACCCGCGCCGCGTGAGGGTGCTGGCCAGCCCCGTCGAGCACCACGCCGTCCTCGACGCCGTCCACTGGCTGGGCGAGCACGAGGGGGCCACCGTCGAGTACCTGCCCGTGGACCGGTACGGGCGCGTGCACCCCGAGGCGCTCCGGGAGGCCGTCGAGCGCGACCCGTCGAGCGTCGCCCTCGCCACCGTGATGTGGGCCAACAACGAGATCGGCACCGTCATGCCGGTACGGGAACTGGCCGCCGTGGCGCGCGAGTTCGACGTCCCGCTGCACTCCGACGCCGTCCAGGCGTTCGGCCAGGTCCCGGTCGGCTTCGCCGACTCCGGCCTCGCCGCCATGACGGTTTCCAGCCACAAGATCGGCGGCCCCTACGGCATCGGGGCCCTGCTCCTCGGCCGTGAGTACAGCCCGGTCCCGGTGCTGCACGGCGGCGGCCAGGAGCGCCACGTCCGCTCCGGCACCCTCGACGTCCCGGCCGTCGCCGCCTTCGCGGTGGCGGGGCGGCTGGCGGCCGAACGCCGCGAGGAGTACGCCCGCGGGATCGGGGCCCTGCGCGACGAGCTGGTCGACGCCGTCGTCACGGCCGTCCCGGACGCGGTGCTCGGCGGTGACCCGGCCCCGGAGGGCCGCCTGCCCGCCAACGCCCACTTCACCTTCCCGGGCTGCGAGGGCGACTCGCTGCTGCTGCTCCTGGACGCTCAGGGGATCGAGTGCTCCACCGGCTCGGCCTGCACCGCCGGCGTGGCGCAGCCGAGCCACGTGCTGCTGGCCACCGGAACCGACCCGGACCTGGCGCGCGGCACGCTCCGCTTCACGCTCGGCCACACCTCGACCCGCGCCGACGTCGAGGCGGTCGCCAACGCCATCGGCCCGGCGGTGGAACGCGCCAGGACCGCCGGCCTCAGCTAGCCGTCGCGGACGGCCGGGAGGCGTCCCGGACCAGTCTCATGTACCTGTCCCAGTCCCAGTGCGGACCGGGATCGGTGTGGTCGGTGCCCCGCACCTCCACATGGCCGATGATGTGCTCGCGGTCCACCGGTATCCCGTACCGCGCGCATATCCCCGCCGTGAGCCGCGCCGACGAGGCGTACATCGCGTCCGTGAAGTCCCGGGGCCGGTCCACGAACCCTTCGTGCTCGATGCCGATGCTGCGCTCGTTCATGTCCCGGTCGCCCGCGTGGAAGGCCACGTCCAGCTCGCGGATCATCTGCGCGACGTGCCCGTCCTTGCGTACGACGTAATGCGTCGCCGCACCGTGCCCCGGGTCCTTGAACACCTTCAGGGCGATGGGAAAGCTGCCCTGGACGACATGGATCACGACCCGGTCGATGGTGAAGTCGTCCGGACGGTCCGCCCGCCGCCAGTTCGCCGGTGACGCCGCCGTCCACTCCGCGCCCGCGTGGTCCAGCTCCCCTTCCACCCGCTCCTTCTCCACACCGGGCACCCGGTACCAGGCACGCCGCAGCTCGTCCCGCGCCAGCACCGCCCCGCCCACGAGGGCCGCCCCGCCGCCGATCAGCACCGCGCGACGGCCCACCGCACCCGGCTTCTTGTCTCCCATGTGACCGTGAACGCATACTCGCGCGCCCATGGTTCCCGGGGCCCGTACCCTGGTAGGGCTATGACTCAGACTCCCCAGCGCCCCCTCCGTGTGCTCGCCGCCATGTCGGGCGGTGTGGACTCCGCCGTCGCCGCCGCCCGCGCCGCAGAGGCCGGCCACGACGTCACCGGGGTGCACCTCGCCCTGTCCGCGAACCCTCAGTCCTTCCGCACCGGCGCCCGTGGCTGTTGCACCATCGAGGACTCGCGCGACGCCCGCCGCGCCGCCGACGTCATCGGCATCCCGTTCTACGTGTGGGACCTGGCCGAGCGGTTCCGTGAGGACGTCGTCGACGACTTCATCGCCGAGTACGAGGCCGGACGCACCCCCAACCCGTGCCTGCGCTGCAACGAGAAGATCAAGTTCGCGGCGCTGCTGGACAAGGCGCTGGCCCTGGGCTTCGACGCGGTCTGCACCGGCCACTACGCCACGGTCGTGACCCGCGAGGACGGCACCCGGGAGCTCCACCGCGCCTCGGACATGGCCAAGGACCAGTCGTACGTCCTCGGCGTCCTGGACGAGAAGCAGCTCGCGCACGCGATGTTCCCGCTGGGCGACACCCTCACCACCAAGGACGAGATCCGCGCGGAGGCGGAGCGCCGGGGGCTGGCCGTGGCGAAGAAGCCCGACAGCCACGACATCTGCTTCATCGCGGACGGCGACACCCAGGGGTTCCTCGCCTCCCGCCTGGGGACGCTGGAGGGGGACATCGTCGACGAGTCCGGCACCAAGGTCGGCACCCACGAGGGCGCGTACGGCTTCACCATCGGCCAGCGCAAAGGCCTGCGCATCGGTCACCCCGCCCCGGACGGCAAGCCCCGCTACGTCCTGGACATCTCGCCCGTGAACAACACCGTGACGGTGGGCCCCGCCGACGCCCTCGACGTCACCGCCCTGACCGCCATCAGGCCCCGCTGGTGCGGCACGCCCCCCTCGGGCCCCGGCACCTACACGGCCCAGCTCCGCGCGCACGGCGACGAGACCCCGGTCGCGGCCACCCTGGAGGACGGCGAGCTGCGCGTCACCTTCCAGCAGCCCGTCCGCGGAGTCGCCCCCGGCCAGGCGATCGTCCTCTACGACGGCACCCGTGTCGTCGGCTCGGCCACCATCGCCACGACGACCCGCCGGACGGCGGTCAGCGCCTGAGCGCACGGGCGTCAACCCGGGTGACCGGGCCGCCGACGCCCGTGCGCGCCCTGTCGCCACCCGCGCTAACGTCGCCGCGCGCACAGTGTGTCGCTGTGCGTGACCTTCGACGTGCGGGGGATGGCGTACGTGACCCATACGCAGCGGTGGCAGGAACTGCTGGACCTCGCGCCGGGGCGCGGCGTGCTGAAGCACAGCGGCGGACCCTGGACCGGCGCGTCCGGCACCGCGGACGAGCTGCGCGTGCGGACCGAGACCGGTCGCCGCTCGCTCGGCACCGGCCACGAGGGACTCGGTGCCGCGGGAGCCGGCCTGACGTCCGTGGCCTCCTTACGGGCCGTACTGGCCTCCTGGGAGGAGCGCCTCGCCGCGGTACGGGACGAGTGCGCGTACCTGACCGGCGCCCTGTCGAAGGTCGCCAAGGAGATGGGCGAGACCGACACGGCGGTGGGGCACTCCTTGGAGGGTGCCCAGCGGGACGGTGGACGCCGGTGAGCGGCACCACCCTCACCTGGCGCGCCCTGCGGGACCTCAAGCCGACGGTGCTGGAGGGCGCGGGCGACGCGTGGCACGAGGTCTCCGGCCGGTCCCGCTCGGACCGCGTCCGCGTGGACCGCCTGATGGCGGCCCGGCTGCGGGAGACGCAGGAGAGCCGGTCCGCCGCGGCGGTCCTCGGACGCCTCCAGCGGCTGAGCCGCAACTACCAGTACCTGCACACCGAGTGCGGCCTCATCCGGACCACCCTGAACGCCCTGGCGGCCGATCTGGCGGAGCCGCAGCGGCAGTTGCGGCAGGCCCTGGACGAGGCGGCCGAGCTGCGGTTCACCGTCCACGAGGACGGCTCCGTCAGCTTCCCGGCCGCCACCACGCCCACCCTTGCGGGTGATACCCGCACCCCGGGCGGCCGCGCCCATGGCGACGGACGTCTCCCCCTGGACCGGGCACCGGCCCTGGCCGGTCCGGCCCCGGCCGTGAAGCCGCTCAACCCGAACGCGGAGAAGGCCCAGGCCATCGCGGACCGCATCGCACGCGCCGTCCGTGCGGCGGCCGACATCGACCGCGAGTACGCCGCGACGCTGGACCGGCTCAAGGCGGAGAAGGGCCTCGACGTCACCGCGTCCACCCTCGCGGACGCCGCCCGAGACACCGCGGGCGTCCGTGCCGTGACGGGAGGGCACCTCGGCGCCGGGATCCCCGCCGACAGGTCCCCGGCCGACGTCAAGGCCTGGTGGGACGGCCTCCCCGAGGAGCAGCGCCGCGAGTACATCGACATCGCCCCTGACCTCATCGGCGGCCTGGACGGCATCCCGGCGGCGGTACGCGACGAGGCCAACCGCAACTACCTGCCGGTGCTCATCGACGAGCTGGCGCGGCGGAACGACGACGACTCGCGGACGAAGCTCGAGGCGCTCCGCATGATCCAGGACAAGCTCCGCGAACCGAGCGTCCCGCCGATGTACCTGCTGGGCATCGGCGACGACGGCAACGGCCGCGCCATCGTCGCCTACGGCAACCCGGACACGGCGCGGAACGTGTCGGCGTACGTACCGGGCCTGGGCACGAAGCTGAACGGAGAGTTCGTCGAGGACACGATGAAGAGGGCCAGGGATACGGCGGTCGGGGCGCAGAGGGTGGATCCGTCCAGTGCCTCCATCATCTGGCTGGGTTACGACGCTCCTCAGCTCGCAGACGTCATGAGTGACGGTGACGCGCGCAGAGGAGCCCCTGCGTACAACCAGTTCATGGCGGGGCTGGAGGCCACGAACACCAATCATGACCCTCACCTCACGGCGATCGGCCACTCCTACGGCTCGTACACCGTTGGCACGGCGGCCCAACAATCCGGCGGCATCCCAGGCGTCGACGACGTAATCCTGCTCGGCAGCCCCGGTGTAGGCGTCGACAAAGCGGGGGATCTCGGTGTCGACGAAAGCCACGTCTTCGTCGGCGCGGCCGACAACGACCTGGTCACCAGGGCCCCGACGAAGGGCGAAATGGCTTTCGCCGGCCCAGTCGGATCGCTTGTCTACGGCGACGTCTTCGACCGGGGGAACGACGACAACTACTTCGGTAGGGATCCGGCGAGCGAGGCCTTCGGCGCACAACGCTTCAAGGTCGACCCCGGGCCTCCGCTCGCTGGTGTGAGCGCCTCGGAAGGGCTGCAGCTGGGGCTGATGGACGCGCATTCCCAGTATTTCGACCCGACACTGGACGCGGAATCAGCGAGCAACATCGCCAGGATTGTCGGCGGCAGACCCGAGAAGATCACTACGGAGAGGTGGCGATGACAGGCGTGTGGCGTGCAACTCCAGCGGTCACTTTTTTGGTCGGGGCACTGGTCGCTGGCTGCAGCCTCGCTGGCGGGAGCGCCGGAGGGAAAGGAGCTGAAAAGATGGACATGCAGCAAGCCGCAGAGCAAGCCGATGCCATGCTGGATGCCACGCTCAGTGCTGTCGTGCCGGAGATCCACTGGGCCCACCACGTCACCACAGCGGGCAGCTGCAATGTGAATCGCCGAAGGACGGTGACAACCATCATCTCGGAGCAAAGACGGGGAAACTTTCTCGGTGTGGTCGAACGGTTCTGGAGAAAGAGCGGCTACACGATCACTTCAGTGAACCGGGATCGAGAGATGCCAGCGATCTTCGCCAGGTCTCCGGATGGGTTCCAACTGGCCTTGGACGTGGGCTACAAGGGGCAAGTTCACTTCGAAGTCATCACCCCCTGCGTAGCCAAGTCGGACGTCGCCGAGCCCGCCTCCGAACCCAACGGCCCCGCCTACCCACTCGGGCAGATCCCCACCCCCAACGTCCGTTCCGCGTTCTGGTCCGCCGAGGCGCCCGTCCCGTCCTCCGGGCCGGCGGCGCGGTGAGCCGTTGCTCACCGGGTCCCGGGCGCGGCGCACCGCTCACCGGGAACAGTGGCGAGCCGTCGCCCGGCGTGATCGTTCCGCTCGGAACCCGCGCGCAGTCGCCCAGGCCGAGTCGGACCTGCGCCGGGCGCGGAACGTGATCGCTCGCCGTCACACCACCTCGGCCTCGTAGAAGCAGAAGTGGTTCTGGATCTCGGCGACCCCGGGCTTGGGGTCGGGGTACGCCCACACCGCGTCCTTCGCCCCGGGCAGGGACCAGTAGGACGCCGTTCCCTTGAACGGGCAGTACGTGTGGGTGCCGGACGCCGAGAGCAGGTCCGTTCGGACGTCCTCGGCGGGCAGGTAGTAGCGCGCGGGGCAGCCCGTCTCGCGCAGGACGAGCGGCCGCCGGCTCTCGGCGATCAGCTGCCCGTCATGGACGACTCGTACGTGATCGGTGGCCTGCTCGATGGTGATGCGGTGTCCCGTCGTCATAACCGGTTCAACGGACCCGCCGCGCGGGTGATTCCCCGTACCGTTCGGCCATGAACATCTGCGTCTTCCTCTCCGCCGCCGACCTCGACGACCGCTACACCGTGCCCGCCCGCGAGTTCGCCGAGCTGCTCGGCAAGGGTGGCCACTGCCTGGTGTGGGGCGGCAGCGACACCGGTCTGATGAAGGTCGTGGCGGACGGCGTCCAGGAGGCGGGCGGGCGGCTCGTCGGCGTGTCCGTGGACTTCCTGGCCGCCAAGGCGCGGGCCGGTGCCGACGAGATGGTGTTCGCCGGGGACCTGGCCGAGCGGAAGGCGCTGATGCTGTCCAGGGCCGACGCGGTCGTCATCATGGTGGGCGGGACCGGCACCCTCGACGAGGCGACCGAGATCCTGGAGCTGAAGAAGCACGGCAAGCACACCAAGCCGGTGGTGCTGCTCAACGCGGCCGGCTTCTACGACGGGCTCAAGGAGCAGTTCCGGCGCATGGAGGCCGAGGGGTTCCTGCCACTGCCGCTCACCGACCTGGTGTTCTTCGCAGAGGACGGGGTCTCGGCCCTCGCGTACCTGGAGGAGAGCGCCGGGATCCGGTAGGCGCCGTCCGGATGCGAGCATGGCCTGTATGGCTACACACATGATCACCGGGGCGGGTTCCGGCATCGGCGCGGCCGTCGCCCGCCGCCTGCACGAACGGGGCGACGAACTCGTCCTGCTGGCCCGCGACGCCGGACGCGCCAAGGAACTGGCCGGCACCTACCCGGGTGCCCGCGCGCTCGTCGGCGACCTCGCCAGTCCCGACCGGCTCTCCTGGGCCTTCTCCCACCAGACCCTTCCCGACCGGCTCGACTCGCTGCTGCACATCGCGGGCGTCGTCGACCTCGGACGGGTCGGCGACCTCACCACCAAGGCCTGGCGGAGCCAGCTGGAGGTGAACCTCGTCGCGCCCGCCGAACTGACCCGGCTCCTCCTGCCGCAGCTGCGCGTCTCCCAAGGACACGTGGTGTTCGTCAACTCCGGCGCCGGTCTGAACGCGCACGCCGAGTGGTCCGCGTACGCCGCCTCCAAGCACGGTCTCAAGGCGCTCGCCGACTCGCTGCGCCACGAGGAGCACGCGGCCGGCGTACGCGTCACGTCCGTCTACCCGGGCCGCACGGCCAGCCCCATGCAGGCCAAGGTGCACCAGCAGGAGGGCAAGGAGTACGACGCCTCCCGCTGGATCGACCCGGAGTCGGTCGCCACGGCGATCCTGACCGCCCTCGACCTGCCGCGCGACGCGGAGATCAACGACCTGACGGTGCGGCCCGGACGATGAGCGACGACGACTTCAGCTGGGGTCCGGCCACCGGGATCGGGTCCATGCCGGGCGGCGACGCGCGGGAGGCCGCCAGGACGGTCACCGGCACCTTCGAGGACTTCCCGTACCTCGCCGAGCTGCCCGCGCGCGGCCCGGGCGCCGACATGATCGGGCGGACCATCGGGCTGCTCGTGGAGATGTACGCGCACGTCGAGCCGAGCGGCTGGCGGGTCAGCGACCGGCCCGGCCGTGACACGCGGCGGGCCAGGTCGTGGATGGGGGAGGACCTCGACGCCCTGGAGGAGTTCACCCAGGGGTACGAGGGGCTCCTGAAGGTCCAGGCCGTGGGGCCGTGGACGCTGGCCGCCGCCCTGGAGCTGCGCGGCGGCGAGGCGGTCCTCGGCGACCCGGGTGCCTGCCGGGACCTGGCGGCCTCGCTGGCGGAGGGGCTGCGCGCCCACCTCGCGGAGGTGCGGCGCCGGGTGCCGGGCGCGCGGGTGGCGCTCCAGCTCGACGAGCCTTCCCTCACCGCCGTGCTGAGCGGACGGGTGCGGACCGCGAGCGGTTACCGCACGTACCGGGCGGTGGACCGGCAGGTCGTGGAGAGCGCGCTCCGCGACATCGTCGCGGTGAACGACGGCCACGGGCCCGTGATCGTGCACTCGTGCGCCCCCGACGTGCCGTTCGCGCTGCTGCGGCGCGCCGGTGCGGCGGGTATCTCGTTCGATTTCGGGCTGCTCACGGAGCGTGACGAGGAGCAGATCGGGGAGGCGGTCGAGGGAGGCACGAGGCTGTTGGTGGGCGTCGTCGAGTCGGCCGACGTTCCATTGTCAGACCCTGCCGGTAGCGTCATGGGTGTCAGGACGCTGTGGCGCAGGCTGGGGCTGGATCCGGGGACTCTCGCCGAGTCGCTGGTGGTCACCCCGTCATGCGGGCTGGCGGGTGCCTCGCCCGCGTACGCCCGCGCCGCGCTCGCCCACTGCGTCCAGGCGGCGAGATCGCTCGCGGACAACCCTGAGTGACGTCAGTAACGGGAGGAATGACGGTGGCTGTCGAACAGCAGGACGTCGTGCCGGCGGAGGCACGGGACAAGCACGCGCAGCTGGCCGAGCAGGTCGAGGAGCACCGCTTCCGGTACTACGTGAAGGATCAGCCGGTCGTCAGCGACGCCGAGTTCGACAGGCTGCTGCGCTCGCTGGAGGCTCTGGAGGAGGAGTATCCGGAGCTCCGTACGCCCGATTCGCCGACCCAGAAGGTCGCGGGGTCGTACGCGACGGAGTTCACGGCCGTCCAGCACCGCGAGCGGATGCTGTCGCTGGACAACGCCTTCGACGACGAGGAGCTGGCCGGGTGGGCGGACCGCGTCGCCAAGGAGGTCGGCACCTCGGAGTACCACTTCCTGTGCGAGTTGAAGGTCGACGGCCTCGCCGTCAACCTGACGTACGAGAAGGGGCGCCTCACGCGCGCGGCCACGCGCGGCGACGGCCGTACGGGTGAGGACATCACGCCGAACATCCGCACGATCTCGGACGTGCCCGACCGGCTGAAGGGCGACCGGATCCCGGACCTCGTCGAGATCCGGGGCGAGGTCTACTTCCCGATGGAGAAGTTCGAGGAGCTCAACGCCCGTCTGGTCGAGTCCGGGGACAAGCCCTTCGCCAACCCGCGCAACGCGGCGGCCGGTTCGCTGCGCCAGAAGGACCCGAAGGTCACGGCCACCCGCCCGCTTCGCATGGTGGTGCACGGCATCGGGGCGCGCGACGGCCTGGAGATCGGCCGGCTGTCGGAGGCGTACGAGCTGCTGCGCGAGTGGGGGCTGCCGACCGCCCGGCACAACAAGGTGGTCGACGGCATCGCCGGGGTGCGGGAGTTCATCGCGTACTTCGGTGAGAACCGGCACTCGGTGGAGCACGAGATCGACGGCGTGGTCGTCAAGCTCGACGAGATCCCGCTCCAGGGCCGGCTCGGCTCCACCTCACGGGCGCCGCGCTGGGCGATCGCGTGGAAGTACGCGCCGGAGGAGGTCAACACCAAACTGGTGAACATCCGTGTGGGTGTGGGCCGCACGGGCCGGGTGACGCCGTACGCGCAGGTCGAGCCGGTCACGGTCGCGGGCTCCGAGGTCGAGTTCGCCACCCTGCACAACCAGGACGTGGTGAAGGCCAAGGGTGTCCTCATCGGCGACACGGTGGTGCTCCGCAAGGCCGGTGACGTCATCCCGGAGATCCTCGGGCCGGTCGCGGACCTGCGGGACGGCACGGAGCGGGAGTTCGTCATGCCCGCCGAGTGCCCCGAGTGCGGTACACCGCTGCGGCCGATGAAGGAGGGCGACGTCGACCTGCGCTGCCCGAACGGCCGTACCTGCCCGGCGCAGCTGCGCGAGCGCCTCTTCTACCTCGCCGGGCGCAAGTGCCTGGACATCGAGAACTTCGGCTATGTGGCGGCGGCCGCGCTGACCAAGCCCCTGGAGCCCGCCGAGCCGCCGCTGGTGGACGAGGGCGACCTGTTCGACCTGACCATCGAGCAGTTGCTGCCCATCAGGGCGTACGTCCTGGACCAGGACAGCGGCCTGCCGAAGCGTGATCCCAAGACGGGGGAGGAGAAGATCGTCACGATCTTCGCCAACCAGCAGGGCGAGCCGCGCAAGAACGCGCTGGCGATGCTGGAGAACATCGCGGCGGCCAAGCAGCGGCCGCTGGCCCGGATCATCACCGGCCTGTCGATCCGTCATGTCGGGCCGGTGGCGGCGGAGGCGCTGGCGCGAGAGTTCCGCTCGATCGAGCGGATCGAGCAGGCGGACGAGGCGGAGCTGGCCGCCGTCGAGGGTGTCGGTCCCACCATCGCGGCCTCCCTCAAGCAGTGGTTCGAGGTGGACTGGCACCGGGAGATCCTGCGCAAGTGGCGGGCGGCCGGGGTCCGGATGGAGGAGGAGGGCTCGGGCGAGGACGAGGGGCCGCGTCCCCTGGAGGGTTTGACCGTCGTCGTCACCGGCACCCTCCAGAACCACACCAGGGATGGCGCAAAAGAGGCCCTCCAGAGCCGTGGAGCGAAAGTGACCGGTTCCGTTTCGAAGAAGACCGCCTTCGTAGTTGTGGGTGACAACCCTGGTTCGAAGTACGACAAGGCGATGCAGCTGAAGGTTCCGGTTCTGGACGAGGACGGCTTCCGTGTGCTGCTGGAACAGGGTGCGGACGCCGCTCGCGAGGTGGCGGTTCCGCTCGAACAGTAGGCCGGGGAAAGCCGCGTGGAGGTCACCCGTTCAGCGCATACCAGATGGATAAGGGTGGCCGGGTCGCATTCGGGCAAGACCAGTAGAGCGCTGCCCGTCGAAGCCTTCAGCGGCCTACTGTTGAGACGGCGCCTGTCGTGCCCGGCCGGGGGCTGGTTCCGGCCGTGCCGGCATGACAACGGGCCAACGCGTGGCAACGGCACCGCCGGCTGTGAGAGGGACGGAATGAAACCGACCGAGAGTGCCGCCCCGGTCTCACGGCCGCGTGCGTACGCGGCCCGCACGGGCATCGGCTCCAGGCTCCCGAACGTCGTCATGACCGTCGCCGCCCTCGTCCTCACGGCAGGGCTGTACGGCGCCGTGAGCGGCGGCAACGCCCTCTTCCCCGGCGCCACGGCCGGCTGGTCGCTCGCCGTGCTCACCGGCATCATCGTCGGCCACCTCGTCGCACTCGGCCGCGACCGCTGGTGGGGTGGCACGGGCTCGGGCGCCGCGCTCACCCTGGCCGTGCTGCTCCTGTACGGCTGGGTACCGGCCGGACTGGTCAGCCTCGCTGTCGTCGTCCTGGTCGGCGCGGCGCGGCGGCACCGCTGGCGGCAGGGGCTGCTGCACGGTGCGGCGGACATCCTCGGCATAGGAGCGGCGGCCCTGATTCTCGCCGCGTTCGGGGACGTGCCGACGGTCGAACGGCCGTGGCAGCCCCTCGAATGGGGTATCGAGGCCGTTCCGGAAGTCGCGCTGGCGGCCGCCGCGTATCTGGTGGTGACCCGGCTGCTGCTGTGGTACACCCTCGCCCCGCAGTGCGCCGGCCTGCCCACCGCCGCCCGGACGGCGCTGCTGCGGCAGGGGCTCGTGGCGGTCGCGCTGCTCGGCATCGCGCCGCTGATCTGTGTCGTCGCCGTCGCGCTGCCGGTGATGCTGCCGCTGTTCGCCGTACCGCTGATCGCCCTGGACTCCACGCTCTGGATCGCCCGCGCGCGGGCGGAGGAACAACTGCGCGACCCGCTGACCGGGTTGCCCAACCGTCAGTGGCTGCTGGAGCGGACCTGGTCCGCGCTGGAGGAGGCCGAGGGCGAGGGAGTCAGGGCGGCTCTGGTGCTGATCGACCTGGATCGCTTCCGGTCGGTCAATGACACGCTCGGTCATCTGGCGGGCGACCGGCTGCTGCTCCAGATCGCCGACCGGCTGCGGCTGGCGCTGCCGCGCGGCGCGGAGGCCGCCCGGCTCGGCGGTGACGAGTTCGCCGTACTCCTGCCGGTCGCCGACTCCACGACCAGCGCCCAGCGGGTCGCCCGGCAGCTCGCCGCCGAACTGTCCTCGCCGCTCGACCTCGACGGGCTGACGCTGGTCCTGGAGGCCAGCGCGGGCGTCGCCGTCTTCCCCGACCACGCGCTGGACGCGGAAGGACTGCTCCAGCGGGCGGACGTCGCCATGTACCAGGCCAAGCGCGACCGCACGGGCGTCGAGGTGTACGAGTCGAAGCGCGACTCCAACACCCCCGACCGGCTCGGCCTCCTCGGCGACCTGCGGCGCGCCCTGGACGCCGGCGACGTCGAGCTGCACTACCAGCCGAAGGTCCGCTTCGACGGGCATGTCGCCGGGCTGGAGGCGCTGGTGCGCTGGGTGCACCCGGAACGCGGCAAGGTCCCGCCCGACGAGTTCATCGCCATCGCCGAGTCCTCCGGGCTGATGCCGCACCTCACGGAGTACGTCCTGGAGACGGCGCTCGGCCAGGTCGCCAAGTGGCGCGCCCAGGGACTGAACGTCCCCGTCGCCGTGAACGTCTCGCCCCGCGACGTCCACACCCCCGGCTTCGCGGGCGCGGTCGCCGCGCGCCTGGCCCGCCACGGAGTACCGGCGGGCGCGCTCCAGCTCGAGATAACGGAGCACGTCCTGCTGGAGGACCCGCAGCGCGCCGCCGACACCCTGGCGGGGCTCACCGGGCACGGCGTGAAGATGTCCCTGGACGACTTCGGCACGGGCTACTCGTCCCTGGTCCATCTGCGGCGCCTCCCGGTGAGCGAGCTCAAGATCGACCGCTCGTTCGTGGCACGGCTCGCGGTGGACAACGAGGACGCCGAGATCGTCCGCTGCACCGTCGACCTGGCCCACTCGCTGGGCCTCCTCGTGGTCGCCGAGGGCGTCGAGGACGACGAGACCTGGGAGCGCCTGAGGGATCTCGGGTGTGACGCCGTCCAGGGCTGGCTGGTCGCCGCGGCGATGCCGCCCGCCGAGGCGACGGCCTGGCTCCGCGCCCGCGGTGAGGCCGGCTGGCACCGCCCGCCGCGCGCGCTCCCCCCGACGCCGCCGGCGCCCCCGGCCTCCCAGGGCGCCGACCAGGTGGTGCAGTAACCCCGGGCCGCGCGCTTCTCCGCCGTGGGCAGCCGATCGCCGGTCGGGCTTCCCCGTCTGTTTCTGCCGCCCGGTCGTGGGCGGGGCGGGCGGGCGCAACGGGCAAGGCGGTGGGCCCTCTTCGGTTCGCGCCGGGGCGGCGCCTGGCCCGGGACGCCCGGTGGGCGGTGGGGTGCGGCCCCTCCGGGCGTGCCTCCTCGGGCAGGTGGGCCCGGGCCCGGCAGGGGAGCCGTTCGGACGCCGCCCACCCCTGCGGGTGGCGACCCCGCACGGCCGCCCCCCGGCCGGATGCCGGGTGCGGGGCGCGTCCCGGTGGGACGCCGGTGCGGTGCGGGGCGCGGGCCTCGCCGCGTGCCCGTGGGGGAGGGGCGGAGGCCGCTCGGGGCAAACCGTTTAACGGGCACGCGGCCCGGCCCCATAGGATTGGGCCAAAACCATCACACTCACCCTGAGGATCGCTGCATGCCTGGCATCACGCGCGAGGAGGTCGCCCACCTCGCCCGGCTGGCACGTCTTGAGCTGAAGGACGAAGAGCTCGACCACTTCGCCGGACAGCTCGACGACATCATCGGCGCGGTCGCCCGCGTCTCCGAGGTCGCCGACCAAGACGTACCCCCGACCTCCCACCCGCTGCCGCTGACCAACGTCATGCGCGCGGACGAGGTCCGTCCCTCGCTCACCCCCGAGCAGGCGCTCTCCGGCGCGCCCGCCCAGGAGCAGCAGCGTTTCAAGGTGCCGCAGATCCTGGGGGAGGACTGACATGACGGACATCATCAAGCTCACCGCCGCCGAGATCGCGGAGAAGATCGCGTCCGGTGAGCTCACCGCCGTAGAGGTCACCGAGGCCCACCTGGCGCGGATCGAGGCCGTCGACGAGAAGGTGCACGCCTTCCTCCACGTCGACCGGGAGGGCGCTCTCGCCCAGGCCCGGGCCGTCGACGAGAAGCGGGCCAAGGGCGAGAAGCTCGGCCCGCTCGCGGGCGTACCGCTCGCGCTCAAGGACATCTTCACCACCCGGGACATGCCGACCACCGTCGGATCGAAGATCCTGGAGGGCTGGCTGCCGCCGTACGACGCGACGCTGGTGAAGAAGCTGCGCGGCGCCGACGTCGTCATCCTCGGCAAGACCAACATGGACGAGTTCGCCATGGGGTCGTCGACCGAGAACAGCGCCTACGGCCCGACCGGCAACCCGTGGGACCTGACCCGGATCCCCGGTGGCTCCGGCGGTGGTTCGTCCGCCGCCCTCGCCTCGTACGAGGCGCCGCTCGCCATCGGCACCGACACCGGCGGCTCCATCCGCCAGCCCGCCTCCGTCACCGGCACCGTGGGCGTCAAGCCGACGTACGGCGGGGTGTCCCGCTACGGCATGGTGGCGTTCTCCAGCAGCCTCGACCAGGGTGGGCCGTGCGCGCGGACCGTGCTGGACGCGGCGTTGCTGCACGAGGCCATCGCGGGCCACGACCCGATGGACTCGACGTCCATCGACGCCCCCGTGCCGCCGGTGGTCGAGGCCGCGCGCAGCGGCTCGGTCCAGGGCATGCGCGTAGGTGTCGTCAAGCAGTTCCGCGGCGAGGGCTACCAGGCCGGCGTCGTGCAGCGGTTCGACGAGTCGGTCGAACTGCTGAAGGAGCTGGGCGCCGAGATCGTCGAGCTGGACTGTCCGTCCTTCGACCTGGCGCTGTCGGCGTACTACCTGATCGCCCCGTCGGAGTGCTCCTCCAACCTCGCCCGGTTCGACGGCCTGCGCTATGGCCTGCGGGTCGGCGACGACGGCACCAGGTCCGCCGAGGACGTCACCGCCCTCACCCGTGAGGCCGGTTTCGGCGACGAGGTCAAGCGCCGCATCATGCTCGGTACGTACGCGCTCAGCTCCGGCTACTACGACGCGTACTACGGCAGCGCGCAGAAGGTGCGGACGCTGATCACCCGGGACTTCGAGAAGGCCTTCGAGCAGGTCGACGTGATCGTCTCCCCGACGACGCCGACCACCGCCTTCCCGATCGGCGAGCGTGCCGACGACCCGATGGCGATGTACCTCGCCGATCTCTGCACCATCCCGACCAACCTGGCCGGCAACGCCGCCATGTCGCTGCCCTGCGGCCTGGCGCCGGAGGACAACCTGCCGGTGGGTCTCCAGATCATCGCCCCCGCCATGAAGGACGACCGCCTCTACACGGTCGGCGCGGCCGTCGAGGCCGCCTTCGTGGCACGCTGGGGCCACCCGCTGCTGGAGGAGGCTCCCTCACTGTGAGCGCACTGACCAAGGCCAAGGGCTTCAAGAAGTCCCGGGCCGGAACGTATCTGTCCATCGGCACCACCGCCTTCGGCGCGCTCAGCGTGGTCAAGCAGGCGAGGAAGGCGCGTGGCGAGAGCGACACGCTGCTGCTGATCGACGCCGTCGTATCGGCCGCCGCCATCGCGACCGGCCTCGCCATCCTGGTGCGCGAGCTGAAGCGCGTCGGTGACGACGACGTCCTGTTCGGCTGAGAGGGAAGTTTCACCGTGACCGTCATCACCGAGCTGGTGCCGTACGAGGACGCCCTCGCCGCCTACGACCCCGTCATGGGGCTCGAGGTGCACGTCGAACTCGGCACCAGGACCAAGATGTTCTGCGGCTGTTCGACCGAGCTGGGCGCCGAGCCCAACTCGCAGACCTGCCCCACCTGCCTCGGCATGCCGGGCTCGCTCCCGGTCGTCAACGCGATCGGCGTCGAGTCCGCCATCAGGATCGGCCTCGCGCTCAACTGCGAGATCGCCGAGTGGTGCCGTTTCGCCCGGAAGAACTACTTCTATCCGGACATGCCGAAGAACTTCCAGACCTCGCAGTACGATGAGCCGATCGCCTTCAACGGCTACCTGGACGTCCAGCTGGAGGACGGCGAGGTCTTCCGTGTGGAGATCGAGCGTGCCCACATGGAGGAGGACACCGGCAAGTCCACCCACGTGGGAGGTGCGACCGGCCGGATCCACGGCGCGTCGCACTCGCTGCTGGACTACAACCGCGCCGGCATCCCGCTGATCGAGATCGTCACCAAGCCGATCACCGGTGCCGGCGAGCGCGCCCCCGAGGTCGCCAAGGCGTACGTCGCCGAGTTGCGCGAGCTCATCAAGGCGCTCGGCGTCTCCGAGGCCCGTATGGAGATGGGCCAGATGCGCTGCGACGTGAACCTGTCGCTGCGTCCGCACGGCATCGAGAAGTTCGGTACGCGTTCGGAGACGAAGAACGTCAACTCGCTGCGCTCGGTCGAGCGGGCCGTACGGTTCGAGATCAGCCGCCACGCGGGCGTGCTGAACGCGGGCGGCACGATCATCCAGGAGACCCGCCACTTCCACGAGGACGACGGTTCCACGACGTCCGGCCGTGTGAAGGAGGAGGCCGAGGACTACCGGTACTTCCCGGAGCCCGACCTCGTACCCGTGGCCCCGTCCCGCGAGTGGGTCGAGGAACTCCGCAAGGAGCTGCCCGAGCTGCCTCGGGTGCGCCGCAACCGGCTGCGCGAGGAGTGGGGCGTCTCCGAGCACGACATGCAGTCCATCCTCAACGCGGGCGCGGTCGACCTGATCGTCGCCACGACCGAGGCGGGCGCCCCGGCCGACCAGGCCCGCAAGTGGTGGATGGGCGAGCTGGCCCGTAACGCCAACGAGTCGGGCACGTCGCTCGACGCGCTGCCCATCACCCCGGCGCAGGTGGCCCGGGTGACCGAGCTCGTCGCGTCCGGCGACCTCAACGACAAGCTGGCCCGCTCGTGTCTCGAGGGTGTCCTCGCGGGCGAGGGCGACCCGGACACGGTCGTCGAGAAGCGGGGCCTGAAGGTCGTCTCCGACGAGGGTGCGCTGGGTGCCGCGGTGGACGAGGCGATCGCCTCCAACGCCGCCATCGCGGACAAGATCCGCGGCGGCAAGGTGGCCGCGGCCGGAGCCCTGGTCGGCGCGGTCATGAAGGCGACCCGTGGCCAGGCGGACGCGGCCCGCGTACGCGAACTGATCCTGGAGAGGCTCGGCGTCGAAGGCTGACGCGGACCCCGGTCGGCAGTGCTCGGCCCCCGCGCCCAGGAGTCCCTGGGCGCGGGGGCCGAGCCGTGTTCCGGCCCTGGCCGCCACCGGGGGGAGGATGGCGGGGCCGGGTGTCGTCCCGTGGGGGGAGCGTTGGTGCTTCTGCCCCCGGTTCGGCGGGTCATGCGCCCATGGCGCGTAGTCGCCAGGAGACCGTGCCGGCATGGGGCGTGATGTGGTGCGAATGTGGTGCGAATGGGGCGGACCGCTTGGACTCCCCGCCCCGCATCCTTGGACATTCACCACGCCGTCGTCACGAGGCCTTCCCGCCGACACCCGGCCTCACTACCGTCCCGCCCGTAGTGCCCAATGGATCGCAGAGCAACCATTGGGCCGTCGACGGGAGGTCGAGCTTGTCACCGGACAATTCGCGGCAGCGGGACATGTCGCGCCGAAGGATGCTCGCGCTGGGCGGGGGCGCCCTCGGCGCCGCCGCGGCCGGATCGCTGCTGCCGCCCTCGCTGCGGGACGCGATGGCCGCCGCTCCGCCCACCGGGGGGCTGCGGGCGGTCAGGCACGTGGTGGTCCTGATGCAGGAGAATCGTTCCTTCGACCATTACTTCGGCACCCTGCGCGGTGTCCGCGGCTTCGGCGACCGCAACGCCGTCGAACTGCCCTCCGGCAAGCCGGTGTTCGAGCAGCCCGGCCCGCTCGGCCGTACCGTCCTGCCCTTCCCCGTCCGCGACGCCGCCGAGACGCAGAAGAAGGACCTCCAGTACATCGGAGACCTCGACCACTCCTGGGGCGGCGGCGCCAAGGCCTGGCGGGACGGCTGGATGGACGGCTGGGTCTCCGCGAAGACGGCCGCGACGATGGCGTACTACGACCGCCGTGACCTCCCGCTCCACTACGAGCTGGCGGACACGTTCACGATCTGCGACGCCTACCACTCGTCGATCCACACCTCCACCAGCCCGAACCGCAACCACCTCTGGAGCGGGTGGACCGGGTACGAGGCCGACGGCAGCCGCGCCGTCACCAACGCCGCCTACGCCGAGGGCACCCACCCCGGTTACCCGTGGCCGACCTACGCCGAGCGCCTGGAGAAGGCCGGCCGGACGTGGAAGACGTACACGGAGTGGGAGAACTTCACCGACAACAACATCGAGTTCTTCACCACCTTCAAGCGGATCGCCCATAAGGCCCTCGCCCGGACCGGGGGCCACACCTACATGGAGTCCTTCTACGCGGCCGTGCGCGCCACCGGCGACGCCGCCGAGCGGGCCCGGCTCCTCACCACCCTGGAGGACGGGGTGGCCACGCTCACCGACCAGGAGCGCTCGCTCTTCGAGCGGGGGCTGCGCCGGGTGGAGTCCGGCACCCTCGCCGACGCCTTCCGGGCGGACATCGCGGCCGGGACCCTGCCCGAGGTCTCCTATCTCGTTCCCTCCGCGGTCGACTCCGAGCACCCCGGCGCGTCGTCCCCGGTCGCCTCCGCCACCCTCGTCTACAAGGTGCTGGACGCCCTGGGCTCCCACCCCGACGTCTGGCGGCACACCGTCGTCCTGATCAACTACGACGAGAACGACGGCTTCTTCGACCACGTCCCGCCGCCCGTGCCGCCCGCCGACGACACCGACGAGCGGTGGAAGGGGCTGCCCACCGGGCTGGGGATCCGTGTGCCGCTGCTCGTCGTCTCGCCGTGGACCGTCGGCGGCCACGTCTGTTCCCAGGTCTTCGACCACACCTCGGTGATCCGCTTCCTGGAGACCTGGACCGGCGTCCAGGAGCCCAACATCACGCCGTGGCGGCGCCGGATCACCGGCGACCTGACGTCCGCGTTCGACTTCCGGCGCGGCCGCCCGCAGCCGGAGGTGGAGCGGCCGGGCGCCGTTCCGCCGTTCACCGGCCGCTGGCGTCCGCGGCCGCCACAGGTGCAGAGCATGCCCGTCCAGGAGCCCGGCACCCGGCCCGCGCGGCCTCTGCCCTACCAGCCCGACGCGTACGGCCGTCTCCGGGAAGGGGCCGTGATCGTCACCCTCGGCAACACCGGGAAGGCGAGCGTGCCCCTCGCGCTGTACCCGTACGCCGGCGAGTTCGCCGCCCCCCAGCACATGGACGTAAGGGGCACCGCGCAATGGAGGGTGCCCCTTACCGGCGACGCGTACCGCTTCACGATCACCGGACCGAACGGCTTCCGCCGCGAGTTCGCCGGCCGGGCGGCGGGCGGCGCCGAGGTCACCTCCCGCGTCGATCCGCACGAGCGTGACCTGCACCTCACGCTGGCCGCCACCGGGGACCGGCCGGTGACCTTCACCGTCCGCCCCCTCGGCTACGTCGACGAGGCCGACCTCGCCGACTGGACCCGCGAGGTCACCGTCAGGGCCGGCCGCAGCCGCACGGTCGTGCACTCCGCCGCGGACGCGCACGGCTGGTACGACCTGGAGATCGCCGGGCCCGACGGCTTCCGCCGCCGGTTGATGGGGCACATCGAGAACGGGCGCGCCAGCGTATCCGGCTGAGTGGTCAGAGGGGTGTGCGGGGAGCCGGTGCTCGGTGCTCGGTGCTCGGTGCTCGGTGCTCGGTGCCCGGAGCCTTGGCCCGGCCTTTCGCGCACCGTGATCCCGGGGGCTGTGAGTATCGCCACGAAACGGACAATTGATCTCTTTAGGCTGCCAGAGTGGCGGGACGTAGGTCCTGCGTTCTTTACGGGCAGTTCCCGATAAGGACCACGAACCACTCAGGGAGCACACCCGTTGGCAGCCATCGCCCGATGGTGCATCACGCACCGCCTCGCCGCCGTCCTGCTCTGGCTTCTCGCCCTGGTCGGTGTCACGGCGGCCTCCGGTATCGCCGGTTCCGCGTACTCCAACGACTACGAGGTCCCCGGGACCGAGTCCGGCCACGCGGCCGCACTCCTGGAGGACGGCTTCCGCGGCCAGGGCGGTGACGGCGACACCATCGTCTGGCACACCGCCGAGGGCAGCGTCCGCGCGGCAGCCGTCGAGGGCCGCATGACCGCGATGCTCGACGACATCGCCGAGCTGCCCGGCGTCGCCTCCGTCACCACCCCGTACGGCGCCGGCGGCTCACCCGCCGGAGCGAAGGGCGACGCTGCCCCGGGCGGCGCCTCCGGCTCCGCCGAAGGACCCGGCACGTCCGGCGAACCCGGCACGTCCGGCGAACCCGGCGCGTCCGGCGGAACCGGCACCTCCGGCACCTCCGGCGCGTCCGGTACCTCCGGCCCCGTCTTCCAGCCCGGCCGGATCAGCGAGGACGGACGTACCGCCTACGCCATGGTCGCCTTCGACCGGCACGCCGACGAGATGCCGCCCGGCCACATCCAGGCGGTGGCCGACACCGCCCGCGCGGCGGCGAGCGACGGTGTCCAGGTGGAGCTGGGCGGCAGCGCCGTCGCGGTGACCGAGGCGCCGGCCTCCCACACCTCCGAGATCGTCGGCGTCGCCGTCGCCGCCGTGGTGCTCTTCCTCGCCTTCGGCTCCCTCGCCGCCAGCCTCCTGCCGATCGCCACGGCCCTCGTCAGCGTCGGCACCGCCTACGCGGGCATCGGGCTGCTGGGCCACGTGATGACGGTCGCCGACTTCGCGCCCATGCTGGGCATCCTCATCGGCCTCGGCGTCGGCATCGACTACGCCCTGTTCATCGTCACCCGGCACCGCAAGGGGCTCAAACGCGGCCTCCCCGTCGCCGAAGCCGCCCGGAACGCCGTCGCCACCACCGGCCGGGCGGTCGTCTTCGCCGGAGCCACGGTCTGCATCGCGCTGCTGGGCATGCTGATACTGCGGCTCGGCTTCCTCAACGGCGTCGCCATCGCGGCCTCCCTCACGGTCGTCCTGACGGTGGCCGCGTCCGTGACGCTGCTGCCCGCGCTCCTGTCGTTCATCGGCATGCGCGCCCTGTCGCGGCGGGAGCGCGCCCGGCTCGTCGAGCACGGGCCGGAGCCCGAGCTGCCGACCGGGTTCGCCGCCCGCTGGTCCACGTTCGTCGAGCGCCACCCCAAGCTGCTCGGCGCCGTCGCCGCCGTGGTCATGCTGGTCCTCGCCCTGCCCACGCTCGGCCTCCACCTCGGAACGTCCGACCAGGGCAACAACCCGGCCGGGTCGACCACGCGCAAGGCCTACGACCTGCTCGCCGACGGCTTCGGCCCGGGCGTCAACGGCCCCCTGACCCTCGTCGCCGAGCTCGACGGCGCCGACGACCGGCTCGCCCTCGCCACGCTCCCCGACGCCCTGCGCGCCACCAGCGGTGTCGAGACGGTCGGCCCGGTCACGTACAGCGGCAGCGGCGACACGGCCGTCCTCACCGTCGTACCGGACTCCGCGCCGCAGTCCCAGCAGACCAGCGACCTCGTCGACCGGCTGCGCGACGACGTCCTGCCGACCGCCGAGCACGGCACCTCCCTCGAGGTGTACGTCGGTGGCATCACCGCCGGCTACGACGACTTCGCCCAGGTCATCGTCGGCAAGCTGCCGCTGTTCGTCGGCGTCGTCATCGCCCTGGGCTGTCTGCTGCTTCTGCTCGCCTTCCGCTCGATCGGGATCCCGGTGAAGGCGGCGCTGATGAACGTGGCCGCCGTCGCCTCCGCCTTCGGGGTCGTCGTCGCGATCTTCCAGTGGGGGATGGGCAGCGAACTGCTCGGGCTCGGCCGGGCGGGCCCCATCGAGCCCTTCCTGCCGGTGATCATGGTGTCCGTGCTCTTCGGACTCTCCATGGACTACCAGGTCTTCCTGGTCAGCCGGATGTACGAGGAGTGGCTGGAGACCGGTGACAACCGGCGGGCCGTACGGGTCGGCCTGGCCGAGACGAGCCGGGTCATCAACTCCGCCGCCGTGATCATGATCGCGGTCTTCCTGGCGTTCGTCCTCTCCGGCGACCGGGTCATCGCGATGTTCGGCATCGGTCTGGCGGCCGCCGTGGCCCTCGACGCGTTCGTCCTCCGTACGCTCCTGGTTCCGGCGCTCATGCACATGCTCGGCGGCGCCAACTGGTGGCTGCCCGCCTGGCTCGACCGCGTCCTGCCGCGCATCAGCATCGAAAACCCCGAGTGCCGCGATACCGATCATGCGAAGATCCCGTGGCAGCGCGCGAGCGACGACGGACAGCTCGTGCCTTGAGCCACGGAGGGCCACGGCGGTGTTCGCGATATCCCTGGGTGACGACGGAGCCGAGCTGCGGCCGCTGGAGCCGTGGCAGGCCGAGGAGTATCTGGCCCACATGGACCGGGGCAGGGACTACATCGGGCGGTACGTCGCGCTCCCGACCGTCTGCACCGACCTGGAGTCGTCGCGGGCCTTCCTCCAGGCGTACGCCGACAAGGCCGCCGCCGACACCGGCCGGATCTTCGGCATCCGGCTGGACGGCACCCTGGTCGGAGGCGTCATGCTGCGGGTCATGGACACCGCTACCGGGACCTGCGAGGCGGGCTGCTGGCTGGAGCCGTCGGCGTCAGGCCGGGGCCTGGTCACCCGCGCGGTCCGCGTCCTGATCGACTGGGCGGTGTTCGAGCGTGGCATGCACCGCGTCGAATGGCAGGTCTCCTCGGCGAACACCGCGAGCATCGCCGTCGCCGAGCGGCTCGGCATGACCAAGGAGGGCGTCCTCCGCGAGAGCTACCCCTACCGGGGCGTACGGCACGACATGGAGGTGTGGTCCGTCCTGGCCCCGGAGTGGCGCGCGGCACGCCAAGCGGCGCGTTAAGGGGCCTCTCGGAAACGGCACCCAGCGCGCCGGGCACGTCCCCATGACGTCCACGACCGGCACCGACGCCGGTGCCGACTGACGGCGCCGGGCCCCCGATGGTTCCGTCCACGCCCGAGTCCCAGGACGCCCCCCGGGGCGACCACGCCCGGGACGGTGAGCGCGGTCGGGGCGGAGCCCGGGGCCGCGCGCCGGCCGCCGGTCGCGGGGACTACGGGACCGCGTCCGGCGACGGACACGCGGCGGACTGCTGGCCCGTAGTCCGGCACCGGCTCCCGAGGTCCTCGGAAGCGCCGGGCGTCCTCAGCCACGCCGTGCCGCGCCGGACTGAGGACCTCGTGAGCACGCCTAAGGACCCCGCGCCGGTCAAGATGCGGCAGTCTCCCGATGCGGCGCCACCCCCTGGTGGACGAGAGTCGAGGCATCACCACACCCTCCGACTCCACCAGGGAGAAGCAGATGTTCACGTACGAACTCCAGCAGGCCCGTCACGCCGAACTCCTCCGTGAGGCCGACGCCCAGCGACTGGTCAACCTCGCCAGGGCGGCCCGCAAGGCCCGCCGCTCCCTCGACCGCCGGTCCGGCGACCACGCCTCCGAAGGGCAGGTGAACACCGACCACGACCGGTTCGCGACGGCCGCGTGACGGACGGAAGCCCCCGGCCATGGCCGTCGTACCGATAACCAGTGCCGCGTTGTCAGAGGGCTGTGCGATGCTCGGCGACGTGGAGAACAGGTCCGTCAGTCCGGTATTCGTCGGCCGAGCCGGTGAGTTGACCGCCCTCACCGAAGCGCTCTCCCGCGCCGCCGCGGGAGAGCCGCAGGCGTTGCTCGTCGGCGGCGAGGCGGGCGTCGGCAAGACGCGCCTGCTGGAGGAGTTCCTCGGCGAGGCGTGCGCCCGGGGCGCCGTCGTCGCCGTCGGCGGCTGCGTCGAAATCGGCGCGGACGGCCTGCCGTTCGCGCCGTTCTCCGCCGCGCTGCGCGCCCTGCGCCGCACGCTTCCCGACGAGCTCGCCGCCGCGGCGCGGGGCCAGGAGGGCGAACTGGCCCGGCTCCTGCCCGAACTGGGCGACGCGGCCGGCCCCGAGCCGTACAACGAGGACAGCACCGCCCGGCTCTTCGAGCTGACCGTCCGCCTCCTGGAGCGCATCGCCACCGACCGCACGGTCGTCCTCGCCCTGGAGGACCTGCACTGGGCCGACACCTCCACCCGCCACCTGCTCGCCTACCTCTTCCGCACCCTGCACCGCGGCCGGCTCGTCGTCGTCGCCACCTACCGCGCCGACGACATCCACCGCCGCCACCCTCTGAGGCCCCTGCTCGCCGAGCTGGACCGCCTGCGCACCGTGCGCCGCATCGAACTGCCCCGGTTCAACCGCACGGAGGTCCACCGCCAGCTCACCGGCATCCTGGCCGCCGAGCCCGCGGCCGCCCTCGTCGACGACATCTTCCGCCGCTCCGACGGCAACGCCTTCTTCGTCGAGGAGCTGGTGGTCTGCCAGGAGGACGGCCGCGGGTCCGGCGGCCTCAGCGAATCGCTCCGCGATCTGCTGCTGGTGCGCGTGGAGCGGCTCTCCGAGGACGCCCAGAAGGTCGCCAGGATCGTCGCCGAGGGCGGCTCCACCGTGGAGTACGGCCTGCTGACCGCCGTCGCCCGGCTGCCCGAGGACGACCTCATCGAGGCGCTGCGCGCCGCCGTCAACGCCAACATCCTCCTCGCCGTGCCCGACGGCGAGGGCTACCGCTTCCGCCACTCCCTGGTGCGCGAGGCCGTCAGCGACGACCTGCTGCCCGGCGAGCGCTCCCGCCTCAACCGGCGGTACGCCGAGGCGCTGGAGGCCGACCCCGGTCTCGTACGGGCCGACGAGCGCACCACCCGCCTCGCCAGCTACTGGTACCACGCGCACGACGCCGCCAAGGCGCTGCCCGTCGTCCTCCGCGCCGCCGTCGAGGCCCGCAAGCGTCACGCCCACGCCGAGCAACTGCGGCTGCTGGAGCGGGCCATGGAGCTGTGGGACGACGTGCCCGAGGACGTACGGGCGTCCCTCAGGCCCATCGACTACGCCGAGGCGTACCCGGCGTGCGGCTGCCCCGACACCACGCCGCTGCGCTATCTCGACCTGCTGGCCGAGGCGGCCGTCGCCGCGCGGCTGTGCGGCGAGCGCGAGCGCGCCCTGAAGATCGCCAAGAGGGCGCTGCGGCTCCTCGACGAGGAGAGCGACCCCGCCGTCGCCTCGGGCGGCAAGGACCCCCAGCGCGCCGCCTGGTTCTGGACCGAGCGGTCCCGGCTCATGTCGAACCTCGGCCGGGGCGACGGCTGGGCCGAGCTGGCCACCGCGCAGGAGCTGGTGCGCGGCCTGCCTCCGTCCGCCGTCCACGCCAAGGTCCTCGCCGTGGCCGCCGGCTGGGGCATGCTGCACGCGCCGGGCCCGGAGAGCCTCGCCGCGGCCGAGCGGGCCGTCGAGTACGCCCGCCTGGTCAGGGCCGAGCCGGTGGAGCTCAACGCCCGCCTCACCCTCGGCGGCCTGATGGTCGACGCGGGCGACATCGAGGCCGGTCTCGCGGAGATGCACGCGGTCCTCGACCGCGCCCGCGAGCTGTGCGTGCGGAACGAGGCAGGACGCGCCTACGTCAACATTCCCTCCAGCCTGGAGGGCGTCGGGCGCTCCCGCGACGCGGTCCGGATCGCCCTGGAGGGGCTCACGTACTCACGCCGGTCGGGGCTGCGTGACAACGAGGGCTGGGTGCTGGTCAACCTGGTCGAGTCGGAGATGTCGCTGGGGCACTGGGACGAGGCGAGCGAGGGCGCGCGCCGGCTCCAGCGCATCGCCTACAGCGCGAAGCCACGCGCCGGAGCGCATCTGAGGCGCGCCGAACTCGCCACGCTCCGGGGCGAACTGGCCGGCGGCGCCGAGCACCTGGCGCTGGCCCGGGAGGCGTACGGCACACACGACCCGATGAACCAGTACCTGCTGCCGCTGGCCCGGACCGAGCTGGCGGTGGCCGCCGCGCAGGGCCGTGTCGCCGACGTGCGGACCGGTCTCGCCGAAACGGCGCGTGGCGGCTTCGCGGTCGGCAGCCACCGGTACGCGTGGCCGCTGCTGCTCGTCGCCGCCACGGCGGAGGCGGAGGCGCGTGGGCTGCCCGCCACCGAGGAGGGCCGCCCCGAAGCGCTGGCGCTGATCCGCGCCCACGCCAAGCGGCTCGCCACCCCCGTCCCGGTGTGGCAGGCGTACGCGCTGTTCGTCGCCGCCGAGCTGGCCCGCGCCGAGGGCTGCGACGACGCCGACCGCTGGGCGGAGGTCGTGGCCGCCCTCGGCCCCCTTGAGCGCCCGTACGAGCTGGCGCGCGCCCGGCACCGCTGGGCGGACGCGCTGCTCGCCCGGGGCGGCAACCGGGAGCGGGCCGCCGAACTGGTCCGCGAGGCCCACCTCGTCGCCGCGCACCTGGGCGCCCGCCCGCTGCGCGAGGACCTGGAACTGCTCGCCGCCCGCGCCCGCCTGTCCCTCGGGGCCCCGGAGGCCGCCGCCCCGGAGCCGACGGACGGGGGCTTCGGGCTCACACCCCGCGAACAGGACGTCCTGCGCCTGGTCGCGGCGGGCCGTACCAACCGCCAGATAGCGGAGGAGCTGTTCATCTCGCCGAAGACGGCGAGCGTGCACGTCTCCAACATCCTCGCCAAGCTCGGCGTCTCGGGCCGTGGCGAAGCCGCCGCCCTCGCCCACCGCCTGCGCCTCCTCCCGGGCGTCCCCGCCTGACCCCCGTCGACGCCGGCCGCCCCGCCGGCCGGGCGCCCCCGCTCCCGCGCCCCGCGTTTCCGCGCCGGGCAGGTGCCCCGCCCGCGACCGGCCCCGCACGGTGGCAGGGTGCCCCGGCGAGGGACGCCGGGCACCCCCCGGACCGCCGTTCCGCTCATAGCGGCGGGATCTTGTGCCTCGGGCGCCGGGCCTACGCTCGCGGGCGCTCGGGAGCCCCTGCGGACGGGCGTTGCGCCGGACCCACGGGACATGGCGATCGGCGGCCTGCCCCGGCGGCCGGCTGCCCGCCCTGCACCGGCCCAGCCCCTCCACCTGGGCGCACCATGCGCCGGGCCTCCGCGCCGTCCCGGGTTCCCTACGTCGCTCACGTGCCCCTGCGCCGCCCCGGGGGCCCGCCCGCCGGGCTCCTGGCCCTCGGCCGCTGCCGGGCCCTGGGGCCGCCCGGTCGGCTCCCTACTCCGGCCGCGGCGCCCGGCCACCGTGGCCGCCCGCTCGCACCTGCCCGCGCGTCCGCCCACCTGCCCGCGCCCCCCGGGCCAGGGCACGCGGTGCGTCACGCGCCGGCCGCGCCAGGAGCGTCAGCCGCGCCGGGAGCGCCGGTGGTCCGGGGGGCGCGGATGGTGACCGTGCCGGAGGCGAGGTCTATCGGGCCGCGTGCCGGGTCTCCATCGGCCGCGTCCTCCCGCGTCAGCTCCAGCCGCCGGCGCTCGTCGTCCGTGTGCTTGCGGCCCGGCGCGAAGAGCTGCTCCATGAGGTTGAACACCGGCTGCCGCCTCTCACTCCACCTCCAGCTGGAGGATCTTGTCGTCGCCCGGTTCCGGTGTGCCCCGGCCGTCCGTCTCGCTGGTCACCAGCCAGAGCTTGTCGCCGCCCGCCGCCAGCACCGTGCGCAGCCGGCCGTACCGCCCCTCCAGGAACGGCTGGGGGTCCGCCGAAGGTTCCGCCCCGGCCAGCGGGACGCGCCACAGCCGCTCGCCGCGCAGCGCCGCCATCCACACCGAGCCCTGTGCGACGGCGATACCGCTGGGGGAGGCGTCGGCGGTCCGCCACTGGGCGACCGGGTCGACGTAACCGGACCTGCCGCCCTTGCCCTCCGCGTTCGGCCAGCCGTAGTTCTTGCCGGGCTCGATCAGGTTCAACTCGTCCCAGGTTTTCTGCCCGAACTCCGACGCCCACAGCCGCTTGTCCGAGTCCCAGGCCAGCCCCTGCACATTGCGGTGCCCGTACGAGTAGACGACCGAGTCCTCGGCGGGGTTGCCGTGCGCCGGCTGCCCGTCGGGGGTCATCCGGAGGATCTTCCCGCCCAGCGAGTCCTCGTCCTGCGCCAGGCCGGTGTCTCCGGTCTCACCGGTGCCCGCGTACAGCATCTTGTCCGGGCCGAACGCGATCCGTCCGCCGTTGTGGATCGTGCCCTTGGGGATGCCCCGCAGCACCGTGTCCGGCGCCCCCAGCTGCTGACCGGCCGGCTTTTTCTCGTCGTAGAGCATGCGGGCGATGCGGTTGTCCGACTCGGTGGTGAAGTACGCGTACACCAGGTGGTCCGAGGCGTACGCCGGCGAGAGCGCGAGACCCAGGAGGCCGCCCTCGCCCGCCGGGGCCACCCCCGGCACCGAGCCGATCACCGTCTTCGCGCCGCTCTCCCCGTCCACCCGGGTGATCGTCCCCTCGTCGCGCGAGGAGACCAGCAGGTCGCCGTCCGGCAGGGCGGCAAGGCCCCACGGCGACTTCAGCCCCTCCGTGAGCGTGGAGACGACCGCCACCGCGCCCTTCGCGGGCGGTGCGGACGGCCCCGACGGGGACGGTGAGCCCGACGGCGGGGCCGAGGCGGCCGGCCGCGATCCGGCGCTCCGGTCGTCCCCGGGGCGCCCGCCCGCTCCGGACGAGCACCCGGCCACGAGAAGCAGGGCGGCAGCGGCCGACACGGCCGTCACAGCAGGACGTCGCACAGTTCCGATCCCTTCAACGGCGGTGTGAGCCGCGTGTCCACCCTTGATACACCCGCCGGCGCCGGGAATTCAGTCCCACGACCCTCTCGCCGGTGGCAGAGCCGCGATCTCCGCAAGGTCCTCCGCGGTCAGCGACAGTCCGGCCGCCCGCGCGTTCTCCACCGCCCACCGCTCGTGCTTCGTCCCCGGCACCGGCACGATGTGCCGGCCCCGTTCCAGTACCCACGCCAGCGCCACCTGTGCCGGGGTGACCCCGGCCGCCGCGCCACCGTGCCGCTCCGCGACCCGCCGCAACCCCACCACGATGGGCTGGTTCGCGGCCATCATCTCGGCCGTGAACCGGGGGTGCCGGGCCCGCAGGTCCTCGGGCTCGAATCCGCCGCCCGGTGTGAGTGTCCCGGTCAGGAAACCGTTGCCCAGCGGCATCGCCGCCAGGAACCCCACGCCACGGGACACGCACCACGGCAGCAGCCGCCGCAGTGCCTCCGGTGACCACACGGACAGCTCGGCCTGCACCGCGCTCACCGGGAAGACCTGCTGCACCCGCTCCAGCTGCCGAATCGTTCCGTCGTAGAGATCCGCCCGGGGCGCGCCCGCCGCGCCCCGGCGCGAGTGCCGCACCGCCATCGCGCACAGCCCGAGCGCCCGCACCTTCCCCGCCGTCACCAGCTCCGCCATCGCGCCCCAGGTCTCCTCGATCGGCACCTCGGGGTCGGGGCGGTGCAGCTGGTACAGGTCGATGACGTCGGTCTGGAGCCGCCGCAGCGAGGCGTCGCACGCCCGCCGCACGTACCCGGGCCGGCCGTTGGCCACGATGTGCTGCTCACCGACGAGCAGCCCGCACTTCGTCGACACGAAGGCCTCCGCGCGCCGCTCCCTCAGCACCCGGCCCAGCAACAGCTCATTGGTGAACGGCCCGTACATGTCGGCCGTGTCCAGCAGCGTCACCCCGGCGTCGAGCGCGGCGTGCACAGTGCGCAGGGAGCGGTCACCGCGCTGTCGCGAGGCACTGTAGGCCCAGCTCATCGGCATGCAGCCGAGGCCGACCGCACCTACTTCGAGCGCCGTCGCCCCGATCGTCCTGCGCTCCAACTCCCCGTACCCCTCCTCGTGCCGCACCCCAAACTAACCTCCTGACCATGACTGCTGACGTGTGGCTCCCCATTCCTGCCGACGAGATCGCCGGGCTCCCCGCCCCGGCCGAGTCCGGCCTGACCTACCGCTTCTGGGACGGAGGCCCGGACTTCCCGGCCGACCCGGCCGACTGCGTGTTCTACGTGGTGCCCTACATGAAGGGCAGCGAGACAGCGGTGCGCCCGATGTCCGCGATGACCTCACTGCGCGTCGTCCAGACGCTCTCGGCGGGGACCGACCATGTGACACCGGGTCTCGGCCTGCTGCCGCCGGGCGTGGTCCTGTGCAACGCCAAGGGCGTCCACGAGGCCAGTACCGCCGAGCTGACCATCGCGCTGATACTCGCGTCGCTGCGCGGCATCCCCGGCTTCGTACGCGGCCAGGACCGGGAGGAGTGGCGGGCCGGTTTCTACCCGGCGCTCGCCGACAAGTCCGTCCTGATCGTCGGGTACGGATCGATCGGCGCCGCCATCGAGGGCCGGCTCGCGCCCTTCGAGTGCGCGCGGGTGGCGCGCGTCGCGCGCTCCGCGCGCACCACCGAGCGCGGTCCCGTGCAGGCGCTCGCCGATCTCCCCGCTCTCCTCCCCGAGGCGGACGTCGTCATCCTGTCCACGCCCTTGACCCCTGACACCCACCACCTCGCGGACGCCGGCTTCCTGGCCGCGATGAAGGAAGGCGCCCTGTTGGTGAACGTCGCCCGCGGCCCGGTCGTCGACACCAAGGCGCTCCTGACCGAGACCGGAAGCGGCCGGATCACCGCCGCCCTCGATGTCACCGACCCGGAACCGCTGCCCCAGGGGCACCCGCTGTGGCACGCCCCCGGGGTTCTGATCAGTCCGCACGTGGGCGGTTCCACATCGGCGTTCATGCCCCGCGCGAAGCGCCTCATCGCCGGCCAGCTCACCCGTTTCGCCGAGCGCGCGCCGATGCGGAATATCGTCCTCACCACCTCCTGACCACGCTCCGAAGCGAAATGGGCGCCCTCCGTGCCCATAACACTGATGATCGTTACGCAGCGTAGAACACCCCTGTCCCTGAGTGACGATCCTGGTGTATCGTCCCGATCTGGGGGCCGCGTCGAGCACGAACCGGCGCAGGGGAGCGACGTGATTGCCGATCAGAATCCGAGGGGGGCGACGGGCGATGCACGGTCGATGGGCGTACGAACCGACGCGACGGGGCAGCCGACTGCGACCCCCGACCGCGTCCCGGTCACGGAGGCCGGAGCCGGAGCCGGGTCCGACACCGGACCCGAAGCCGGGAGTGGATCTCACACCGGACCCGAAGCCGGAGGCGAGGTGGAGCCCGGCGCCGCCGCCGTCGGTACGACGGTCGTCGACGACCTCCCGGCACCCGCACCGCCCGGAGCCGCTCACGGGGGTGTCCCCGTGAGCGCCCCGGGAGCGCTCATCGAGCGGCCGCCGGTCACGGGCGGCGGGGCCGGTGACACCCCGAGCGGCGGCGCCCCCGCCGGCGAGGCCCGCTCCGGCGGCATGCGCTGCCAACTGCTCCTCGCCGTACTGTGCGGAAGCTACGCCACCGGGTCGGCGATCGGCTGGGGCTCCGAGGAAATGGCCCTGATCATGGGCGACTTCGGCCTCAGCGCCGCCGCGCTGACCGCCGCGGTCTCCTGCTTCGTGTACGCACGCACGCGTGGCAGTTGTTTCGCCCCGGCCTGGCTGCTGTTCGCGTTCTCCTCCGCGATGGCGGCCGGCGGCAACACCGTCTGGGGGTGGTACGAGGTCGTGCTCGACCGCGAGGTGCCGCAGCCCTCCGTGGCCGACCTGTTCTTCCTGCTCTTCGCGCCGCCCGCCATCGTCGGGCTGCTCGTCCTCGCCAAGCGGCCGGTCACCCGGGCCGGATGGATCTGCCTCGCCCTGGACTCCTGGCTGATCGGCGGATCGCTGCTCACCCTGTCCTGGAGCCTGGCACTCGCCCACACCGCCCACTTCGAGGGCGAGAGCGTCGCGCGGGCAGCGCTCTCCCTGGCGTACCCGCTGCTGGACATCGTGCTGGTGAGCATGGTGCTCGCGCTGCACTTCAGGCGCACCCAGGCCAACCGCTCGGCCGTCCACACGGCGATCGCCGCGCTCGCCCTGACCGTCCTGTGCGACGCGCTGTTCACCTCGCCGCCGCTGCGCGAGCACTACCGGTCCGGACAGCTCCTCGACGCGGGCTGGTTCGCCGGCTCACTGCTCCTGGCCTACGCCCCCTGGGGCGCCAACCGCGCCCTCGAGAACTCCGGCCCGCCGCGCGGGCCCCGTCAGCACAGCCGTCCCGTCGCCGGGTCGCTGGCCGCCCTCACGCCCTACCTCGCGGCCGCGGTCTGCACGCTCGGCATCCTCTACAACGTCATCGAGGACCGCACGGTGGACCGCGTCGTCGTCTTCACCGGCTGCACGGTCGTGCTCGCCCTGGTCGTACGCCAGGGGATCATGCTCCTCGACAACATCGCCCTCACGCACGAACTGGCCCAGAAGGAGAACCACTTCCGGTCCCTGGTGCAGGGCTCCAGCGACGTGATCATGATCGCCGCGCCCGACGGAGTGCTGCGCTACGTCAGCCCGGCCGCGTCCGGTGTGTACGGACGGGACGCGGAAGACCTCATCGGCTCCGAGCTGGCCTCCCTCATCCACCCCGAGGACCTGGGCGGCGTCGTCCACGAGGTGCGGCGGTTCCTGGCCGCTCCACCGTCGGAGGAACCCACCACCCGGATCGAATGCCGGTTCAGGTCCGGCACCGGCGACTGGCTCAACGTCGAGTCCACCGTCAACCGCCACCAGGGCGGCCTGATCTTCAACAGCCGGGACGTCACCGAACGGGTCCGCCTCCAGGCGCAGCTCCAGCACAACGCGGAGCACGACCCGCTCACCGACCTGCCCAACCGCGCCCTGTTCACCCGGCGGGTCCGCCAGGCGCTCGGCGGACGCCGGGCGGGCGACGCCGGCACGGCCGTGCTCTTCATCGACCTGGACGGCTTCAAGGGCGTCAACGACCGGCTCGGCCACCAGGCGGGGGACGAACTGCTCATCCAGGCCGCCCGCCGGCTCCAGGACTCGGTGCGCGCCGGTGACACCGCGGCGCGCCTCGGCGGTGACGAGTTCGCCGCCCTGATCCTCGGTGACGGCGGCCGTGACCCGTCCGCCCGTGAGCCACAGGTCCTGGAGATCGCCGACCGGCTGCGGCTGACGCTCTCGCAGCCGTACCGGATCGAAGGCCAGGAGGTGCGGGTCGCCGCGTCCATCGGCGTCGCGTTCGCCGAGGCCGGCATCGGTGCCGGGGACCTCCTGCGCAACGCCGACCTCGCCATGTACCGCGCCAAGGCGGGCGGCAAGAACCGCGTCGAGCTGTACGCGCCCCACATGCAGGCGGACGTCGGACGCCGTACGGAACCGGCCACCCGGGCGCGCACCGGCGCCCGGGACGGCGAGCCGGTGCTCCTGTACCAGCCGGTGGTGGACCTCGCGACCGGCCGGATCACCGCCGTCGCGGCCCAGGCCCGCCGGCGCTCCGCCAGCGGGGCCCTGTGCGCCCCGGCCGAGCACCTCCGGGGCGCGGAGGAGTCCGAGCGCACCGCCGAGTTCGACAGCCGGCTCCTCGAAGAGGCCGTCGGGCAGGCGGCCGAACGCGGCAGGCTCGGCCACCACGTGCCCGTCTCGGTCCGCTTCCCGGCGCACAAGCTGGTCGACAGGTCCATGCCGCTCGGCATGATCGAGGCGCTGCTGGCCAAGTACCGGCTCCCCTCCGGGTCTTTGATCATCGAGCTGTCCGACAGTGACCCGCGGATCTCCTTCGACGAGCTGGAGCAGCGCCTCGCCTCCTTGCGCGCGCTCGGCGTGCGTGTCGCGCTCGATGGATTCGGCAGCGGATATGCCGCGATCAACGCGCTCAGGCGGCTCCCTGTCGACATACTGAAACTGGACAGGGGCCTGGTCGAGGGCGTCGTCGAATCGGCCCGGCTGCACAAGATCACCAGCGGGCTGCTCCGTATCGCCTGTGACCTCGGTATGCAGTCCGTGGCCGACGGTGTGGACGTACCGGAGCAGGTCCTGGCGCTACGCGCGATGGGGTGCACCCATGGGCAGGGAACGGCCTTCTCGGGCCCCCTCGACGAGTACCGGCTCCGCCGCGCCCTGGCGCGCGGCGCGTTCCCGGTGCCCGGCGGGGCCGTGCCGCCCGCGCTCGCCGCGGGTGCCCGTCCCGGCATCCTGCCGGGTGTCCTGCCCGCCACCTTCAAGAGCGCACTGCCGGGCGCCCGTTCCCGCGCCGCCCTCCCGAACGGCGTTCCGAGCACCGCGTCGAACGCCTTCCCCGACCCGTCCCCCGGCTCCCTGCCGGGCCCCGCGCCCGGCCCCGGCCGCCCGGGCCCCGTCCTCGGCTCCACCGGACCCGGTGGCGCGCCAGGAGCCCTGTCCGTGCCCCTGCCCGGTCACGGACCGGCCACCGTCCTCGGCGGCGCCCCGGGCGCTCCGCCCGGGTCAGCCCGCCGCGCCGGCTCCGGTGACATGCCGGACACCCCGCCCACCGGCCCCGCCGCCGTCCCGGCCGCCCCGGCCGGCGACCGGCCGCGTACGCCGCCCAGCGGCTCCCGCCCCCCGTCCGCTCCCGCCGACTTGTCGGGCACGGCTCCACCCGGCGGCGGCCCGGCCGCTCACCCCGCCGCCCGTCCGGGCGAGGCCCGCGACGCCGCTCGCCGCGACCAACCAGGCGCCCCTCCCGGCGGCTCGGGCGCTCAGTCCGGCGGGGCGCCTGGTGGTCACGGGCACCGGTCCGACGGCCTTCCCGGCGGCTCGGGCGCTCCGCCCGGCCGGTCGGGCGCCGCGCGCGGGGCGGCCGGAGGGGCTCGCGCGGCGCTGCCCGGGGGGCTTGCCAGCACGGTGCCCAACGGCGTGCCCACCGCCCTTCCGGGTGGCCTTCCGGGCATGCGTTCGCCCTACCCCGTCCGCTCACATAGTGAGACTCGCGTCCCACCCACTTGACACTGACGGTGCGCCGGAGGGAGGGTCAATGCCATGCACACCCGAATTCTCGTACTTGGAAAGCGCGTCGGCTGAGCACGGCCCGATGACGGCCCTGCAGACCCACACCGGCGCGCTCCCCTCGCTTGCCTCACGGCACGAGGGGTTTTTTGTTGCACTGGCTTCCCGCCAAACCAGCTAAACCTCGCGAAAACCCTCAGCTTCGAGAAGAGAATGCCGATGACCGACCAGGCCACCGGGGCCCACCATCCGCAGCCGCGGGCCCGTACCGGCGGACAGCACTCCGCCATCGTTGAGCACGTCACGGGTGCGCAGTCCCTCATCCGTTCTCTCGAGGAAGTGGGCGCCGAGACGGTGTTCGGCATCCCCGGCGGTGCCATCCTCCCCGCGTACGACCCGATGATGGACTCCACCCGGGTCCGGCACGTCCTCGTCCGACACGAGCAGGGCGCCGGCCACGCGGCGACCGGTTACGCCCAGGCGACCGGCAAGGTCGGGGTCTGCATGGCCACCTCGGGCCCCGGTGCCACCAACCTGGTCACCCCGATCGCCGACGCGCACATGGACTCCGTCCCGCTCGTCGCGATCACGGGTCAGGTCGCCTCCAAGGCGATCGGCACGGACGCCTTCCAGGAGGCGGACATCTGTGGCATCACCATGCCGATCACCAAGCACAACTTCCTGGTCACCAAGGCCGAGGACATCCCCAGGACGATCGCCGAGGCGTTCCACATCGCCTCCACCGGCCGCCCCGGCCCGGTCCTGGTCGACATCGCCAAGGACGCCCTCCAGGCCAGGACCACCTTCAGCTGGCCGCCGCAGCTGGACCTGCCCGGCTACCGCCCGGTGACCAAGCCGCACGCCAAGCAGATCCGCGAGGCCGCGAAGCTGATCACCCAGGCCAAGCGCCCCGTCCTGTACGTCGGCGGCGGTGTCCTCAAGGCCGGCGCCACCGCCGAGCTGAAGGTGCTCGCCGAGCTGACGCAGGCCCCGGTCACCACGACCCTGATGGCGCTGGGCGCGTTCCCCGACAGCCACCCCCTGCACGTCGGCATGCCCGGCATGCACGGCGCGGTCACCGCCGTCACGGCGCTCCAGAAGGCTGACCTGATCGTCGCCCTCGGAGCCCGCTTCGACGACCGCGTCACGGGCAAGCTGGACAGCTTCGCGCCGTTCGCCAAGATCGTCCACGCGGACATCGACCCGGCGGAGATCGGCAAGAACCGCACCGCCGACGTGCCGATCGTCGGTGACGCCCGCGAGGTGATCGCCGACCTGGTCCAGGCGGTCCAGGCCGAGCACACCGAGGGCAACACCGGCGACTACAGCGCCTGGTGGAAGGACCTCAGCCGCTGGCGCGACACCTACCCCCTCGGCTACGACCAGCCCGAGGACGGCAGTCTGTCGCCGCAGCAGGTCATCCAGCGCATCGGACAGCTCGCCCCCGAGGGCACCATCTACGCGGCCGGCGTCGGCCAGCACCAGATGTGGGCCGCCCACTTCATCGACTACGAGCGGCCCGCCACCTGGCTGAACTCCGGCGGCGCCGGAACCATGGGCTACGCCGTGCCGGCCGCCATGGGCGCCAAGGCCGGCATGCCGGACCGCACGGTCTGGGCCATCGACGGCGACGGCTGCTTCCAGATGACCAACCAGGAGCTGGTCACCTGCGCGCTGAACAACATCCCGATCAAGGTCGCGATCATCAACAACGGCGCGCTCGGGATGGTCCGCCAGTGGCAGACCCTCTTCTACAACCAGCGCTACTCCAACACCGTGCTGCACTCCGGCCCCGAGGCGGACGGCAGGCAGCCCAGCGCCGGCACCCGCGTCCCGGACTTCGTGAAGCTGTCCGAGGCCATGGGCTGCGTGGCGATCCGCTGCGAGCGCCCGGAGGACCTGGACAAGGTCATCCAGGAGGCGAACGCCATCAACGACCGCCCGGTCGTCATCGACTTCATCGTCCACGAGGACGCCCAGGTCTGGCCCATGGTCGCCGCCGGGACCTCCAACGACGAGGTCCTGGCCGCCCGCGGCGTCCGCCCCGACTTCGGCGACAACGAAGACGACTGAGAGAGAGCTGAGTCAGAAACATGTCCAAGCACACGCTCTCCGTCCTGGTGGAGAACACGCCCGGCATCCTCGCCCGGATCGCCGCCCTGTTCTCCCGCCGCGGCTTCAACATCGACTCGCTCGCCGTCGGTGTCACCGAGCACCCCGACATCTCCCGCATCACCATCGTGGTCAACGTCGAGGACCTGCCGCTGGAGCAGGTGACCAAGCAGCTCAACAAGCTGGTCAACGTCCTGAAGATCGTCGAACTCGAGCCCAGCGCGGCGATCCAGCGCGAGCTCGTCCTGGTGAAGGTCCGGGCCGACAACGAGACCCGTTCCCAGATCGTCGAGATCGTCCAGCTGTTCCGCGCCAAGACCGTGGACGTCTCGCCCGAGGCGGTCACCATCGAGGCGACAGGTTCGAGCGACAAGCTCGACGCGATGCTGAAGATGCTGGAGCAGTTCGGCATCAAGGAGCTCGTCCAGTCCGGCACGATCGCCATAGGGCGTGGCGCCCGCTCCATCACGGACCGCTCGCTCCGGGCCCTGGACCGTTCCGCGTAGCGAGACCCCCCAACCTCCACATCCCTCCCCGCCGTACGGTGGGACGCAACATCAGCACACCAAGGAGAAGACCCAGTGGCCGAGCTGTTCTACGACGACGACGCCGACCTGTCCATCATCCAGGGCCGCAAGGTCGCGGTGATCGGCTACGGCAGCCAGGGCCACGCCCACGCGCTGTCGCTCCGTGACTCGGGTGTCGACGTCCGCGTCGGTCTGCACGAGGGCTCCAAGTCCAAGGCGAAGGCCGAGGAGCAGGGCCTGCGCGTGGTCACGCCCGCCGAGGCCGCCGCCGAGGCGGACGTCATCATGATCCTGATCCCGGACCCGATCCAGGCCCAGGTCTACGAGGAGTCCGTCAAGGGCAATCTGAAGGACGGCGACGCGCTGTTCTTCGCCCACGGCTTCAACGTCCGCTTCGGCTTCATCAAGCCGCCGGCCGGCGTCGACGTCGCCCTGGTCGCCCCCAAGGGCCCGGGTCACCTGGTCCGCCGTCAGTACGAGGAGGGCCGCGGCGTCCCCGCGATCGCCGCCGTCGAGCAGGACGCCACCGGCAGCGCGTTCCAGCTGGCGCTCTCGTACGCGAAGGCCATCGGCGGCACCCGCGCGGGCGTCATCAAGACGACCTTCACCGAGGAGACCGAGACCGACCTGTTCGGTGAGCAGGCCGTGCTGTGCGGCGGCACCTCCGCCCTGGTCAAGGCGGGCTTCGAGACGCTGGTCGAGGCCGGTTACCAGCCGGAGATCGCGTACTTCGAGTGCCTCCACGAGCTGAAGCTGATCGTCGACCTGATGTACGAGGGCGGCCTGGAGAAGATGCGCTGGTCGGTCTCCGAGACCGCCGAGTGGGGCGACTACGTCACCGGCCCGCGGATCATCACGGACGCCACCAAGGCCGAGATGAAGAAGGTCCTCGCCGAGATCCAGGACGGCACGTTCGCCAAGAACTGGATGGACGAGTACCACGGCGGTCTGAAGAAGTACGACGAGTACAAGACGCAGGACTCCGAGCACCTGCTGGAGACCACCGGCAAGGAGCTGCGCAAGCTCATGAGCTGGGTGGACAACGAGGAGGCGTAAGCCCCGCGGGGCGGGTCCGGACAGGCTGTCCGGACCCGCCCGTCCGCATTGGACCCAGTGTCCAACCACGGACGGGTGATCCTTCCGCCACGGCGGAAAAGACGGCACCCGCCACCACTACACTTCTCAACACATACGCGTCAGGCCCACAGCGTCGTGCGTCTTCCACGCGGCAAGCCCCTCCACCGCCTGCGGCCGTCGGGACGGCCGTCCGCACTGGACTTGTGAGGACCCACGTGAGCTCGCATCCCCCCAAGAAGCCGGTAGTACTGATCGCTGAAGAGCTGTCGCCCGCCACGGTGGACGCGCTCGGCCCCGACTTCGAGATCCGGCACTGCAACGGCGCCGACCGAGCCGAACTGCTGCCCGCCATCGCCGACGTGGACGCCATCCTGGTCCGCTCCGCCACCAAGGTCGACGCCGAGGCCATCGCCGCCGCCGCCAAGCTCAAGGTCGTCGCCCGCGCGGGCGTGGGCCTGGACAACGTCGACGTCTCCGCCGCCACCAAGGCCGGCGTGATGGTCGTCAACGCCCCGACGTCCAACATCGTCACCGCCGCGGAGCTGGCCTGCGGCCTGCTGGTCGCCACCGCGCGCAACATCCCCCAGGCGAACACCGCCCTGAAGAACGGCGAGTGGAAGCGGAGCAAGTACACGGGCGTCGAACTCAGCGAGAAGACCCTCGGCGTCGTCGGCCTCGGCCGCATCGGTGTCCTGGTCGCCCAGCGCATGTCGGCCTTCGGCATGAAGATCGTCGCTTACGACCCCTACGTACAGCCGGCGCGCGCCGCGCAGATGGGCGTCAAGCTGCTGACGCTGGACGAGCTGCTGGAGGTCTCCGACTTCATCACCGTCCACCTGCCGAAGACCCCCGAGACGCTCGGTCTGATCGGCGACGAGGCGCTGCACAAGGTCAAGCCGGCCGTGCGCATCGTCAACGCCGCGCGGGGCGGGATCGTCGACGAGGAGGCGCTGTACTCGGCGCTCAAGGAGGGCCGGGTCGCGGGCGCGGGCCTGGACGTGTACGCGAAGGAGCCCTGCACGGACTCCCCGCTGTTCGAGCTCGACCAGGTCGTCTGCACCCCGCACCTGGGCGCGTCCACGGACGAGGCGCAGGAGAAGGCCGGTATCGCGGTGGCCCGTTCGGTGCGTCTCGCCCTCGCCGGTGAGCTGGTCCCCGACGCCGTCAACGTCCAGGGCGGTGTCATCGCCGAGGACGTCAAGCCGGGTCTGCCGCTCGCCGAGCGCCTGGGCCGGATCTTCACCGCGCTGGCGGGCGAGGTCGCGGTCCGGCTCGACGTCGAGGTGTACGGCGAGATCACCCAGCACGACGTCAAGGTGCTGGAACTGTCCGCGCTGAAGGGCGTCTTCGAGGACGTCGTCGACGAGACGGTGAGCTACGTCAACGCGCCGCTGTTCGCGCAGGAGCGGGGCGTCGAGGTGCGGCTGACGACGTCGAGCGAGTCCCCCGACCACCGCAACGTGGTCACCGTGCGCGGCACCCTGTCGGGCGGCGAGGACGTGGCGGTGTCCGGTACGCTCGCCGGCCCCAAGCACCTCCAGAAGCTCGTCGCCGTCGGCGACTACGACGTCGACCTGGCGCTCGCCGACCACATGGTCGTCCTGCGGTACGAGGACCGTCCGGGTGTCGTCGGCACCGTCGGCCGCATCCTCGGCCAGGCCGGCCTGAACATCGCGGGCATGCAGGTCGCCCGCGCCGCGGAGGGTGGCGAGGCCCTCGCGGTCCTCACCGTCGACGACACCGTCCCGCAGCACGTGCTGACCGAGGTGGCCGAGGAGATCGGCGCGACGTCCGCCCGCTCGGTGAACCTCACCTGACCGTTCGTACGATCACGATCACGGTCACGATCACAAGCACGATCTGTCCCGGGACCGGCCCGGTGCCTCAGCGCACCGGGCCGGTCTCGTCGACGAGGCGGACCGGTTCGCCGAGGAACACCTCGGGGCCGACCGGCCCGTACGCGATGTTGAAGGTGTCCAGCCAGTACGTCCAGCCCCGGATGCCGAGCGCCGAACTGAACCGGTGGTTGAGCCGCCACCGCAGCCACTCGCCCGGCGCCAGCCGTACGGCGGGCGGGCGGCGGCGCCGGGGCGGGACGCCGTGGAGCGGGTCCACCCGGGGCAGCACGGTCAGTCGTCCGTCCCGCTCCAGCAGGCGGACGGGGGTGTCGCGAAACGCCCGCGCCGACGCCTCCGGCACGAAGTCGCGCCACTCGTCCATGCGGACGCAGTGCGTGAACGGCCCATCGATGTCACCCGGGAGGGTGAATCCCTCGGGGAGGGCATGGCGCCGGGCGGCGGCCTCACCGCCGCGTGACGCCTTGGTCCACGCCGTGTGGACCCACTGCACGGTGACGAGGTGCTTCACAGGCGGGCCGCCTTCAGGGCCATGTGCAGCAGGAGGCGGTCCCCGCCCTCGTCGAGATCCAGGCCGGTGAGGTTTTCCACGCGCGAAAGGCGGTAGTAGAGCGTCTGGCGGTGGATGCCGAGGGCCGCCGCGGTGCGGCCCGCCTGGCCCGCGTTGTCGAGGAACACCTCGGCGGTGCGGGCCAGTTCCGCGTGGGCGGGCGCGAGCAGCGCGCGGACCGCCCGGTCGTGCGGCGGCGCCGGGGGCAGCGCGGTCAGGAGACGGTACGGGCCGATCGACGCCCACGGGGCCAGCGGCCCGAGCCGCGGCTGGGCCATGGCCGCCCGCGCGGCGGACGTCGCCTCCCGCCACGCCTCCGCGAGGCCGCCCACCCCCCGCCGCGGATCGGCCACCCCGACGACGGCGCCCGCGGAATGCCCGGCGCTCCGGGCGACCGGCCCGCCCCCGGCCCCGGCGCTCCGCGCGGTGCCCCCGCGCGCCGCCGGCCCGTC
>NZ_BAAASR010000023.1:81905-147959 GCF_039532985.1 Streptomyces gobitricini | reverse complement strand
CCCCCCGGCCCGAAGCCCCGGCCCGGCGCCGCCTCCTCAGGGATGACGGGCCAGATGGGCGAGCAGCGCCTCGATGGTGTCGGCCGTGTGGTCGGGCAGGCCGAGGGTGAGACGTTCGTCGAGGCCGCCGGGGTTGACCACGTTGCACTCGAAGACGTACGGGTGGGCGAGGTCGAGGCCGGTGAAGCGGATTCCGTGCTCCAGCAGCCGGTTGCCGATCAGCAGACACAGGGCGTGCTCGTCGGGGGTGAGGGTGGTGCCGGTGCACCGGGCCCGGTGGGCGGTGTTGCCACGGTGCTCGTCCGGTGCGAGCTGGTGGGCCTGCACGGCCACGGGACGGCCGGTCGCGAGGATCACGCGCTTCTCCTGCGTGTGGGGCACGTACTGCCGCAAAGCGCAGTAGCGGTTGCGGTAGCCGGCCAGGCCGCCCTTGGTGAGCAGCTCCGTCACGGTGGTGTCGCAGGTACACGTCCGCGCCGGCGTCCGCGTCAGTCGGTTTGACCAGCCACACCGCTCCCGGATCGCGCTGGTAGGCGGACCACAGCTCCTCGAATGAGCTGGAGATCAGCGTGCGGGGCAGGTGCTCAGGTGGCACGATCAGCGGCAGGTTCGTCTTGTTGCCCAGCATCAGGATCCCGGTGACGTCGTTGACGAACGGTAGGTGTTGGTTGAGCCGCCACAGCAACTGCCAGGCTTCCGTCTCCACCGACGGCTGCGGTGACGCTTCGCAAGGGCATCAGGCCGATCCTCCGTCCGGAAATGATCGTCGAACGCTACTCGTGCCCCGGGTATGGGAGGGTCGATGCCCCTACACATCAGGCGGGGGTGCGCGTGGTGGGCAGCGAACAGCTGGGTGTCGATGTCGTGGTGGTAGGTGACGGAGTACTGGGGCGTTCCATCGCCTACGCCCTCGCGACGGCCGACGGCCGGCCCGAGGTGGTCCTGTGCGGGCGTACCGGTCCCGCCGCTTCCCCGGCGGCGGGAGCGATGCTCGGCGTGCTGGGTGAGGTGACCGGTGCGACGTTGGCGAAGCCGCACAGTGTGCTGAGGCTGGAGATGGCGGTCGAGGCGGCCGGCCGCTGGCCGTCCTGGCGTGAGGGTGTCCGCCTGTGGGCAGCCGCCGCAGCCACGGACGGGGACGGCTATGGCACGGGCACCTTCATGCTCCTGAACGCGGTCTCCGCGCGGCTGGACGAGAAGGCTTTCGCAGCCGTCCGGGCCGCCGGGGACCGGTACGGGCTTCCCGTCGAGGATGTGGAACCCGGTGACGTGCCAGGCTACCGGCCGCTGGACAACGACCGCGCACTTCGGGCCCTGTACCTTCCCGACGAGGGCTTCTTGGATGCCCGGCGGTGGTTGACCACCCTGGACGCGGCCCTGAACGCCCTGCCCAACGTGACCCGCACCGGCGACGGGCGCCTGTCCGCCACGGCCGCCGGCTACAACCTGCACAGCGTCGAGGGCGTAGTCACGGCGCCGGTGGCGGTCGTCGCGGCCGGAGCCTGGACCACGCAAGTACTCGCCGCGCTCGACCCGGGCCCACACGTCATGCCCGTGCTGTCCGTGGCGGGCACGGCGCTCACCGCGAGCGCCCCCGCCCCGCTGCCCGCCGTGCTGCGTACGCCCAACCGCGCCTACGCCTGCGGCCTTCACACCGTCCCCCAGGCCGATGGCACCTGGTACGTCGGAGCATCCGCCGCCCCCGCCATGACGCCCGGCGCTGCTGCGACAGCCGGCGGTCTGCGCTCCTTGCTGGACTCCGCCCTGGGCCAGCTCCACCACGGCCTGGCCACCTCAGCCGTGCACCGGATCCACCATGGCAACCGTCCCATCGGGCTCGACGGGCACCCGCTGCTCGGACCCACCACCCGGCCCGGCCTGTGGGTGGCCACCGGCACCCACCGGGAGGGCCTGCACACCTCCCCGCTGATCGCCCAGGAACTCGCCGACGCCGTCCTGAACGCCCGCCCCAGCCGATGGCTCGCCCCCTGGCGCCCCGACCGCGCGCCCCTCACCGACTGGACCGCCGAAGAGGCCACACGGGAAGCCGCCGACCATCACCACGCGCTGACGGCCGAGTCGCGGATGCGCCCACCTCTGACCGGCAGCTGGCCCGAAGCACTTCAGCACGCCTATCAGCACCGTCTGAGCGAGGTGTACGCGGCGATGCCCGCCGGCTACGTCCTGCCGCCCGACCTGGCCCCCCTGGGTTATGAACACCGGGAGGCCATCGCCGCCGTGGCCCGCAGCCATCTTCAGCGCTTGCCCGCGCAGGCAACAGCGGCACAGCGGTACCAACCCTGACCGGTCCTCAAGGGCCGGGGCCCGACTAGGCCATGCCGCGGCGGCGCTCCGGACAGGCTCGGAAGTCCTGGAAGCGGGCCTGGTCTCGGTTTGAGGGGCTGGGCCGGGCGCGCCCGATGCCGTTGCCCACACGGTGGCTGCCCGGACCCGTGGCATCGGCGCGGCGTGAACGGGGTAGAGCTCAGCGAGCTGCCTGAGCATCGGTGCGTACGCGTCAGCCGGGGGGCAACGAGAGATGGACAGCGGCGCAGGGTCGCGGGGCCCGTTACGGGTGCTGGTCACGGATCTGGACGGCACTCTGCTCGGCGGCGACGCCGAGCAGCGGGGTCGGCTTCGCGACGAGTTGCAGCGTCATCCGGAGATCACGGTGGTGTTCGCGACCGGCCGCTCGTTGCCATCCGTCCATGAGGTGCTGCGGGACCCGCTCGTACCTCGCCCACGCTGGATCATCGGTGATGTCGGAGCCAGCGTCGTGGAGGGTGGGGGCTTCACCGCCGACATGGCCCTGCAGGAAACCCTGCGCGGCGGATGGCCGGGAGCGGGCAGGGTCCGTACCGCTCTCAGACGCTTCACGGCCCTCACCTATCAGCAAGGAGTACCGCAGCAGGGCCGGTGCTCCTTCTACCTCGAGCCGCAGTATTTGACGGCCGAACTCCGCGCGGCGGTGAAGGCGCTGGGCTGCTCCTGGGTGTACTCGGACGGCCGGTACTTCGACGTTCTGCCTCCCCGGGCGGACAAGGGTGCCGCGCTGGTCCTGCTGGCGGCCAAGCATGGCTGGGCCATGGAGTCCATCGTCGTCGCTGGTGACTCGCTCAATGATCTGTCGCTGTTCACACTCGGCGCGCACGGTGTAGTGGTGGGCAACGCCGAACCTGCCCTGCGTGAGCGCGTCCCCCCGGGCGCCAGGCTGCAGCACGCCCACCAGGAGGGTGCGGGCGGTATCCTCGCGGCCCTGCGCCGTCTCGGCTGGGTCAGCGGCGGTCACCCGGTGGTGATCGGGTACCACCGTCCGCCCGCTCAGTGGACCGCCGCCGGCTGGCGGGCCCCACTGAGCCCAAACGGCATCCTGCCCGTCCTGCGCGGCGTCTCCGCTCGCACCAGGGGTGCCGTGTGGGCGGCCGCCGCGGTCACCGATGACGACGGCCGAAGCGGAACGGCCCCGCTGGACGGCCTGGGGACGGGGCTGCCGCTGGCGCTGATGCCGCTTTCTTCCGCCGACTGGGGCGCGTACTTCCACCGGGCATGCAAGGAGACCTTATGGCCGGTCCTCATGTCCCGGCCCGACCTGATGCGTTTCGACAGGCAGTCCTGGGCCCGCTACCAGGAGGTCAACACCCGCTTCGCACACCACATCGCCGCCCACGCCGCTCAGGGCGCCACCGTCTGGCTGCACGACTACAACCTGTGGCTCGCCCCCGCCCTCCTGCGCGGAACCCGCCCCGACCTACGGATCGGACTGTTCCATCACACCCCCTTTCCACCCGCTGAGGTCTTTGCCGCCCTGCCCACCGCCGGGCAGATCCGCGCTTCGTTGTCCGACCTCGACTGGGCGGGCTTTCATACCGATGCCTTCGCCGCCGAGTTTCGCCGCACCATGGCCGGTGCCCCGCGAATCCCACGCACCGGCGTCCACCCGCTCGGCATCGACCGTCCCGCCGTCGAACGCCTCGCCCGCGCCCGTCTTACAGCCTGCGCCCGCGACAAAACCACCCGCCTGCTCGTCCTCTCCGTCGAACGCCTCGACTACGCCAAAGCACCGGTGGAGAAGGTCGAGGCCCTGCACCAGCTCCTCGTCCGCCATCCGCGCCTGCGGGGCCGACTGTGCTTCCGGCTCGTATGCCCGCCACCCGAACCCGGTATCCGGGCCTACGACACCACCCGCCGCCGGCTCCAAGAGCGCATCACGGCCGTCAACTCCCGCTGGGGCACGCCTGACTGGCAGCCCGTCGACTACCGGCCGCACTCCGAGCCGTTCACCGGGGTCGTCGACCACTTCCTCCAAGCCGATGTCCTGTGGGTGACCTCTTACGCGGACGGCATGAACCTGACCGCCAAGGAGTACGTCGTCGCCCGTCACGCCGCCGGCCTGCCCGGCGTGCTGGTCCTGTCGCGGCACGCCGGCGCCGCAGGCCGACTCGGCGCCGCGGCCCTGCTCACCGATCCCCGTGACCCCGACGACCTGGTCCGCACGCTCTACCAGGCGCTCACCCTCCCGGCCGCCCGGCGACATGTTCACCTCGAACGCCTCGCCGCCCGCCTTGACCGCCACACCCCCCGCGAATGGGCCGCTCGGGTCATCGCCGATATCCGGCACACCCCCACCGCCCCACCCCTTGCGGACCCCGGTTGGATGTGAGGGACGCCCAGTGGCCACGTATTCCGGCCGGACAGCGCCGACCCGCCCGAGACCTCCGGCGGCCGGAAATCGCGCCCTGCCGGCGAGGTTGACGGCCCGCGGATCCGGGGCCGGTATGAGGGCCTGGCCCTGCCTGCGGACGCTTACGGCCTCCCCGTACCCGAAGCGGGACTGGCAAGGGGGCTGTCCGGGACCGTGCCGACGTCCATGCCAAATCGGGCCAACACCCCTAAGACACAGATTGTTCTGGCCTGATTCTGTCTGTTTTAGCGCTTATGTCGATAGGTAGGCATTGACCCTGACGTAACGAGAACAGCTCCTGTCACCCAATCGCGTTCCAACGGAACGGAAGGGGATCGCGCTGATGGAGGGCACACAGAAAGCGGGACCCGAGGCCGCCCAGAAGGTGCTCCTCGTCAGCCCCAAGACATCGTTCGGGCCCAAACTGCAGCGCACGTACGCGGGCGGCCTCGGAACGGTCAACCCCGGTGAACGCAACCTGCTGCCACCCCTGGATCTGCTGCGTATCGCCGGAGTCCTGCGGGTCGCGGGAAGCGATCCGCACATCGTGGACGAGGAAGTGGACGGACCACTCCCACCGGTCGCCTGTAGGCGGGGTGGACGGATGGAAGCGGACGTCGTGATCTGCCAGGTGTCGCTGGCGGCCATGCACGAGGACGTCCGCAAACTGGCCGAGTTCGTCGCGGCCGGACTGCGCACGTTCGCCTACACCAGCATCCGCGGACACGACCAGTGGCAGGAGATCCTCACCACCAGCGGCTGCGCGGGTCTGCTCCTGCCCGAGGCGATCCCCGACCTGGGGCGACTGGTGGGTGGCGGGGACACAGGCGGCAGCCACAGCCCCGGTCTGATCACCGCCGGGACGGCACGCGACCTGGCCGGCCGGCCGCCCGTCTACGGCGATCTTGCCAGGGAGCCGCTGCCGGCACGCGATCTCGTCGACCACCGCCGATACGTGTTTCCGGCGCTTCCCGGACACCGCGTCACCACGATGAACGCCAGCTTCGGCTGTCCCTACCCCTGCAGCTTCTACTGCCCCTATCCGCTGGCTGAGGGCAAGAAGGTCCGCGCGTATCCGGTGGAGCGAATCGCCGCCGAGTTCCAGCAGTGCGCGCAACTCGGCATCACAGCCGTGGTCTTCCGCGACCCTGTCTTCACCTTCGACCGGCGCCGCACCCTGGCCCTGTGCGAAGCGATCAGACGGACCGGGACCGGCATTCAGTGGTGGTGCGAGACCCGGATCGACCGGCTCGACGAGGAACTGATCCGGGCGATGGTCGACGCCGGCTGCGCCGGTGTGGAGGTGGGAGTCGAGAGCGGGGATGCCCGCATGCACGACAGCGCCGTCCGCAAGCGACTCAGCCTGGACACCGTCAGGGCTTTCCACCGCACAGCGCGCCAGACCGGGCTGAAGATGCTCTTCCTGCTGCTGTTCGGCCTTCCCGGCGAGACCCGGCACTCCATCGCCAACACCTTGGAATTCATCCTGGAGCTGGGGCTGTCATCAGAGGAATTCAACGTCGGAGTGATCACTCCCTACCCCGGCACACCACTGCACGATCTGGCCCTGAGCAAGGGCTGGATCCGGGCTGATCAGGCTCAGTTCACCAGCTTCAACGTAGTGATGCGCACGGACGAGCTGACCGAGAACGAGCTGACGCAAGCGCTCGCGCTGACCGAGGAACTCCACCGTATCGACGGCGGCCGCGCGCCGGCCGGCACCCTGGCCGACTACCGGCGCCACGTCCTGAGTTGGGCCGGCACCGGGCCCGTCCCGGACGGGCAGCCGGCGTGACCAGCGCCCCCACGGGCAGGAACCCGCCCCGCCCTGCCCGACCGCACTCCGAGCCGGATCGCACGCGACATGTCCTGATCACCGGAGCCAACCGCGGCCTGGGCGGGGCCACCGCCGAACTGCTCGCCGCGCACGGATGGTTCGTCCTGGTCGGCCACCGCAGACCCGCGACCGCCGACTCGCTGGTGGACAGTGTGGTGGCCCACGGCGGCCGAGCCATCAGCGTCCTCCTGGACGTCACCGACCCGGCCGGTATGCGGGCAGCCGCCGAGCGGATCGCCGACTGCACCGGCGGTACCCTGGACGCCCTGATCAACAACGCCGGCGTCTTCCTCCCCGACGACGCGCACCTCACCTCACTCACCCTTGAGACCTGCCACACCACCCTGCTCACCAACATCGGCGGCCCACTGATGGCCACGTCGGCCCTGCTCCCGCTGCTGCGCGCCGCTGACGGCGCCAGTGTCGTCAACATCAGCAGCGCCGAAGCCCGTCCGGAACGCGCTAACGGCCAGTACACCTGCTACCGCGCCTCGAAGGCCGCCCTCGAACTCGCCACACTCAACCTGTCACTGGCGCTCCGACCGGACCGCATCGTGGTGAACGCCGTCGACCCCGGCTGGATACCGACCGACATGGGCGGCCCCGGCGCTCCCGACTCCATCGACATCGCGGCCCGCCTCGTGGCCTGGACCGCGAGCCTCGCGCATGTGCCTGAAGCCCCCTCGGGCGAGGTCTTCTCCGTACACGCCCTTCCGTCCGTGCCAATGACCCCGGGCGCACTGCCGCATCACCGTTGGGGACTCGCAGACCATCGGCATCACCCCGCGGAGGACCACCCCGGTTGACGTGCGAACTCCTCACCCATGTGGCCGAGGCCGAGAACCTGGCGGCCTACACTGGGTGGCTGTGGCGCCCGCTGGCACGTCCACAGCCACCGGACGGAGCCGAAGGCCACCCAGGCCGCTGACGTCGTCGAGACCGTCGAACCAGCACCGGTATGTCTCGCATGGTGGCCCCGCGCACACCCGGCCCGAGAACTATGGTGTCCCGCCACATACGCCCCTGACCTGCGCGTTCCTACGGTGTGGCGACACGGAAACGTCCCCGCCGACCGCCAGGAAGTGGTGCCGATGTCCTCCCCCGCGACCGCTCCCCCAGCCCCCGCCAGCCTCAAGCGCATCGTCGCCGCCAGCCTCATCGGCACCACCATCGAGTGGTACGACTTCTTTCTGTACGGGGCCGCCGCCGCACTCGTCTTCAACAGGCTTTTCTTCCCCGGTTCCGACCCGCTCGTGGGCACCCTGCTGTCCTTCCTGACGTATGCCGTCGGCTTCGCCGCGCGGCCGCTCGGGGCCTTGGTGTTCGGGCATTACGGGGACCGGCTGGGGCGGAAGAAGCTGCTGGTACTGAGCCTGTTGCTGATGGGGAGCGCCACCTTCGCCATCGGGCTGCTGCCCACGCACGCCACCATCGGGACGGCGGCGCCCGTCTTGCTCACCGTGTTGCGGTTGGTTCAGGGGTTCGCTCTGGGCGGGGAGTGGGGTGGCGCCGTGCTGTTGGTGTCGGAGCACGGAGACGCGGGCAGGCGGGGCTTCTGGGCGTCGTGGCCGCAGACCGGGGCGCCCGCGGGGCAGTTGCTGGCGACCGGGGTGCTGTCCGCGCTCACCGCGTTGCTGTCGGACGCGGCGTTCACCTCGTGGGGGTGGCGCGTCCCGTTCCTGCTGTCGGGGGTGCTGGTGGTGGTCGGGCTGTGGATCCGCCTGTCCGTCGACGAATCGCCGGTGTTCAAGGCCGCGCTGGCCCGGGCGGAGGCGCGTGAGGCGGAGACGTCGCGGGCGGAGAGGATGCCGCTGGTCGCCGTGTTGCGGCACCACTGGCGCGATGTGCTGATCGCGATGGGCGCCCGGATGGCCGAGAACATCAGCTACTACGTCATCACCGCGTTCATCCTGGTGTACGCGACGACCTCGACCGGGCTCAGCAAGCAGACCGCGCTCAATGCCGTACTGATCGCGTCCGCCGTGCACTTCGTGGTGATCCCCGCGTGGGGGGCGCTGTCGGACCGTATCGGCCGCCGGCCGGTGTATCTGATCGGAGCGGTCGGCGTAGGGGCGTGGATGTTCCCGTTCTTCGCTCTCGTCGACACCGGGAGCTCCGGCAGTCTGCTGCTCGCCGTGACCGTCGGGCTGGTGCTGCACGGGGCGATGTACGCGCCGCAGGCGGCGTTCTTCGCCGAGATGTTCACGACCAGGGTGCGCTACTCGGGCGCCTCCATCGGCGCGCAGTTCTCGTCGGTGGCGGCCGGTGCCCCGGCGCCGCTGATCGCGACCGCGTTGCTCGCCGAACACGGCAGCTCGACGCCGATCGCCCTGTACGTCATCGCCGCGGCACTGCTCACCGTGGTCGCCATCGCGTGCGCCCGGGAGACCCGCGACCGGGACCTGGCCGACGACGCGGCGGAGGAGCGGGTCGGGGCGGGGCGCTGAGCCCGTCGGCCCGGCGAGCGACCGGTCGCCCCGCCGGGGCGGCCGGCCGTTTCAGGGTGCGACCGCCCCGGACATCGAGTGAAGCCGCAGTGCGAGCTGGATCTCCAGCGCACGGGGCGGGGACTGCCAGTCCGGGCCGAGGAGCCGACCCACGCGTTCGAGGCGTTGCGCCACCGTGTTGACGTGGACGTGCAGCTCGTCCTTCGTACGGACCGGGCTCATCCCGCTGGCGAAGTACGCGTCGAGCGTGCGCACCAGGTCCGTGCCGCGACTGCGGTCGTAGGCGACGACCTCGCCGATGGTGCGGGTCACGAAGCCCGCGATGTCCCGGGTGTCGGCGAGCAGCAGACCCAGGAAGCCAAGGTCCGAGGCTGCCGCGCCGTCACCGGAGCGGCCGAGCAGGCGCAGCGCGTCGAGGCAGCGGCGGGCTTCGGCGTACGCCGGGGCTATGGCGCCCGGGCGGGCGGCGGGCGCGTCGACCGGCGAGGAGGCGCCGACGGTGACCGGTTCGCGCAGGGCGCCGCCGAGGTGCTTGGCCGTCTGCCGGGCCAGCTCGGCCGCGGTGTCGTCCGGCCCCAGCGGAAGCAGCAGCACGGTGCCGCCGTCGCGCGCGGAGGCCAGGCCATGCCGGGTGGCCGCCAGGTGCGAGGCGGCCGACCAGAGGCGCTGCCGGTCGGCGCCGTCCCGGTCGCCGGCGGGTGGATCCGGTCGGTCGACGCGGGCCGTGAGCACCACATGGGGGGCGTCGAAGTCGGTGCGGAGGCGGGCGGCGCGTTCCTTGAGCAACCGCAGGTCGCGCTCGGGCGCGTCGAGCAGGTCGTCCAACAGCTCACCTCGCACCCGCTGTTCCGCCTCACCGGCGGAACGGCGCGCCAGGAGCAGCAGGGAGGTGACCATCGCGGCCCGCTCCAGCGTCCGCTGGTCGACCGGGTCCAGTTCCGGCTGGCCGCGCAGCACGAGGGCGCCCAGTGCCTCGCCGCCGGCCGACACGGCCGCGACCCACTCGTCACCGCGCCGGGTCGCGTGGCCGTCGACGCACTCGGCGGGCAGCGGCGCTTCGGTGAACCGCACCGACCCGTCGAGGACCTCGGAGACGGCCGCCGCCACGTCGTGGACGCCGCCGCCGCGCAGCACCAGCTCGGTCAGCCGGTCGTGCACTTCCGAGGCCCGCTCGATGACGCCGCTGTGGGCGCGGATGATGCCGTTGGCCCGCTCCAGCTCGGCCAGCGCCGACCGGGTCTCGGCCAGCAGGTGGGCGGTGTCGATGGCGACGGCGGCGTGCGCGGCCAGCGAGCCGAGCAGCGCGATCTGCTCGCGTCCGAAGACGCGGGCGCGCCGGTCGGCGGCGAAGAGCACGCCGATCACCTGGCTGCCGAGCGTGAGCGGCACGCCCAGGATCGCCACCAGGCCCTCGTCCCGTACGCCGGAGTCGATGGCCCGGGTGTGCCGGAACCGCTCGTCGTCGAAGTAGCTCTCCGTCACGTACGGCCGGGCGGTCTGGGCGACCAGGCCGCCGAGCCCCTCCCCCATCCCCAGACGGAGCTGCTGGAAGCGTGCCGACACCGAGCCCTCGGTGACCCGCATGTAGGTATCTCCGGCGGCCGGGTCGTTGAGGCTGAGGTAGGCGACCTCGGTGCCCAGCAGGGAGCGCGCGCGCTGCACGATGGCGCGCAGCACCGCGTCGAGGTCGCGCAGCCCGGCGAGGTCGTGGGCGGTCTCGAAGAGCGCGGACAGTTCCGCCTCCCGGCGCCGGCGCCCCTCCAGCTCGGCGCGGACGCGCAGCGCGAGCCGCTTGGCGTTCTCCAGTGCGGCGAGCGCGGCGGGTCCGGCGCCGGTCGCCCGGGCGAGCAGCACGGGCCGGTCGTACGCCTCGGCGGCCGCCCCGCGTGCGAGAAGCCCCAGGTAGGCGGCCGGGTCGGCGCTGGGCTCCGGCTCATGGAGCTGTTCTTCGGACATGGTCACAGGGATACCTGCCGTACGGGTGGTCGCACCAGCCCTGTGGACGGCCGGCGGCACGCTCAGTGGGCGGTCCAGCCCCCGTCGAGGACGAGCGAGGTGCCGGTGATGAACGAGGCGGGCGGGGCGCAGAGGTAGGCGACGGCCTCGGCGACCTCGTGGGGTTCGACGAGCCGTTTGAGTGCCGAGTCCTTCAGCAGGACCTCGGTCACGACGCGTTCGGGCGGGATGCCGTGGGCCGCCGCCTGGTCCGCGATCTGCGCCTCCACCAGGGGGGTGCGTACATAGCCGGGGTTGACGCAGTTGGAGGTGACGCCGTGCGGGGCGCCCTCGAGGGCGGCGGTCTTGGAGAGCCCCTCCAGACCGTGTTTGGCGGCCACATAGGCGGACTTGTAGGCGGAGGCGCGCAGCCCATGTACGGAGGAGATGTTGACGATACGGCCCCATCCCCGCGCGTACATGTGCGGCAACGCCCCCCTGATCAGCCGGAAGGGCGCCTCCAGCATCACGGTGAGGACGGTGCGGAAGACGTCCGGGGGGAAGTCCTGGATGGGGCGGACCAGTTGCAGTCCGGCGTTGTTGACGAGGATGTCGGTGCCCGCGGCCAGGTCCTCCGCCGCGTCGAGGTCGGTCAGGTCCAGTACGTGGGGTTCGACCGCCCCGGCCGTGGCGGGCGCCGCTCCGGCCAGGGCTTCCAGGCCCGGTGCGTCCCGGTCGACGGCCCTGACCCTGGCTCCGGCGGCCGCGAGGCGCAGCGCGCAGGCGCGGCCGATGCCGCTCGCCGCGCCGGTGACCAGCGCGGTGCGGCCGCCGAGGTCGAGGGGGGTGACGGTGTGGGGTGCGGTCATGCCTGGCACCCTATGGACCTCGGGCAGCCCGGCCGATGTGGTCCGCGCCCATACTTCGGCCTAGTCGGCCATGGTGGAGAACCATGTGGGGCCGTCGGTGAGGGCCTGCTTGATCCGGAACAGCTCGGGGGCGCGCAGCGGCGGCAGCGCGTCCAGCGGGAACCATCCCACTTCCAGCGACTCGTCGTCGTTGACGCGCGCGTCGCCGCCCACGGCCCGGCAGCGGAAGCAGGTGTCCACGTACTGGCACTGATCGCCGTTGGGGTACGTGACCGGGGGCAGCGTCTCCACGAGGACCACGCGTTCCACGACGCACTCCACGGCGGTCTCCTCGAAGACCTCGCGCACCACGCTCACGGCCGGCTGCTCCCCCGGCTCCGGGATCCCGCCGATCAGCGACCATCTGCCGTTGTCGGCGCGCCTGGCCAGGAGGACCCGTCCCTCGTCGTCGAGGACGACGGCGGTGACACCCGGCAGGAACAGCAGCTGGTGTCCGGCGGTGGCCCGGACGGCCCGGATGAAGTCAGGAGTTGCCATGCGCCCGACCCTAGGCGGTCGCGGACCGCCGGCGGCGTACGGCTCCGGCCGCCGCCCGGCCGAGCCCCGCGGCGGCGAGGGCGACCAGGGCCGCCTCGGGCAGCGTGCCCATACGGGTCGCGGGCGTCATGGAGGAGCGCAGCGGCACCTCGGCCACCAGGGCGTCCGGGGTGAACATCCGCGACTCCCGCACGACCGTGCCGTCCGGCCGGATGATCGCGCTGACCCCGCTGGTGACCGGCACGACCACGGAGCGGCTGTGCTCGACGGCGCGGACCCTGGACATGGCGAGCTGCTGGTAGGTCATCTCGCTGCGCCCGAAGGTGGCGTTGTTGCTGGGTACGGAGATGAGCCGGGCGCCGTGCGTCACGGTGTCCCGTACCGCCCAGTCGAAGGCCGCCTCGTAACAGGTGGCGAGCCCCACCTTGGTGCCGGCGAGGTCGAAGACTCCGACCTCGGTGCCGGGTCCGAAGTCGCGGCTGACCCGGTCGACGTCCTTGTTGAAGATCCGTACCAAGGACCGCATCGGGATGTACTCGCCGAACGGCTGCACATGCCGCTTGTCGTACGTGGCGACCGGCCCGTCCTGCGGGTCCCACTGGATCAGGGTGTTGCGCAGCGGGCCGGACTCGGGCGTGACCACGGCCCCGACGACGGTCGGTACGCCGATGGCGCCGACCGCCTCGTCGATGACGTGGCGGGCGTCGTCGTTGCGGTAGGGGTCGAGGTCGGAGGAGTTCTCCGGCCACAGTACGAAGTCGGGCTCGGGCGTCTTGCCGGCCGCGACGTCGGCGGCGAGCTGTTCGGTGCGCCGGGCGTGGTTGTCGAGCACGGCACGGCGCTGGTCGTTGAAGTCCAGGCCCAGCCGGGGCACGTTGCCCTGGATCGCGGCCACGGTCGCGGTGCCGTCCTCCGCGGCGTCGGACACCAGCGGCTGGGCGGCCGACGCGGCGACGACCGGTACGAAGAGGGAGAGGGCGGCGGCGGCGAGGGGGCCGCGCGGGAGGCCGCCGGTCGTCCCGTACGTACGGACGAGGCGCACCGCCTCGTACAGGCCGAAGCCGCACAGGGCGACCGCGAAGCCGAGGAGGGGGGTGCCGCCCACGGCCGCGAGCGGCAGGAACACCCCGTCCGCCTGTCCGAACGCGATCTTGCCCCAGGGAAATCCGCCGAAGGGCACCCGGGCGCGCGCCGCCTCGCCGACGATCCACGCGGCGGCGGCGGACACCGGCCAGGCGGGAAGCCGCGACACGGCGGCGACGAGGAGGCAGGCGAGCGCGATGAACAGCGACTCGGCGGCGACGAGCGCCAGCCAGGGCCCCGCTCCCACCTCCTCGCCGGTCCACACCAGGAGCGGCAGCAGGAAGCCGAGTCCGGTGAGGTATCCGAGGCCGAAGCCCGCCCTGAGCCGCCTGCCCCGCAGCGTCCACCCGAGGAGGGCGAAACCGGGCACGGCGAGCCACCACAGGGGCCGGGGCGGGAAACTCAGGAACAGCAGGACGCCGGAGAGCACCGCGGCCACAGGCCGCGCCGTCCACCGCGGCAACCGGCCCCGCCGCTCTTCGGGGGCGGGGGCAGGGACGTCAGCGGTGGTCATGGTGGTGCTCACGTTGCGGAGTCTACGGCGAGCACCTGTGCGAGCCCCAGCGCGGGCGGTCCGGCGGGGGCTCCCGCGGGGCGGTCCGGCGGGGGCTCCCGCGTGCCGGTCCGGCGCCGGCGGGCGGGCGCGGCACCGGGGCGCGGGGACGGGCGGACGGCCGCGTGGGAGGCGGGCGGGGCGGCGTGGGAGGCGGGCGGGGCGGTCAGGGGCGGGGGCCGGTGGCACCCGGGCGGCCGGGCAGGGGGGCGTGGCCGGGGCCGGCGTTCCCGGGCCCCGGATACTCGGGTGCCGCCCCCTCCTGCCCCGGATCGGCGTCATCCTCCACGGCGGCGCGCTTCTGGCCGCCCGGGCGCAGGCGGTGGCGGATGACCCGGACGGCGGCCTCGGCGTCGTCCACGGTGAACGTGAAGCTCCGCCCGTCGTGCAGGGTCAGGACCACGCCCTCGCCTCGGCGCACGACGACCGCCGTGCCCTTCTCCGGCAACCAGCGGTAGCCCCAGCCGCCCCACTGGCACGGCGTGACGGACGGGGCGAAATCCGCGCCCACCACGGTGTCGAGCGGGATCCGCCGGCGCGGCACGCCCATGTGGCCGCAGCGCACTTCGAGGGCGTGCGGGTCCACCGTGATCTCGACGTGGACAAAGGCCAGCGTCCCGAAGAGCACCAGCAGCCCCGCCGCGACACAGCCGGTCACCGCCATCAGCAGGGCGGCGGCCCCGGAGGCCCACGACAACTCGACGGCCAGTCCGACGCCGAGCGCCACGCAGGCCGCTCCGACGGCGGCGAGCGCCCACTGAAAACGGTTGGTGGCCCGCCCGGTCCACACGTCCGGCACCGGGTCCGGTGAAGGTCGCTCGCCCTTGGGGTGGTCCATGCGTAGCAGCGTAATCACGTTCCGCGATCACGGCCCCTCGACCGGGGCGCTCGGAATGGCCCCTGGGCAGCCTGGGCGCGCCGCGCCCCCGGAGCCGCCGCCCGCCCGTACCGCCGGTGGCTTTGCTCTCTCGCCGCCGGGCCCCGCCAGGGCCCACCGGGCTCGCCCGAGCGCCGGGGTACGCCCGACCGAACGGCCCGGGCCGTTCCATTTACGCCGCACCGCCCGGCCGCCCCGGGCCGCCGCAGCGAGGTCCGGGTGCCTCAGTGCGTCGGCGCGGCCGCGGCGAGGAGGCGGCCCTCCGCGTACGTCAGGGCCGCGACCGGGAGCTCCGCCTCGCGGCCGCTGAGCAGCACCGTGAGGTCCGAGCTGGGCGTCGCCGTGGGGTCGGCGTGGGCGCCGGTGCGGCGCAGTGCCTGGGCGGCGACGGCGTCGGCGGAGCCGTGCAGCTGCACGGGCGGGAGGCCGGCGGGCTGCACGGCGGCCCGGATGCGTCCGGCGACCAGTTCGTAGTGGGTGCAGCCGAGGACCACGGCCCTCACGTCGGGCGGGGTGAGCGCGGCAGCCGCGGCGATGGCCCGGTCGACGGCGTCCTCGTCGGCGTGCTGGACCGCGTCGGCGAGGCCGGGGCAGGGCACCTCGGTGACGTCGACGGACCCGGCGAAGTCACGGATGAGCCCGCGCTGGTAGGGGCTGCCCGTGGTGGCGGGGGTGGCCCAGATGGCGACGGGGCCGCCGCCGGCCGCGGCCGGCTTGATGGCGGGGACGGTCCCGATGACCGGGACCGACGGCTCCAGCTCCGCGCGGAGAGCGGGCAAGGTGTGGACGGAGGCGGTGTTGCAGGCGACGATCAGCGCGTCCGGCCGGTGCGACGCGGCCACGCGGGCCACGGCGAGTGCGCGTGTGGTGAGGTCGTCGGGCGTCCGGGGTCCCCAGGGCATGCCGTCGGGGTCGGAGGAGAGGACGAGAGCCGCGTCCGGCCTCAGACGACGCACCGCGGCGGCCGCCGCCAGGAGGCCGATTCCGGAGTCCATGAGCGCGATCTTCACCCGGTCACCCTAGCCGACACCCTTGCGCTCCCGCCGTTGTGGGGCAGACTGCGGCGAATGAGCACCATTGCGTGGATCGCCCTGGCATCGGTGGCCGCCTGGGCGTGGCTGCTGCTGGGGCAGGGCTTCTTCTGGCGTACGGATCAGCGTCTGCCGCGCCGGGCGGCGCCGGCCCGGTGGCCGTCGGTCGCCGTGGTGGTGCCGGCCAGGGACGAGGCGGACGTGCTGCCGCTGAGCCTGCCGTCCCTCCTCGCGCAGGACTATCCGGGCCCGATGGAGATCTTCCTGGTCGACGACGGCAGCGAGGACGGTACGGGGGACGTGGCGCGCGCCCTGGCCGTGCGGCACGGAGGGCCGCCGCTGACGGTGGTGTCGCCCGGCGCGCCGGAACCGGGCTGGACCGGGAAGCTGTGGGCGCTGCGGCACGGGATCGGACTGGCACGCGCGCGTGGAGCGGAAGCAGGCACGGGCGCAGGGGCGGGCGCGGGCGCGGGGACAGGAACGGGGGCGGGGACGGGAGGGGGCGCGGCGGGTGCGGGTGCGGGTGCGGGCGGTCCGGAGTACCTGCTGCTGACGGACGCGGACATCGCGCACGAGCCGGACAGCCTGCGGGAGCTGGTGTCCGCGGCCACCAGCAACGGCCTCGACCTGGTGTCGCAGATGGCGCGCCTGCGGACGGCGACCGCCTGGGAGCGGCTCATCGTGCCCGCGTTCGTCTACTTCTTCGCGAAGCTGTACCCGTTCCGCCGCGTGAACCGGGTGGGGGCCCGGACGGCCGCCGCCGCGGGCGGGTGTGTACTGCTGCGGACGGAGACGGCCGTCCGGGCGCGCGTTCCGGAGTCGATCCGTCAGGCCGTCATCGACGACGTGTCGCTGGCCCGTGCGGTCCAGCGGGCGGGCGGGCGGATCTGGCTGGGTCTGGCCGACCGGGTGGACAGCATCCGCCCGTATCCGCGGCTGGCGGACCTGTGGCGGATGGTGGCGCGCAGCGCGTACGCCCAGCTGTGGCACAACCCGTTCCTGCTCGTCGGGACGGTGGCGGGTCTGGCGGTGGTGTACGTGGCGCCGCCCGCCGCGCTGTGCGCGGGCCTCTTCGCGGGGGACGAGGCGGCCGGTCTGCTGGGTGCGGCGGCGTGGGCGGTGATGACGGGGACGTACGTCCCGGTGCTGCGCTACTACCGGCAGTCGCTGTGGCAGGCCCTCCTGCTGCCGTTCACCGCCTGCCTCTATCTGTGCATGACGGTCGATTCGGCCGTACGGCACCACCAGGGCCGCGGGGCATCATGGAAGGGCCGCACCTATCCGCGCCCCCGGGTCGCGCCGGAGAGGTGACGGGTCATCAGCCACGGCGCCGGGAAAGGGGAAGCAGCGCCGCAGCGCACTTTTTCCGGCACGCGGAGTAACGTCGGCGCAATTCGATGTTGATGCGCCGTGAAGTCTCCGCGCGCGCGGCGGCGCATTGATCAATTTTAAGCATGGACATGCAGAAGCCCGTCGCGCCGATCACGCGGGATTTATGTAGGGGCCACCTTACCGACGGTCTTCGACGCCCCCGACCGACCTGCCGGTAACCCCCCATCAGCCTGGCCTTTACACGGACGGTGACCGATTTTCCCAGGTTCGCTCGTATTGGCGATCCGCCGCCCCTCACACCGCGTAAAAGAACCTGCTTATCGGCCTCCCCAACCAGCACATCGTGGGCTTAACTTATGTGTCATGACCTCCCCCCGTTCCTACGGCGGCGCTTACTACAACGCGCCGTCGTTCCCGGACACCCCGATCTACGACTCTCTCGTCGCGGAACGGGGCACGCCTCAGATCGCACCGATCCGAGTGCCCGCCGCGTACGACACCGGCAGCTCCTACCTGCCGGCGCTCCCCGCGGCCCTTCCCGCCCTCCCAGCGGCTCCCTCCCAGCCCCAGCCCATGCCGTCCTACGGCGGCGGCTCGTACGGCTACCCCCAGCAGGCAGCGCCGCAGCCCGCCCCGCTGCAGCACATGCCGGCGCCGTACATCCCGCAGCAGCAGACCGCCGTCCGCGGTGGCTACGGCTACCCGGGTCAGCAGCCCCAGCAGCAGGCACGGCCGGTCCCGACCGGGTACGAGGCGATGCGCCCGGCGGCGCCGCGCCCCGTTCCGACGCCCGCGCCCTCGCCGTACGACGACCCCTACAACCGCCCCTACCAGGGCGGGGGGTACTGAGCCGGCCGAACCAGGTACCGCTCCGGCCCGCGAGGATTCCGGAGCCGGGCCCGGACGGCACCGGTCCGGCCCCGAGGGATGTCATACGAGCTGGCAGGATGAGGTCATGCCAACTCCTGCCCTGCACTCGCTGCACGTCCGCCCGGTCAAGTCACTCGGCGGGCCGTCACCCGTCGAAGCGGCGGTCGAGCCATGGGGGCTCGCCGGGGACCGCCGCTGGATGCTGATCGACGCCACGGCGACGGTGGTCACCCAACGCCAGCGGCCGCGGCTGGCGTTGGCCTTCGCGGAGCCGGCGCCGGACGGCGGGGTGCGGTTGTCGGCACCCGGCATGGACCCGCTGACCGTCCCCGTACCGGAGCCGTCGGCCACCGTCACGGCGGAGATCTTCCGGAAGAAGGTCGAGGCGGTACCTGCCGGGGCGGCCGCCGACGAGTGGTTCAGGACGTACCTGGACGACGACGTACGGCTGGTGCACCTGGACGACCCGGCCCGCCGCCGCCCCATCAGCCCCGCGTACGCGCTGCCCGGAGAGACCGTCAACTTCGCCGACGGCTACCCGGTGCTCGTCACGGCCCTCTCCTCACTGGACGCCCTCAACTCCCTCATCGCCCAGGGCGACCACCCCGACGAGGGCCCCCTGCCCATGGACCGTTTCCGGCCCACCGTGGTCGTCGACGGCACCGCCCCCTGGGACGAGGACGGCTGGACCCGCCTCGCCATCGGCGAGGTCATCTTCCGCGTCGCCAAGCCGTGCGCCCGCTGTGTGGTGACGACCACCGACCAGCGGACCGCGCGCCGCGGCAGGGAACCCTTGCGCACCCTGGCCCGGCACCGCCTCGTCGACCAGAAGATGATCTTCGGCCAGAATCTGGTCCCCGAACGCACCGGCACCCTCCGCGTCGGCGACCGCGTCGAGATCCTCGGCTAGGACCGGCCCCCGGCCCTCCGCATAGGCCGTGACTTCACGGGCACCCGGGAGCACGGCAGACGCGTCGAGGGACACGAAAGGGGGTGCGGGCCTGTGCGTGCGGTCGTCGGACTCCGGCGCTGGCGGCACAATCCCCTGCGCCGGGCCACCGATCTCACCGAGGCATGGGTGGCGCTCGTCGCCCTGCTGCTGATGTGTGTCGCCGCGCCGGCCACCGGCCTGGTCGTCGGCACACTCACCCACACCTCGCTCCAGCAGTCGGCACGGCTGCAACAGGAGCAGCGCCATCCCGTCACCGCCCGGGTGCTCGAGGACGACCAAGTCCAGGAGGCGGCACGCGACACGGAAACCGCCCCCGAGAACGGGCTGCGCAGGCCGGTGCCGGCCCGATGGACGGGGCCCGACGGCGTGCCCCGCACCGGGTCGTTGATCACGGCGTGGCACGACACCGCCCCGGGCGACGCCATCCGCATCTGGACCGACGACCGGGGCCGGCCGGTCGCCCCGCCCCTGACGGAGGAGAACGCCCGCGACCACGCCGTGCTCGCGGGCGTCGGCACCACGCTCCTGGCGGCCGGACTCGTGGAGGTCGTCAGGCGGATCGTCATGTGGCGGATGGTGCGACGGCGGTACGCGCGGCTGGACCGGGCCTGGGCGCAGGCCTGGCCGGACTGGGGCAGGACGGGCGCGGACAGCTGACCGGTCGCCGTCACCACCGTGGCCGACCGGTCAACCCGCCCCCGTCGCGCGCGCTACGGTGGTGCGATCGTCCGGACAGACGCGCGGCGCACGAGGTGGGGGCAGAGCAGCACCATGGCACAGGGCACGGTCCAGGTGACGCATACCGGCACGTCGCGGTGGCGGCGCCGCACGGGCGAGTACGCCTCCCTCGCCGCGGCCCTGGAGGCCGCCGGTGACGGCGATGTCCTGACCCTCTCCCCCGGCACGTACCGGGAGAACCTCGTCCTCCAGCGCGCCGTCACCCTGCGGGGCTCGGAGGGCGCGGTCGGCTCGGTGCGGATCGCCCCCGCCGACGGGGTACCGCTCACCGTGCGCGCCTCGGCGACCATCCAGGACCTGCACGTGGAGGGCCAGGACACCTCGGCGCCCGCGCTGCTGATCGAGGACGGTACGCCGGAACTGCTGGACCTGCGCATCGTGACCCGGTCGGCGGCCGGTGTGGAGGTGCGCGGCGCGGCGCGGCCCACCGTACGGCGCTGCACGGTCGACAATCCGGCGGGCGTCGGGATCGGTGTCCTGGACGGCGCGGGCGGGGTGTTCGAGGAGTGCGAGGTGGTCTCGGCGGGACAGTCGGGTGTCTCGGTACGCGGTGGCGCGCACCCCCGCCTGGAGCGGTGCCGGATCCACCACGCCTCGGGGGCGGGGCTGTCCGTCACGGGCGAGGGCAGCGGCCTGGAGGCGATCGGCTGCGAGGTGTACGAGATCCAGGGCAGCGGTGTCCGGATCACCGCTCGGGCCGCGGCGCACCTCACCGACTCGTCCGTGCACCGGACGACGGCCGACGGGGTCACTCTCGACACGGACGCCGTGCTGACGCTCTCCGACTGCGACATCCACGACGTGCCGGAGAACGCGGTGGACCTGCGGTCGCGGTCCGTGCTGACGCTGACCCGGTCGACGGTACGGCGGTTCGGGCGCAACGGGCTGTCGGTGTGGGACCCGGGCACGCGCGTGGACGCCAACCAGTGCGAGATCCACGACAGTACGGGGGACTACCCGGCGGTCTGGGTCAGCGACGGCGCGACGGCCGTCCTCGACGCGTGCCGCGTCCACGACGTGCCGGACGCGCTGTTCGTCCTGGACCGCGGGTCGCGCGCCGACGTGGTGGACAGCGACCTGTCGCAGGTGCGGAACACGGCCGTGTCGGTCAGCGACGGCGCCACCGCCCAGCTCGACGACTGCCGGATCCGGGAGGCGTCCACCGGCGCCTGGTTCCGTGACCACGGCAGCGGCGGGACGCTGAACGGGTGCACCATCGACTCCGTGCAGACCGGTGTCATCGTCACCAAGGGCGCCGACCCGGTGATCGAGCGGTGCACGGTCACCTCCCCCGCCGAAGCGGGGTTCTATGTGTCGGCGGAGGGCCGCGGCACGTTCCACGGCTGCCGGGTGACGGGCAGCGGCGGATACGGCTTCCATGTGATGGACGGGTGCCGCACGACGCTCAGGCGGTGCCGTACCGAGCGGTGCGCGCGGGGCGGGTACGAGTTCGGTGAGGAGGGGCCCCTCGTCGAGGACTGCTCCGGCGACGAGAGCGGGGTCCTGGCGCCCGGGGCGGCGAGCACGGTTCCCGCCGCCGCCCGGTCGGTCGGCGGGCTGCTCGGCGCGGTGGCCCCGCACGTCCCCGGCGCACCGGCCCCCGCCGCCACCGTCCGGGTGCCGGCCCAGGCGGCGGCCCCGGCGGAGCCATCCGCCGTACCGCCCGTGCGCGGCTCAGAGGACGTCCTGGGTGAACTGGACGCGCTGGTGGGCCTCGACAGCGTCAAACGCGAGGTCCGCACCCTCACCAACATGATCGAGGTGGGCCGACGGCGCCAGGAGGCCGGCCTCAAGGCCGCGTCCGTCCGCCGCCACCTGGTCTTCACCGGGTCCCCCGGCACCGGCAAGACGACCGTGGCCCGGCTCTACGGCGAGATCCTCGCGTCCCTGGGAGTGCTGGAGCGCGGCCACCTCGTCGAGGTGTCGCGCGTGGACCTGGTCGGCGAGCACATCGGCTCCACCGCCATCCGTACCCAGGAGGCCTTCGACCGGGCGCGCGGCGGGGTGCTGTTCATCGACGAGGCGTACGCGCTGTCCCCGGAGGACTCGGGGCGGGACTTCGGGCGCGAGGCGATCGACACCCTGGTCAAGCTGATGGAGGACCACCGTGACGCGGTCGTGGTGATCGTGGCCGGGTACACGGCCGAGATGGAGCGGTTCCTGACCGTCAACCCGGGGGTGGCGTCCCGCTTCTCACGGACGATCACCTTCAACGACTACGTGCCCGATGAGCTGCTGCGGATCGTGGAGCAGCAGGCCGAGGAGCACGAGTACCGGCTCGCCGCGGGGACGGCCGAGGCGCTCCTGAAGTACTTCACGGAGCTGCCCAAGGGCCCCGCGTTCGGCAACGGCCGGACGGCCCGCCGGACGTTCGAGTCGATGGTCGAGCGGCATGCGGGGCGGGTCGCCGGGCTCACCGAGATGAGCACCGACGACCTGACCCTGCTCTACCCGGAGGACCTGCCCGAGCTGCCCTGAGACTCGTCGCTCCGCTGCTCGGGCAGGGGCGCCGGGGCCGGCAGCGGCAGGGCGGGGGGAAGCCGGTCGAGCAGTACGGTGCGTTCCCTGGCGAACACCGGGGCGGCCTGGTAGTCGCTGTGGCCCAGGATCGGTTCGGGCAGCGGGTGCTCATGGGTGCGGCCGTAGACCACCGGGTCGCGCAGCGCCCTGTGGTCGACCTCCGGCTTGCCCCCTTCGGCCGGCAGGTTCACCGGGCCGCCTATCGGATCGGTGCGGCGCCACAGGTTGCGCCAGCAGTGCAGCTCCCGGTGGAGGGCTCCGAGGGGCCCGGGCCCGAAGTAGGCGGGGAACCAGCGCCCGTACAACCGTTCCAGGGGCGAGCCGTACGTGAGCAGCGCGACCCGGCGGCGGGTGCCTGCCGAGAGCTGCCAGACGGCGGCGGCGGCCAGCACGCTGCCCTGCGAGTGGCCGGAGATGACCAGGCGCCCGCCCGTGCGGCCGGTCCAGGACGCCATGCGCCAGGTCAGGTCCGGCACGGCCCGCTCGGCGTAGCAGGGCGGGGCGAACGGGTGGGCGGCGCGCGGCCAGAAGGTGCCGACGTCCCACAGGATGCCGACGGTGCGGCGGGCGGAGGCGTCCCGGTAGGCACGGCGGCCCCAGGTGACGAACAGTATGAAGCCCAGGCCGATCAGCCAGGATCCGAGCGCCTGCGCCGCCTCGGCCGCGCTCTCCACGAACGGGTGGCCGCCCGTGAAGGCCCTGCCCGGCACCGTTTCGCTCACCCACGCCCCGACGAGCGCTCCGGCGCCCAGCAGGAGGGTGGCGCCGGAGACGATGCCGACGATCACGGGTGCCGCGTCGGTGAGAGCGGCACAGGCGCGGGTGCCGGCGATGCGCCGGGTACGGACGGCGTCGGGCTGCTCGCCCTCGTACTCGGCCTCCACGACGGGCGCGAGCCGGCGGGCGGCGAGCGCGGTACGGACGGCGAGGACGGCGGCGGGGACGAGCAGCAGGAGAAGCAGGACCGGGATGGCGGAGGCCTGCCAGCTGAGCAGCACGGGCGGCCCGATGGGGTCATGGCCGGCGCCCGGCGTGGCCGGGCCGTCGAGCCAGTCGGCGACGCGCTGCGCGACGCCCCCGCTCATGACGCCGCCGAGCGCGCAGGCGAGCATCGCGACGGCGGGGCCGCCGAGCCCGTACAGGACGGTTCGGCTGTGGGGGGCGCGCCGGTGCAACCGCGTCGACACGACGGCGAGGGACAGCACGAGGACGCCCTGACCGAGGGTGATCACGCTGAACGTCGGGTCCCCGGGGAGGGTGCCCGTGGAGCGCCAGCCCGGCCGGGGCAGGCCCGCGTAGAGCACCGCCAGGACGAGCAGCGCGAGGGAGGCACCGGGCAGCCAGTTTACGGCGGCGCGGTCGACCCGGTTGTCGAGCCGCCTCTCACTGCGGCCCCGGCGGCACACCACCCAGGTCACGGCCAGCGCTCCGAGGAACAGCGCGCCCTCCAGGGTCCAGCCGAGCACCTCACGGCCCGCACCGGTGGCGTTCCGGTCGTAGCGGGCCGCCGCGCCGCCGACCGCCGCCGCCACGGTGAGGAACCCGGCGGCGGTGTGCGCGGCGCGCAGCCGGGCCACGAGGCGGCGGCCGTACCAGAAGCCGGGCCTGCCGAGCGCGGGCCGCAGCCGCCCGTCGGGCGTGGCGTCGGCGTCCCCGTCGCCCCGGGGCGGGCGCTGGGCCTCGTACGCGCTCCAGGTGCGGTTGGACAGGTACCACAACAGCCCGACCAGGGCGGTGGGCACGAGAGCGGCGAGAGCGAGCCGGCGGCCGGGCTGGGACCACCAGCCGCCCTGGGCGGCGGACATGAAGCCGAGCCAGGAGCGTTCCTCCGCGCAGCGGGCGGACCCGGCGCACTGCCAGGCGGTCAGGTCCAGGGCGACTTCGCAGGCGGCGGCCGTGAGCAGCACGGTCAGGCTCAGGGCGACGAGGCGCACCAGGACGCCGTAGAGCCGGACGGCGGCGGTCTGCCGGTCGGCGGGCGGGCGCATCCAGTGGGCGAGGTTGGCCACCATGAACGGCAGGAGCAGCAGCCATAAGGCACGGGATCCGTTGCCGGAGGTCAGGTTGCACCAGCAGTACGCCTCGGGGACCGGCCGGCCGTCGGCGAACCGCTCCGGTTCGGCCTCGGCGTGCTGGTCGGCGGTGCGCCGGTACATCGCCGCCGTCTCGTCTCCGGTGACCCGTACGGTTCGGGGATCGTCGAGCATCTGCTCCGGGGTGGTGCCGCCGACGCCGTGGACCAGCAGTTCCAGCGCGGCGCCGGGGGGCGAGGGCTCCGGAGGGGCAGGGGGCACGGGGGTCCCTCCCAGGTGGGGGTTCGGATGGTGGAGTGGCGTGTGACCGGACGTGTACGGACGGGACAAGGATCGTCCAGCGGGGCGGCCGGCGGCAGCGTTCTCACGGAATCTCCCCCGGTCCGTCGCCACCTGGCCCATGGCAGGATGATGTGTCTTGGCCAGCGGTGGTGACGACGGGAAGGACCGGCCTCAGCGGTGAGCGACAACCAGAACCTGCTCGCGGAACAGCGACGCGCCTTGATCCTGGACGAGGTGAGGCGACGCGGCGGGGTACGGGTCAATGAGCTCACCCGCAGGCTCAGCGTCTCGGACATGACGGTCCGCCGGGACCTGGACGCGCTGGCGCGGCAGGGCGTCATCGAGAAGGTGCACGGCGGCGCGGTGCCTCTCGCCGAGGCGAGCACCCACGAGCCCGGGTTCGAGGCGAAGTCGTCGCTGGAGCAGGGCGCGAAGGAGGACATCGCGCGGGCGGCGGCGGCGATGGCGGCGCCCGGCAGCGCCATCGCCCTGTCGGGCGGTACGACGACGTACGCGCTGGCCCGGCACCTGCTGGACGTGCCGGATCTGACGGTGGTGACCAACTCGGTGCGGGTCGCCGACGTGTTCCACACGGCGCAGGGCACCGGTACGGGCGGTGCGCCCCGCCCGGGTGCCGCGACCGTGGTGCTGACGGGAGGTGTGCGGACGCCTTCGGACTCGTTGGTGGGGCCGGTGGCGGACCAGGCGATCCGCTCGCTCCACTTCGACGTCCTGTTCCTGGGGGTGCACGGGATCTCGGTCGAGGCGGGCCTGTCCACGCCGAACATCGCGGAGGCGGAGACCAACCGGCGGCTCGTCCGCTCGGCACGGCGTGTGGTGGTCGTGGCGGACCACACCAAGTGGGGAACGGTGGGCTTGAGTTCCTTCGCCCGGCTGGACGAGATCGCGATCCTGGTGACGGACGGCGGCCTGACGGACGAGGTACGGGCCGAGATGACGGAGCACCTGCCGGGGCTGGTCGTGGCGGGCGAGGAGGACGCGGCCTGACGGTCCCGGCGGGAGACGGAGAGGCACGGGAGGACCCGGCCCGACGGTCCCGGTGGGAGACGGCCGCGCGGGGGTGGGGCGCATACGATCGGGGCATGGCCCTGTTCCGGATCGTCCGTGGTGCCCCGCTGTCCGCCGGAGAGGCGTGGCGGCGGCTCACCGACTGGCCGGCGCATGCGGCGCTGGTGCCGCTGACCCGTGCGACGGCGGTGTCCGAGGGTCCGGTGCGGGTGGGGAGCCGGTTCACGATGCGCACCGGGATCGGGCCGGCCGGGTTCGACGATCCGATGGAGGTCGTCCGGTGCGAGCCGCCGGAGCCGGGCGGCGGGGCGGGTGGCGCCCCCGGCGCGGGTGTGTGCCGACTGGAGAAGCGGGGCCGGGTGATCACGGGCTGGGCCGAGATCGAGGTGCGGGAGACCGCGCCCGGGGCGGTCCGGGTGACGTGGACCGAGGAGGCGAGCGTACGCGGCCTGCCCCGGGTGTGCGACGCGCTGGTCGCGCGTGCGGGCCGATGGCTCTTCGGCCGGGCCCTGCGCGGTCTGCTGGCGGACCACTGACGGGGCGCCGGCGCACCGGGCTCCGGGCCCGCCGCCCCACGGGCGCACACCCGCCGGTGGCGCCGGCCCGGCCCGAGCGGACGCGCCGCCTCACTGACGCCGCCTGGCGCACCCTGTCCTTCGCGTCCCGCGAGGTACGGCCCACCGGCTCGCGTCCGGGGACGTGACGCGCCGCCCCGGCCGCAACGGGCGTCGCCCCCCCCGGCGTCGTAACGTTCCCTCAGGCGGCGGTGCCGGTCCTGGGCGGCCGGTCCGGCCAGACGCCGCTGCCGAGGAACTCGTCGATGGCCGCGCTGTACGGGGCGATGTCCAGGCCCTGTTCGGCGAGCCACGCGTCGGAGTAGTACTTGTCGAGGTAGCGGTCGCCGGGGTCGCAGATCAGGGTGACGACGCTGCCGGTGCGGCCCTCCGCCACCATCTCGGCGACGATCTTCAGCGCGCTCCACAGGCCGGTCCCCGTCGAACCGCCCGCCTTGCGCCCGATGGCGGTCTCCAGTGCGCGAACGGCGGCCACGCTCGCCGCGTCGGGCACCTTCATCATCCGGTCGATGGCACCCGGCACGAAGCTGGGCTCCATCCGGGGCCGCCCGATGCCCTCGATGCGGGAGCCGCAATCGCTGGCGGCGTCCGCGTTCCCGGTGGTCCAGCCCTCGAAGAAGCAGGAGTTCTCCGGGTCCGGGACGCAGATCCGGGTGTCGTACATCATGTAGTGGACGTAGCGGGCGATGGTCGCGGACGTGCCGCCCGTGCCGGCCGTGGCGACGATCCAGGCGGGTTCCGGATAGCGCTCCAGGCGCAGCTGCTGGTAGATCGATTCGGCGATGTTGTTGTTCCCCCGCCAGTCGGTGGCGCGTTCCGCGTAGGTGAACTGGTCCATGTAGTGGCCGCCGGTGGCGGCGGCCAGGGCGGCGGACTCCTCGTACATCTTGCGTGAGTCGTCGACGAAGTGGCACTGGCCGCCGTGGAATTCGATGAGCCGGATCTTCTCCGGGCTGGTGGTGCGCGGCATGACGGCGATGAACGGCACACCGATGAGGCTCGCGAAGTACGCCTCGGAGACGGCGGTCGAGCCGCTGGACGCCTCGATGACGGGCTTTCCGGGGCGGATCCAGCCGTTGCACAGCCCGTAGAGGAACAGGGAACGCGCCAGGCGGTGCTTGAGGCTGCCGGTCGGGTGGGTCGACTCGTCCTTGAGGTAGAGGTCGATGCCCCACCGCTCGGGCAGCGGGAAGAGCAGCAGGTGCGTGTCGGCGGACCGGTTGGCGTCGGCCTGGACCTTGCGTACGGCTTCCTTGAGCCACTCCCGGTACGCGGGATCGCTGCGGTCCGCGTCCATGGTCGTGACGGGCCCGGTCGCCCCTGCCAGTCCTGTCAGTCCTGCTCGTTCCATGGTGCTCACGCGCCGCTCCTCGTTCCTCTCCCCCTGCTGCCCTTCCTCGAACATACCCCCCTCACCTGCACAAACGATGGCTTTGGTACCCCATAGGGAACGCTTGCAGGGGCGCCGGGCCGGCCGCGGGGCCGAGTCGCGGCACGGCGCACGGGGCGCACCGTCCAGCGCTGTACGCGATACAGGGGGCGCATCCGTCCACGCGCCCTGGCATTGTGACGGGCACTTGGGCAGACTGACCGGCATAAACCTGCGCGAAGGGGGCTGGGTACGTCATGGCCGAGGCCGATTTCAGCGCCACAGGCGTACGGATCGAACGGTGGCCGCGTTCGCTGACCCGGGCGGGCGAGGTCCTGATCAAGGATGGCCGGCTGGCGCTCCTCACCAGCTACGGACGGGTGATCGACGCTGCTCCGGTACGGGCGGTCAGGGCGAGCAGGCCCTGGTTCGCGGGGCGCGAGGACGCCATGGTGGCGACCCTCAACGGCACGCGGTACCGGCTGACCATGGGACAGCGTGACCGAGGGCCCGGCGGGGCGGCCGAGTCGGCGCTCGTCGGCCGCCTGTTGGAGACGGTCCGCCGCGCGGGCGGCGGCCGGGACTGAAGCAGAAGTGACGGCGGGGACCTCCCGGTAACCGGTTGCCGCGAGTTGCGCGGCGGTCACCCGTGGTCCACGCTGGACTGACATCACTACCCAGGGTGCACCGGCGGTGACGCTGCGATCCAGCCCGCCGGGTCAACAGCCAGCCAACTACTGGATCCGATCTCCGTCTTCTTCCGGACCTCATTTCGGGGAGTCGCAGCCGTGATCAGCCAGGCAAGCAGGCAGTGCACGGTAGAGCTCCAAGCCCTGCCGTCGCGGATCGGTCAGGTCCGCAGAATCGTTTCGGCGCAATTGCGCTACTGGAATCTCGATTGTCTGATCGAGAAGGCCGAGCTCGGTGTCACCGAGCTCCTGACGAATGTCCACCAGCACGCCCAGCCGGACAAGGTATGCACCGTCGAGATCGAGTTCATGCTCGGCCGGCTGACGGTCTCGGTCCACGACCACGATCCCCGCCTACCGGCGGCCAACGCGCCGGATCCGCTGGCCACTTCGGGACGGGGTCTGGCCCTGATAGAGGCGTTCAGCGAAAGCTGGGGCGCCAGTCCGCGGGGCGATGCGGGGAAGGTCGTGTGGTTCACCCTCCCGGCGCCGTCGACGACGCCCCTGCCCATCCCGCCCCTTCCTGTGTACGGGGCCGCCACCAGCGGTCCTTTCGGCGCGGTGCCCTTCGGGGACACGTCCGACGCGGCGGACGCCGTCCGGGAACGGGCCGTCGCCCGGCCGGCCGTGGCGGGCTGACCGGGAGGGCACCCACCGGGCCGGGAGCGCCGGATGATCGGTGCCCCGCCGGGCCGGGACCGCCGTACGGACGTCCTGCCGGCTCACTGCTTGTCCGGGGCGGTACGGGGGGAACCACTCCCCCGGGACGCGTACCGGCGCGCGGCACCGGGCCGTCCGTCCTCGTCACTCCCACCGGGGCACCCCGCCGGTCGATGCTCGATGACCGCCGCTCGACGCTCGATCGCCGCCGGCCGATGGCCGATGGCCGATGGTACGGAGCGTCGGCATGGCGGCGGCGCGGGGATGTCCTCGTCGACATACGCGCGGCGTACAACCCGAGGGATAGGCTCGCCGATGACGAAGGGGGAGTCATGGGCGAGGACCGCGACACCGTGATCGTGTACTGGCGGCCGGGCTGCCCGTACTGCATGAAGCTCCGTCTCCAACTGCGCTTCACCGGGCTGCGGTACACCGAGGTGAACATCTGGAAGGACCCCGAGGCGGCGGCTCACGTCCGCTCGGTGGCCGACGGCAACGAGACGGTGCCGACCGTGAGCGTGGCGGGCAGGGCGCTGGTCAACCCGTCGCTGCGGCGGTTGCTGGCGGCCGTGAGGGAACACGCCCCGCACGCGTTGTGAGTGGCGGGGGCGTCTGTCGTGAGGGCGCCGCCGCTCGACGTGCTCGCCGCCGGTGGCCACCGGCGGGGGTGAGCGGGCGCCGGGCGCCCGCCCTCGTCCGGACGCCCGGGCGCGCACACCGCTGCCCCGATCGTCGCGGTTACGCGGCCGGGCGGCCCAGGGCGGTGAGGGGGTCGTCCAGCACCGGCTGCCAGGCCAGTTCGGCGGCGCCCGCGAGGCTGTTGTGGTCCAGGGTGCAGCCCAGGATCGGTACGCCGCCACTGCGGCCCCACAGGCTGCGGTCGGCCACCACGGCGCGGAGCCGCTCCGGGTCGGCCGCGAGCAGTTCGCGGTGCAGACCGCCGAGGATGATGCGGTCGGGGTTGAGGATGTTGACCAGACCCGCCAGCCCCAGCCCGAGCCGGTCGATGAGCTCTTCGGTGGCCGCCCGTACGCCCGGGTCGGTGGCGTGGTCGCGGAGCAGGTCGCGGCTCTGCTGGAGCAGGGAGACCTCGGGCCCGGGCTCGCGGCCGGCGGCCGTGAGGAAGGCGAGCGGGTCGGCCTCGACGTCGAGGCAGCCGCGGCTGCCGCAGTAGCACGGGCGGCCCTCGGGATTCACGGTGAGGTGGCCGACCTCGAGGGCGAGGCCGGAGCTGCCGGTGTGCAGGCGTCCGTCGAGGACGAGGGCGCCGCCGACACCGCGGTGCCCGGTGGCGACGCACAGCAGGTGCTGGGCGCCGCGTCCGGCGCCGTGCCGGTGCTCGGCCAGGGCGGCGAGGTTCACGTCGTTGCCGGTGAAGGCGGGGCCGTCGATGCCGGCCGCCCGTACCAGCCCGGCGAAGATGTCGCGGACGGGCGCTCCGGCCGGCCAGGCGAGGTGGAGCGGGTTGAGGGCGGTGCCCTCCGGCTCGGCGACGGCGGAGGGCACGGCGAGGCCGGCGCCCACGCAGCGGCGGCCGCTGTCGCGCAGCAGTCCGGCGCCCGACTCGACGACGGCCCTGAGGACCTGCGCCGGGTCGGCGGAGACGGTCATGCAGCCGGGCGCCGTGGCGACGACGCGGCCGCCGAGACCGACCAGGGCGGCGCGGAACCCGTCGGCGTGGACCTGGGCGGCGAGCGCGACCGGACCCTTCTCGTCGACGGTGAGCCGGTGCGAGGGCCTGCCCTGGGATCCGGCGGCGGCGCCCGGGCGGGAGTCCACGCGGATGAGGCCGAGGGCCTCCAGTTCGGCGGCGACGGCACCGGCGGTGGCGCGGGTGACTCCGAGCTCGGCGGTGAGGACGGCGCGGGTGGGGGCGCGTCCGGTGTGCACCAGCTCCAGCGCGGGGCCGAGCGCGCTGCGGCCTCTGTCCAGCCGTGATCGGGTCGTGGTCGCCTTGCCGTTCATGGGGGCGAGTCTCCCATGATCCCGTGGCCCGGCCGCCCGGCGGTGCTGTTTCGCCCGCTCGTGGACGGGTACTGCGGGCGGCAGAGTCGCCGGGGCCGGACAAGGGGCCGCGACCGGGCGGAGAAGGCCTCGACGGAGGGAGGTGGCGGACGGTCGCCGGAAGTCGTCGAGGGACGTCGGAGGTCGTCGGAGGTCGGAGGTCGTCGAAGGACGTCGTCGGAGGTCGTCGGAGGTCGGAGGTCGTCGAGGGACGTCGGAGGATCCGTCGCGTGAGGTTCCGGGAGGTTGGCATGGCACGCCCCGACAGCGAGAGCGGAGCGACGGTGCGGGCCCTGCTCGACGCCGAGGGCCGTACGTACGCGGAGGAGGCGGGGATCCGCCTGAAGGACGCCCCTCAGCCGCTGTACCAGCTCCTGGTACTCGCCCATCTGCTGAGCGCCCGCATCCGGGCCGACACGGCGGTGTCGGCGGCACGCGCCCTGTTCGACGCGGGGCTGCGGGACGCCCGGCGCATGGGCGACGCCACCTGGCAGCAACGGGTCGACGCGCTGGGGAAGGGCGGCTACCGGCGCTACGACGAGCGGACGTCCACCCAGCTCGGCCAGGTCGCGGAGCTGGTGCTCGACGCGTACGGCGGCGATCTCCGCCGCTTGCGCGACAAGGCCGGCGGTGACGTGGAGGAGCTCCGCACCCTCCTTCAGGAGGCCCCGGGGATCGGCCCGGCCGGGGTGGACATCTTCCTGCGCGAGGTCCAGGGCGTCTGGCCAGAGCTGTCGCCGTACCTCGACGCCAAGACGCTGGAAGGAGCCGGCCGGCTGGGTCTGCCGGCCGACCCGGAGGCACTCGCCCGTCTGGTCGGGAAGGAGGAGCTGCCCGCGCTGGCCGCCGCGTTGGTGCGCGCCGCGCTGGACAAGCACGTCGTCGACCACGTGCACGAGACAGTCAACGAGACACAGGGAGGATCCGGATGACCACCGAACACGGCGGACTTCCGCTGCCCGACTACGACCAGCTGCCCGTCGGCACGCTGGAGCACCGCATCCGGGCGCTGAGCGTGCCGGAGCTCGACCAGTTGCTGCACTACGAGCATGGGCACGCCGACCGCGCCATGGTCGTCCAGATCCTGACGGCCCGGAAGCGGCAGCTGGACGCCGGAGCCCCCCTGTCCGGCGGCAATCCGGCCGCCTTCAAGCCGGAGACCGCCGGTCACGGGCGCGGCGGCTCTCCGGTCTCGCCCGCCACGTCGCCGGAGCCTTCGAGCCCGCCGCCGCACGGCACGCCGGACCAGCGCGGCAAGCCGAAGGCCAACCGCACCGGCGGCTGACCGCACGGCCGCAGGCTGCCTGGCGCGGGCCGCCAAACGCGGCCGGGCGCAGGCCGTCGGGCGCGGCCCCCAAGCGCAGGCCACCGGGCGCCCGGCCTCGGCCGGGCCCGGCGGTCCGGGCCCGGCCGGGGGCAGGCGCCGTCGTCCGTCCGGCCGGGGCCCGGTGCCGCGACGGACGAGGTGAGCAGGACGTCCCCCGGAGCCGCGCGGCCGGTCAGCGCCCTTCGTCGGGGACAGTTCCGGGGGCAGGCCGGTCCTCCGGCGGGCCGCCGGTGCCCCGGACGGCTGCGGGTCTCGGAAGGCGGTCGTGGCCGATGTGCGCGTCGCAGAAGGTGGGCTCCAGCGCAGTGTCCGCCCCTCGCAGACGCACCGGAGTGCGGCCCCCGTCGTCCTCGGTGAACGCGATCGTGCACACGAGTTGCCGTATCGCCAGGTCGTCGAGGGCGTTGAGGTCGATCGGGACCATCACCTCCACCCCGCCGTCCGGGTGCGGCGCCGCGCGGACGGGCGTCTCCGGCAGGTCGGGCAGACCGTCGGTGAGCCCGACCCGCCGTTCGTTCTCCAGCGGCCCGGCGAAGAGTTCCGAGACCGTCCTGGCGGTCCCCACCCCCGGTGAATCCGGTGTTTCGGGAGCGTCGTCCAGGAAGCGGGTCACGGGCATCAACCGCCCGTCGGGCGACCGGAAGAAGAGGAACAGACTGGTGGACGGGTACGGGACGATCTGGACGGTGGCCGGGCCGCCCGCTGCGACGACGTCCGTCTCCGGGATACCGCAGCCGGCGAGCAGCAGCGCGGCCGGAGCGGAGAGCGCCACGGCCTGGCGTCGTCTCATGCCGAAACCTCCCCCGTGTGCAGGGGCATATCGACGGTGAAGACGGCTCCGGTTCCGCCGGGGCCGTTCGCGGCGCGGACGGTACCGCCGTGCAGCCGGACGTTCTCCAGCGTGATGGCCAGGCCCAGGCCGCTGCCGGACGAGCGGGTGCGGGCCGCGTCGGCCTTGTAGAAGCGGTCGAAGATGTGCGGCAGGACGTCGGGCCGGATACCGGGCCCCCGGTCGGAGACCTCGGTGACCAGCCGTCCCGTCCCGTCAGCGCCGACGGCGGTACGCAGCCGTACGGTGACGGGTGCTCCGCCGTGCCGGATCGCGTTGCCGACCAGGTTGGCGACGACGATGTCGAAGCGGCGGGGGTCGAGCCGGGCGCGGATGCCGTCCGGCAGGTCCGCGGTGACCAGGTCGGTCCAGCGCCGCTGCGCCAGGGTCTTGCGTACGGCCTCCGCGGCGTCGACCTCGTCGGTGTTGAGTGCGACGACGCGGGCGTCGAAGCGGGAGATCTCCATCAGGTCCTCCACGAGCACCGCGAGCTTTCCGGTCTCCGCGCTGATCAGCCGGACCGCGCGCGCGGTGTCGGGGTCGAGGCGGTCCGCGTCCTCGTCGAGGACCCCGGTGACGGCGAGCATCCCCGCGAGCGGGGTGCGCAGTTCGTGCGAGACGTCGGAGGCGAAGCGGCGGGCACGCGCCTCCGCCTGCCGCAACCCGTACACGGAGCGGCCCAGTTCGCCCGCGGACTCGTTGAACGTCCGCGCCAGGTCGGCGAGCTCGTCGCTGCCCCTGACCTCGATACGGGTGTCGAGGCGGCCACTGCCCATGGAGTGGGCGGCCTCGCGCAGCTCGCGCACCGGGCGCAGCACACTGCGCGCGGCGATCAGCGCGGGCACCAGGGCGATGGCGAGGCCGGGCAGCGCGCCGTCCCGCGCGGCGACGACCAGCGCCTCCACGTTCGCCTGCTCCTCGGACATCGGCATCACCGCGAACAGGACGAGCCCGGACGGCACGACCCCGTTCGCCCCGACCTTGAACACGACCGGCATACCGATGGCCAGGTACGGCACCCCGTCCTTGACGACCCGCTCGAAGCTGCCGTGCGGATCGGCGTGGGCCCTGCGGCGCAGTTCGGGCGTGATCACCGTGGAGGTGGGGCTGTCCCCGGAGGAGGCGCGGACCGAACCGTACTCGGCGTAGACGTACCAGGTGTGCGGCTTGCCGTTGCGGGCGATGGCACGCAGCCTGCCCACCAGGCCGGTCGTGTCCACGGGCAGGCGGAAGTCGAGGTCGCGCACCTGGTCGCGGAATGAGGCGACCGCGGTGTCCTGTGCCGTCCCCAGGACCGCGTTGCGCGCCTCGCGGAAGGTGAGCGCGGCGGTCGTACCGGCGCTGACGGCGGCCACCAGCAGGAAGGCGAGGACGAGGCGGGTCCGCAGGCCGAAGGGACGGCGCCGTCCACCGGTGGTCCCCCGCTGCCTGGACGGTCTGCGGAGCCGGGACGGTCTGCGGAGCCGGGACGGTCTGCGGAGCCGGGACGGTCTGCGGAGCCGGGACGGCTCGGGGAGGCTCACAGCGGTCCGAAGCGGTAGCCGAAGCCCCGCAGGGTCTGTATGTAGCGGGGGCTCCCCGGGACGTCCTCGATCTTGTTGCGCAGCCGCCGCACGCAGGCGTCCACGAGCCGGGCGTCGCCGTGGTAGCTGTGCTCCCAGACGTGTTCCAGCAACTGCTGGCGGCTGAAGACCTGTTCGGGCGCGGCGGACAGATGCAGGAGCAGTTTCATCTCGGACGGCGCCAGGGCGAGGCGTGCGCCGTTCTTGGCGACGGTGAGCCCGGTCCGGTCGATGGCCAGTTCACCGTGGGACTCGACGGCGGACCGCCCGCCGCCGGGGTCCTCGATCCTGCGCAGCACGGCGCGGATACGGGCCTCGATGACCTCGGTGCGGGCGGGTTTGACGATGTAGTCGTCGGCACCGGCCTCGAGGCCGACGACGACGTCGAAGTCGTCGCCGCGGGCGGTGAGCATGATGATCGGAAGCTGGCTGTCCTCGCGCACCGTGCGGCACACCTGCACTCCGTTCATTCCGGGCAGCATCAGGTCGAGCAGCAGCAGGTCGGGCCGGAACTCGCGAAGCGCGGCAAGCCCGGCCTCGCCGGTGGCGGCGGTCCGCACCTCGTGGCCGCGACGGCACAGTCCGAGTTCCACGCCCTCGCGCACGGAGGGGTCGTCTTCGATGAGGAGCACACGAGGCATACGCGCAGTATTCCTGAAGGTGGGAAGTGGTTCGGGGGTCGGTTCAGGACCGGCGGCGGCGCAACCGCGCGACAGCCCCGGTGACGAGGGCGTCCACCTCGGTGAGCCGCAGCGGCCGGGCGAGGAGGACGAACACGCCCGCGATCGCCGCCGCTCCGGCACCGACGGCCGCCGGTGCCCCGGCCGGCCCGGCCCCATGGGCGACGCCGTATCCGAGCGCCGTCGCCGGCACGGCGGCGACCAGCAGCCGGGCCTGCGCGGCGAGGGCGTGCGCGGGTGTGCGACGGGGCCGCCGCACGCCCGGGCGCACGGCCCTGCCGGCCTTCGCGGGCAGCGGCGCGGGGAGCGCCCCCGGCCCGGACAGGCCCCGCCCGGACAGGCTCCGCCCGGATCCGTCCCGCCCGGCTCTCTCCGGGGAGACGCCGACCGTCGGGGTGGCGGCCGTCGGGGTGGCGGCGCCATCGGTGGCCCCGGCCGTATCCGGAAGGGGCCCGGCGGGCGACCGGCGGAATCCGGCTGGTTCTCCTCCGCCGCCGGGCCGTGGGCGAGGTACGTCCGGGGGCGTCCGGGAGCTGTCGGCTGACGGCTCGGCCGACGGACCGCCAGCACCCCGGGACGGCACGCCCTCCTCCCCCGGCTCGGCCCGCGCCCCGAGACGGCGGTGGAGGACGAGGGCCGTGACGGCCCAGCCGGCCCACAGCGCCAGCGAGTACGCCCCGGCCATGCCGGTCACCGCCCAGCGGGCCGGCAACAGCACGTACGCCGACACCGACAGGCTCGCCTGGAGGCCCGCGATCACCAGGTTGAGGAGGAACGGCGTGCGGGTGTCGGACAGCGCGTAGAAGGCGCGGGACAGGACGTACTGCCCACTGAAGGCGATCAGTCCGGGAGCGAACGCCATCAGCGTGCCCGCCATGACGGCGACGGCCGCCGCGTCCGTCTCGCCGTACTGGAAGACCAGCGCCATCACCGGCTGCGCGAGGGCGAACAGCGCGCACGCCGCCGGGACGACGGCCGCCGCGCTGTGGCGCAGCGCGTACGACACGTCGCGCCGCACCGCGGCGGTGTCCGCGTCGGCGGCCGCCGCGCTCATCCGGGGCATCAGCGCGGTCATCAGCGACACGGTGATGATGCCGTGCGGCACGGCCCACAGCACATAGGCGTTGTTGTACGCGCTGAACCCGGCGCCGCCGTCGACCCCGGCCGCCTCGGCGTGCAGGCCCGCCGCCGTGGCCAGCCGGGTCGTCACCCAGTACGCGGCCTGGTTGGTGAGCACCAGCAGCACCAGCCAGCCGGCCTTGCGCAGCGGTACGGTGAGCCCGCTGCCGCCCCAGTCGAAGCGGGGCCGGTACCGGAAACCGGCGGCGCGCAGCGACGGCAGCAGGGCGAGGGCCTGGACGACGATGCCCGCGGTGGTGCCCCAGCCGAGCAGCGCGGTCTCGGCGGCGCTGAGCGAACCGCCGTCACCGGTCGCCAGATAGAGGCCGAAGACGGCGATGACGACGAGGTTGTTGAGGACCGGCGTCCACATCATGGCACCGAACCGGCCACGGGCGTTCAGCACTTGACCGAGCAGTGTGAACAGCCCGAGGAAGAGGATCTGCGGCAGGCAGTAGCGGGCGAAGGCGACCGTCATGGCGGTCCGGTCGGGCGGGTAGTCGGTGTACACGTCGATGATCGCGGGAGCCGCCCAGACCGCGCCCGCGGTGAACGCCAGCAGAGCGAGCACGCAGACGGTGAGCAGCCGGTCGGTGTACGCGGCGCCGCCGTCCTCGTGCTCCTTGGCGGCCTTGACGAGTTCGGGCACGAAGACGGCGTTGAGCGCGCCGCCGATCAGGAGCATGTAGACGATGGTGGGCAGCGAGTTGCCGACGGCGTACCCGTCGGCGACCGTCCCGACGCCGATCGCGGCGGCGACGACGGCGGACCGCGCGAACCCGGTCGCCCGTGACACCACCGACCCCGCGGCCATGATCGCGCCGCTGCGCAGCACGGACGGGCCCCGCCCGGCGGAAGCCACGGCCGCCCCGGCGCCCCCGGCGTCCCCGGGGCCCTCGGCGGATCCGGCACCCCCGGCACCCCCGGCGCACCCGGCGAATCCACCGCCCCCGGCGTCCTCGGCGGACCCGCAGCCCTCGGCGGGCGGCACCTCGCCGGCGCCGGGAGCGGGGCGGACGCCGCCCGGGGCGCCCTCGGCACCGGGCCGCGCGGCGGGGCGGACCGGGGGCGTGACGGAGTCCGTGGCCGCGCCGGCGGGCCCCGGGCGTCCCGCCGTCACCGGCGCGCCAGATAGGCCTGGAACGCCCGGTACAGCGCGTGGTTGGCCGTGCCGTCCAACGGTCTCTCCCATTCCCCCAGGGTCTCGACCACGTCTCCTCCGGTGCCGAGCTTCCAGCGCAGGAGCCCGTACGCCCGGTCGTCGGGGTCGAGAGTGGAGGGTACCCCGCGCATGTCGTACACCTCGGCGCCGAGGGCGTGGGCGTCGAGCAGCATCCGCCACTGCAGGAGATTCGAGGGGCGGACCTCGCGGCGGTGGTCGGCCGAGGCGCCCGTCTGGTACCAGACACGGCTGCCCACGCGAATCATGGTGTGGGCGGCGAGGGTCTCGCCGCCGTGCCGGGCGAGGTAGAGCTTCATCCGGCCCGGTTCCTCCGCGTTGAGGGCCGCGTACTGCCGCACGTAGTACGCGAGCGGCCGGCCGAGCCGGAAGCCGTCCCGTTCCTCCGTGATCCGCAGCAGCCGGTAGAACTCCGGCAGGTCGGCCGCGCTGCCGGCGACCACCTCCACGCCGGACTTCCGCGCGCGGCGCACATTGCGCCGCCACTCCTGATTGAGCCCGGCCCACAGGTCGTCCGGGGTGCGGCCGGTGAGCGGTATCCGGAAGACGTACCGCGGCTGCGCGTCGCCGTCCTCCTCGCCGCCGCACCGCTGCCAGCCGCGCGCCCGCAGCCGGTCGGCGACCGCCGTGCCCAGCGGGTCGGCCTCGCTCGCGAGGACGTCCGTCAGCCGTCGCCCCGGCCCGGTCGCCGCTTTGAGCCGGTCCGCGGTCCAGCGGCGGTACGCGGGCGAGGGCCCGATCCGTACGGCGAACGCGCCCGCCGCGCGCAGATGCCGCAGCAGCGGACCGAGCCAGTCGTCGATGCGGGGATCGGCCCAGTCGGCGACCGGCCCCTCCGGCAGGTACGCGAAGTACTTGTGTGTTCCGGGCAGTTGGCGCAGCAGCACCAGCGCCACGCCGGACAGCCGCCCGGACGCCGGGTCCGGCCCCCAGCCGACGAGCTGGGCCCGCCACCCGTCCTTGACGTCGGCCCAGGACGGGCACTGCAGAAACCCGGCGTCCAGTGCCGCCCCCTCACCGGAGGTAAGGAACCGGCGGTACGCGGCGGCGGTGATAGGGACCAGCGGTGTTTCCTGGTCGCGGCCGGCCGTCACGAGCAGCACTGACACGGTGTGAGCCTCTCTGTGGGGAACGCCCGGATCTCCTGGGACGCCGAGGATGCTCACCGTCCATGACCGCTCCGCGCGGCGTGTGTGACCGGACGACGACCGTTCCCCTCCAGTCGCCGTCACATGGCCGCAGCACCGTTCACCTGCGCTTTTCCGCTCCTATAGTCACCGGTACACCACCACCACTCGTGACGGGGGAGTCCGTTGGGACACATACGTATGCGCGGAGCGGCGGTCGCGGTGCTGCTGCTCGTACCGCTCGCCGCCTGTTCGTCGTCCGGATCCGGCGCGCCCGCCACCGACGGCGAGGCCGGCGGACCGGCGGCGGATGAGGGCCGTCCGGCGACCGTGACGGTGACGCCTCGCGGCCGGGACGTCCGGGCCGGTGTGCCCGTCAGGGTCACGGCGGCGGGCGGCACGCTGGCCTCGGTCACCGTCACTGACGCGGACGGCCGCTCCCTCGGCGGCGCACTGGCCGCGGACGGCTCCGGCTGGACCTCGCGACGCAAGATCGTCCCCGGCGCCTCGTACACGGTCACCACCGTGACGGCCACCGGGGCCGGCCGGAAGAACACCGTGAAGTCCGCGTTCACCACCGCCGGGACCGACGAGGTCAACAAGGTCGACTGGCGGCCCGGGGCGAACACCACCGTCGGCGTCGCCCAGCCGGTCTCCCTGGTGTTCGACAACCCGGTCACCGACAAGGCGGCCGTCGAACGGGAGTTGAAGCTCACCACGTCGAACGGCACCCGGGGCTCCTGGGCCTGGCTGGAGGACCACTCCGGCCGCGACCGGATCGACTGGCGGCCCAAGGAGTACTGGAAGCCCGGCACCAAGGTCACGCTCACCGCCGAGCTGAACGGCACGGACTCCGGCGACGGCGGCTGGTTCGTCCGCGACTACTCGACCAGCTTCACCATCGGCGCGAGCCGGATCGTCGAGGTCGACCTCGACCGCAAGCAGCTCACCCTGGTGCGGGACGGGCGGAAGGTCCGTACGATCCCGGTCTCCGGCGGCACCCCCGGCGGTGACAAGCGCTCCTGGCGCGGCACGGCCGTGCTGATGGCCAAGGAGGGCACCATCAACATGAACTCCGAGACCGTCGGCCTCGGCGACGCCTACGACAAGATGGTCGACCACTCGATGCGGCTGACCTGGTCGGGCATGTACGCGCACGCCGCACCTTGGAACGACAAGTGGATGGGCAGGGCCAACAGGAGCTCCGGCTGCATCGGTATGAGCGCTGCGGACGCCGCGTGGTTCTACGCCCAGGTCCGCCCGGGCGACCCGTTCGAGATCAGGGGCAGGGACACCAAGGGCGTCGTCGCACCGGGCAACGGCTTCGGTGCCTGGAACGTGTCCTGGCCGGACTGGCAGGCGCGCAGCGCTCTGCGCTGAACCGGGGCGCGGGCGGCCGCCGGGCACTGCGGTGCCGCCGGGCCGGGCGTCGTACGCCACCGGACCCGCTCCGGCGGGGCCGCGGCCGCCGAAGCTCGCGCGGCGACCTATACGTACTGTCGGGCCCAGGCTCGACCGTCGGCCATGGCCGTGGCCAGCCGGGTGGCGCCGCGGGCAACGACCAGTTCCGGGTCTTCGATCCGGGTGATCGTGCAGGCGTGCCACAGCTCGGGCAGCGTGTGCTGTTGAGCGGTTGTCAGCGCGGTGTTCCAGTAACCCTGGTAGCCGAGGGTGCCACCCGCGACGCGGACGGCGTCGGGGTTGAGGACGTTGACCAGTGAGGCGAGCCCCAGCCCGAAGGCCTCGCCCGCCGCGTGCACGACGTCCTGTACGCGGCGGTCTCCCCCGGCGAGCGCGGCGTGGATCAGCTCGGGTGGCATCCGGGCCGCGCGTACGACGGCGCCGCCGCCCGCCAGTTCATCGAGGCGGCGTACTCCCTGTGGTGTGGTCATGGGCAGGCTACCGATCTCGCCGGCCCAACCGCGTGCCCCGCGGATGACCCGCCCCTCGGACAGGTACGCCGACCCTACGGCGGTCCCGCACACGACCACGGCGGCCGTGGCGGACCGTGAAAGGGTGGCGGCCTCCTGCGCGAGCGCTCCTCTGATGTCGTTGACCAGGAGCGAGGGGGCAGCTCGGCCGCTCCAGCCGCTCCATCCCGCGAGCTGCGGCAGTACGTCGGAGACCCTGACCCGGCCGTTCCCCACCAGCCCCGGGACCGCCACTCCCAGGGCGATCGGCTCCAGCCCGTGGTCCGCGAGGAACTCCTCGACGGCCCTCTCGAGATCACCGGGAGTGGTCCCGGGCCCGGTGCCGACCCGCCGGGTGACCTCACCACCGCTCGGCTCCCGGCTCCGAGCAAGCATCAGCATCTTCGTCCCACCGACATCGACACCCACCGCCGCGCGCCGCAATGTCCCGCCCTCCCGCCTCACTGATCGGAGTCCCACACCAGGCAGACATCGCGCGAGAGTAGCGGACGTGCCCTTCCGTTCATGTGCCTGTGTGGATGTTGCCCGTCGCCGCGCCAAGGGCGCCGTTCGGGGATGAGTCGCCCCGGGCGGCTCTCGGCCGGTCCGGGGGCGTTGGCCGCCGCCGACCGTACCGGACCGGGGCCCGCGCTGGCAGAATCGCGAGATGGAGATCACCGAGCACATCAAGTACCTCGCTTACGAATGCCAGTTGCTTGCCGACGCGGCCGAACGGTCGGGTCCCGCCGCGCCGGTCCCGACCTGTCCCGAGTGGGCGGTGCGGGACCTGCTGCGGCACACGGGGGCGGTGCACCGGTGGGCCACCGCCTTCGTGACGGAACGACACGCCTCCTACCGCCCGTTCCCGGCCGAACCCGGCCTCGACGGCGCGGAGTTGCTCGACTGGTTCCGCGAGGGACACGGCCGGCTGGTCACCGCGCTGACCGAGGCCTCGGGCGCCTTGGAGTGCTGGACGTTCCTGCCCTCTCCCTCACCCCGCGCGTTCTGGGCCCGGCGCCAGGCGCACGAGACCGCCGTGCACCGGGTGGACGCGCAGGCGGCACTGGGCGCGGAGGTGGCGGAGCCGGCACCGGCGTTCGCCGCCGACGGGATCGACGAGCTGCTGTGCGGCTTCCACGCTCGGGAGAAGAGCCGGGTGCGCACGTCCGAGCCGGGTGTCCTGCGCGTGAGGGCGACGGACACCGGCGATGTGTGGACCGTACGGCTCTCGGATCAGGTGCCGCGTACGGAGCGGACGGCCGAGGGCCCCGCGGACTGCGAGCTGAGCGGTCCGGCCGCGCAGCTGTACCTGCACCTGTGGAACCGGCCGCCCGCCGCCGGCGGGGCCACGGCCGTCACCACCTCGGGGGACCAGCGGCTGGCGCGGCTGTGGCGGGAGACGTCGGCCATCGGCTAGGCGGTGCCCTGTCGCCTGCGGTTCACGCGGTTTCCCGCGGTTCACGCCCGACTTCGGCGCCGGGGCGTCCCGGCCGTGGTCCCGGGACGGGCGACGGGGCCCGGTCAGGCCCGGTCGGGGAACATCCGGCCGAGCACGGCACGCTGGAGGGGCTGCGCCTCCGCGTGCCGGGCCCGGCCCGCGTCCGTCAGGGCCACGCGCACACCGCGCCGGTCCTCGCTGCACATACCGCGGGACACGAGCCCGTCCTTCTCCAGCCGGGCGATCAGCCGGGACAGGGCGCTCTGGCTGAGGTGCACGCGGGAGGCCAGCTCCTGGACGCGATAGGCGCACCCGCCGTCCTCCGCCGCCCCTTCGGCCAGTACGTCGAGGACCTCGAAGTCGCTGGCGCCCAGCCCGTACTGGTGCAGCGCGCGGTCGAGTTCACACATCGTACGGGCGTGCACGGAGAGCACGCCGCGCCACTGTTCCACGAGCGCTCGTTCGGACTTCGTCACCGCCATGCGACCACGTTAGCAGGGAAGACACCTTTTGTTGCACCGGCATTAAATGCACTTGCATTCAATGCATGCGCATGTACTGTGCTGCGCATGACCTCTCCGCTCAACGTCCCCTCCCCCGCCGTGGGTTCGGCCACGGAAGACCGCTGGAGCCCCCGCCTGTGGGGCACCCTGCTGGTGCTGTGCGCGGCCATGTTCCTCGACGCCCTCGACGTCTCGATGGTCGGCGTCGCCCTGCCGTCCATCGCCACCGACCTGGGCCTGTCCACCGCGACCCTGCAGTGGATCGTCAGCGGCTACATCCTCGGCTACGGCGGTCTCCTCCTGCTCGGCGGCCGCGCGGCCGACCTCCTCGGCCGCCGCCGCGTCTTCCTGATCGCCCTCGCCGTGTTCGCGCTGGCGTCCCTGCTCGGCGGACTCGTCGACTCCGGGCCGCTGCTGATCGCGAGCCGCTTCATCAAGGGCTTGAGCGCCGCCTTCACCGCACCCGCCGGCCTGTCGATCATCACCACCACGTTCAAGGAGGGCACGCAGCGCAACCGGGCCCTGTCGATCTACACCACCTGCGCCGCCACCGGCTTCTCCATGGGCCTGGTGCTGTCCGGGGTGCTCACCGAGCTGAGCTGGCGCTGGACCATGCTGCTGCCCGCGCCCATAGCGCTCGTCGCGCTGGTCGCCGGAGTGAGACTGATCCCGCACAGCGACCGTGATGACACCCGCGCCGGCTACGACGTCCCCGGCGCCGTCACCGGGACCGGCGCCATGCTGCTGCTGGTCTTCACCGTGGTCCAGGCACCCGAGGCCGGCTGGACCTCCGCCCGTACGCTGCTGTCGTTCCTGGCCACCGCCATCCTGCTCGCCGCCTTCGTCACCATCGAACGGCGCAGCACCGCCCCGCTGTTGCGACTCGGCGTGCTCCGCTCCGGCACGCAGCTGCGCGCCCAGCTCGGCGCCGCCGCGTTCTTCGGCTCGTACGTCGCCTTCCAGTTCATCGCGACGCAGTACATGCAGTCGCTGCTGGGCTGGAGCGCCCTCCAGACCGCGCTCGCCTTCCTGCCGGCCGGTGTGCTGGTGGCGCTCTCCTCCACCAGAATCGGCGACGTGGTGGACCGGTTCGGCACACCCCGGGTGATCGCGACGGGCTTCACACTCCTGGTCGTCGCGTACGCGATCTTCCTCCAGGTCGATCTCACCCCGCGCTACGCGGCCGTCGTCCTCCCCTCGATGCTGTTCCTCGGCGCGGCCTGCGCCCTGACCTTCCCCTCCCTCAACATCCAGGCCACGAACGGTGTGGACGACGACGAGCAGGGCATGGTGTCCGGGCTGCTCAACACCTCCATCCAGGTGGGCGGCGCGATCTTCCTCGCCGTCGTCACCGCGGTGATCACGGCGGGCGGCCACGAGGGCGCCTCCGCCGCCTCCGAGCAGGCGGTGCTGGACAGCTTCCGGCCCGGTCTCGTCGTCGTGACCGCCATCGCGCTCGCCGGGCTGTTGATCACCCTCACCGGCCTGCGCGGCGACCGCCGCGCGCGGGCGCCGCAGCCGTCGGTCGTGGTCGCGAAGTCGTCCGGTACGCGGACGGAGACGGCCGAGCCCGTCGGCGTACGGGACTGACCGTCCAGGGTGCGGCGCGCGGCCGGCGGGTGATGTCCTTGCCCGTCGGCCGCGGGCTTGTGAGACTCGGCCCATGGGGAATCGAACGCAGGCCCAACGGGACGCCGTGACCGTCGAGATCGGGTACGCCTTGGTGACGGGGATGTTCCTCGCGGCCGGGCTGTTCGTCCTGTGCGCGGCGCCCGTGCTCGTGCTGGGTCTGGTGGGCGGCGCGGCACGGGGCGTGCTGGTGGTGGCCGCGACGGTGGCCGGTCTGGGGTTCGTGACGCGCGTGGTGCGGGTGCTGTGGCGCTTCGGGGGCGGCCCGCGCGTGCTGCCGGGCCGGCCGGGGCGCAACGGACCCGGCGCATAGGCCCGGCCACGGCCCGGCCACCGGTGCCACGGCCCGGCCACCGGTGCCACGGCCGGGCCGACAGGGCTACCGCCGGTGGTTCAGGGCGTCGAGGGCTCGGCGCGCGACGGCCGAGTCGCGGACGATGTCCGCCACTGTGGTGGCGCCCCGGGTGATGTCGGCGAACGCCCGCCACGCCGGGCGGAAGCCGGTGACCATCGCGTGGAGCAGGCCCGGCCGCTTCTCGAACAGGGCGAGCATCCGGCGCCCTACCGCCATCTCGACGCCGAGTCCGGCCTTGATGGCGAAGGCGTAGTTGAGCGCCTGGCGCCGGGCGTCCACCGCGTCGTTCGCCTCGGCGATCCGCACCGCCCACTCCCCCGCCAGCCGCCCGGACCGCAGCGCGAAGGAGATGCCCTCGCGGGTCCACGGCTCCAGCAGCCCCGCCGCGTCGCCGCAGACCAGCACCCGCCCCCGCGACAGCGGGGAGTCGTCGCTCCGGCAGCGCGTGAGGTGCCCGGACGAGATCGCGGGCTCGAACCCGGCGAGCCCGAGCCGGGCGATGAAGTCCTCCAGGTACCGCTTGGTGGCCGACCCCTCGCCCCGGGCCGAGATCACGCCCACGGTCAGCGTGTCGCCCTTGGGGAACACCCAGCCGTAGCTGCCGGGCATCGGCCCCCAGTCGAGGAGCACCCGCCCCGCCCAGTCCTCCGCGACCGTCTGCGGAACCGGGATCTCCGCCTCCAGGCCGAGGTCGACCTGGTCCAGCTTCACCCCGACGTGCGCGCCTATCCGGCTGGCACTGCCGTCCGCGCCGACGACCGCCCGCGCGAGCACGACCTCCCCGTCGGCCAGCACGACCGCGACCGTCCGCCGGTCCGGCACCGTCGTGCCGTGCTGCTCGACACGGGACACCGTCGCGCCCGTACGCAGCTCGGCGCCCGCCTTCTGCGCCTGCTCGACCAGGCCCGCGTCGAACTCGGGCCGGTCGATCAGCCCGAACAGCATCCGCTTCGAGCGCCGCGTCCTGGCGAAACGGCCGTTCAGCGAGAACGTGACCGCGTGCACCCGGTCACGCAGGGGCAGCTCGAACCCGGGGGGCAGAGCGTCGCGCGACGGGCCGATGATGCCCCCGCCGCACGTCTTGTAGCGCGGCAGTTCCGCCTTCTCCAGGAGGAGCACCCGGCGGCCCGCGACGGCCGCCGCGTACGCCGCGGACGCTCCGGCCGGCCCGGCGCCGACCACGACGACATCCCACACCGGCGCGGAGTATGCGTTACCGGCGTCTGCGTTCTCGCTGCTCACGATGTGCTTCTGCTCCTGATCCCGACTGATCCCGTGATCCCGACTGATCCCGGCCGATGGCCCGTGCCTGTGATCGCATCCTACGGCGCGGGCCCTCACCCCTCGCTGTGGGAGGATCGGACGCGCGTTCGCCGTGCAACGACACGCGACGCCCGTCTCAACGTCGCACCCACCAGGAGCGTGCCCATGACCGCCCAGCCGAGCCGGCCGATCCCGCCGATCCCGCCGATCGCCGAGACCGTCGCCTCCTTGATGCCCCGCGCCAAGGCGGAGCTCACGGAACTGGTGGCGTTCCGGTCGGTGGCGGACCCGGCGCAGTTCCCGCCGAGCGAGTGCCGGGCCGCGGCGGACTGGGTGGCGGACGCGCTGCGGGCGGAGGACTTCCAGGACGTGTCGGTGTTCGACACCCCGGACGGTTCACCGTCGGTGTACGGCTACCTGCCCGGCCCCGAGGGCGCGCCGACGGTGCTGCTGTACGCCCACTACGACGTGCAGCCGCCGCTCGACCCGGCCGGCTGGGACACCCCGCCGTTCGAGCTGACCGAGCGGGAGGACGGGCGCTGGTACGGACGCGGGGCCGCCGACTGCAAGGGCGGCTTCATCATGCACCTGCTGGCCCTGCGTGCCCTGAAGGCGAACGGCGGGATCCCGGTCGGCGTCAAGGTCGTCGCCGAGGGCTCCGAGGAGCAGGGCACGGGCGGCCTGGAGCGGTACGCCGAGGCGCACCCCGAGTTGCTGGCGGCGGACGCCATCGTGATCGGCGACGCCGGGAACTTCCGGGCGGGGCTGCCGACCGTCACGGCGACCCTGCGCGGGATGACGATGGTGCGCGTCACGGTGGACACCCTGCGGGGCAACCTGCACTCGGGACTGTTCGGCGGGGCCGCGCCGGACGCGCTGGCCGCGCTCATCCGCGTACTGGACTCCCTGCGGGCGGAGGACGGTTCGACGACGGTCGACGGTCTGGACGCCGAGGGCGTGTGGGAGGGCCTGCGGTACCCGGAGGAGGACTTCCGCGAGGACGCCAGGGTCCTCGACGGTGTGGAGCTGATAGGTCACGGTTCGGTCGGCGACCGGCTGTGGGCACGGCCCGCCGTCACCGTCATGGGCATCGACTGCCCGCCGGTCGTGGGCGCCACCCCGTCGGTGCACTCCACCGCGCGCGCCCAGATCAGCCTGCGGGTGCCGCCCGGCCAGGACGCCGCCGAGGCGACGAAGCTGCTGACCGCGCACCTGGAGGCGCACACGCCGTGGGGCGCGCGGGTGTCGGTGGAGCAGGTCGGGCAGGGCCAGCCGTTCCGCGCGGACGTCACCAGCCCGGCGTACACCTCGATGGCCGACGCGCTGGGAGCCGCGTACCCGGGGCAGGAGATGCAGATCGCGGGCATGGGCGGGTCGATCCCGCTGTGCAACACGCTGGCGGCGCTCTACCCGGACGCCGAGATCCTGCTGATCGGGCTGAGTGAGCCGGAGGCGCAGATCCACGCGGTGAACGAGAGCGTGTCGCCGGACGAGCTGGAGCGGATGTCGGTCGCGGAGGCGCTGTTCCTGGTGAACTACGCCGCCTTCGGGCGGGGTTGAGCCGACAGCGGATCTGCGCACAGCAGATCGGGCGGCGGCGGGCGGGCGCGGCCGCGTACGTTCGCCGCATGACCATGGACGTGGATGTCATCGAGGTACGGCCCCGTCTGCTCATGCTGCGCTTCCCGATCGGGCAGGCGTATCTGTGGGTGGACGGGGACGACGATCTGACGCTGATCGACGCGGGCTGGGCGGGCGCGGCGCCGCGGCTCCAGGAGGCGGTACGGAGCCGGGGCCTCCGGCCGGAGGGCCTGCGCCGGATCGTGCTCACCCACTGCCACCGCGACCACGTGGGCGCGGCGGGCGAGCTGGCCGCGCGGTACGGCGCCGAGGTGGTGGCGCACGCCCTGGACGCGCCGGTCGTCCGGGGCGAGGCTCCGCTCCCGGAGCCGGTCCTGCTCGACTGGGAGGTACCGCTCCACGAGCACGGACTGACGGTTCCGGTGGCGCCGCCGACACGGGTGGACCGGGAGGTCGCGGACGGGGACGAGCTGGCGTTCGGGGGCGGGGCGCGGGTGGTGTACACACCGGGCCACACGGAGGGTTCGATCGCGGTGCACCTCCCGCGGCACGGCGTGCTGTTCACGGGCGACACGGTGGCGTCCGTGGGGCGGGTGGCGTTGGGCGTGTTCCATGTGGACCGCGAACGCGCCAAGGCGTCCATGCGGCGGCTGGCCGGGCTGGCGCCGGAGACGGTGTGCTGCGGGCACGGTGACCCGCTGACGGACGGCGCGGCGGCCGCGTTGCGTGCCGCGGCCGACCGCGATGCCGCCGCCCCGCAGCCGTAGAGCGGCGACCGGTGGCGGGCGACCGGTGGCGGGGCGGCCCGTGGCGGGGGCGCCGGATGGTGGAGCGCTCGGAGCCGGGGCCGTCGGCGGCAGGGCGACCCGGGGCCGGACGACCCGGGGCGACCGGAGCCGGGCGACCGGTACCGCCCGCTCCGCCCGGCGTGGCGGGCCGTGCGGTCAGCCGACCGGGATGCCGGCCTCCAGGTTCAGTACGGTGCCGCGTTCGCGGGCGCGCAGCGCCCAGCGGAGCCGCTCGTAGCGAGCCGGGGGAAGCATCCCGGAGGCCTCACCCTCGGTGACGAACCGCCAGCCGCGCAGTTCGGCGCCCGGAAGCAGGACGTTCCGGACCTGGGTGGCGGTGAGCCGCCCGCCGTCGAAGAGGAGCCGGAGGCCACCGTGGCCGGGCGGCCGCGGCGGCTCCCAGTCGACGAGCAGAAGCCTGGGCACGACGTCCAGTTCGAGCCCTATCTCCTCGGCGACCTCGCGTATGCCGGCGCGGGCCGGCGGCTCCCCGCGTTCGACGACTCCGCCGGGGAACTCCCAGCCGGGCTTGTAGGTGGGGTCGACGAGCAGCACACGGTCCTGTTCGTCGAAGAGGAGAACCCCCGCGGCGAGGGTCTCACCGGTGGGCTCCGGCGTCTGGACGATCCCGCACGCGCCGGCCGCCCCGGTGCGTACCGCCTCGGCTATGCTCCGCGCGGTCTCCGCCGGGGTGAGGCGGCTGTTGTCGACGGCGTGGGCGTCGGTGGACAGCCAGCCGCCGAGCGCCGCGCGGTACGGCTCGATGTGCTCGTACGCCCACTGCCGGATCCGCTCGTCGCCCTCCGGGTCGCCCCCGAGCTCCTCGCGACCACCGATACGGCTGCGCAGTATCGTTTCGTCCGGAGTGAGCACCACATGGTGGACGGCGATGCGGCGGGCGGCGAGCCCGCCGAAGATCTCATCGCGGTACTCCTGGCGCAGCAGCGTCATCGGCACCACCAGTACGCCGCCCACCTCGGCGAGCATCGCGGCGGCCGCGTCCACGACCATGCGCCGCCACATCGGAAGGTCCTGGTAGTCGGTCACTTCGGCGAGCCGCTTCTGCGGCAGCAGGTACCGCAGCGCTCCGCCGATGATCTCGGGGTCGTAGACGGTGCTGTTAGGGATCAGGTCGATCAGCTCGCGCGCGGCACTGGTCTTGCCGGCACCGAACGCACCGTTGATCCAGACGATCACGGTTCCCCCTCCTCCGTAGCCCCCAGTGGCTTGCCCGCAACACCCTGCCACGGAAACCCGCCCGGGCACGCGGGTGTCCGATCGAGCACACAACTGTGGCCGGGCTGTTGCGCTTCCGTCGCGTCCGACGGGGAACCAGAAATGTCTCACGGTACGAAGAGATGCCCGCTCGGGCCGTAACACCCGGGGGCGGGTGTCGTTGGAGCAGGTGAGGGACAGGGGGTCCGCAATGGCACGCATGGTGTTGGAGAGGTTCCCGGCGGGAGGCCCGCGGGGCTCGTGGCCGGCTGAGGAGTTCGCCCAGGCCCGTCGCGAGGAGGGCCTGGCGGCGGAGGTCGTCATGGACATCGAGGCGGACGCGTTCCTGGTGGTCCTGCCGCAGCCGCGCGCGACGCAACCGCGCGCGACGCGGTCCGGCACGCCACGGCCCCGCGTCGAGGCCGCGGCGGCCTGACGGCGGGTCAGCCGGTCAGGGTGACGGCGCCGCGCCGGTCCGGGGCCGCGGCCGCCGCCGCGCCGAGGACGCCCGCGTCCCCGCCGGTCAGCGCCGGGGCGACCGTCAGGCGCTGGACGAAGGAGAGCGTGGCGTAGTCGCGCAGGGACCGGCGCAGCGGGTCGAACAGGACGGCACCGGCGCCCGCCACTCCCCCGCCGATCACGGCGATGTCGATCTCGACCAGCGCCGCCGTGGCGGCGATCCCCGCCGCCAGCGCCCGGGCGGCGCGCTCGAAGGACGCGGTGGCCACCGGGTCACCGGCGCGGGCCGACGCCGCCACGGCGGCGGCCGTGGTGTCGCCGTCGGGTCCGGGACGCCAGCCGTTCTCCCGTGCGCGGCGGGCGATGTTGGGCCCGCTGGCTATCCGCTCGACGCAGCCGCGTGCGCCGCAGGGGCAGGGGTCGCCGTCCAGGTCGACGCTGATGTGGCCGATGTGGCCGGCGTTGCCGGTCGGGCCGGTGTGCAGTCGGCCGCCCAGCACCAGCCCGCCACCGACGCCGGTGGAGACCACCATGCACAGAGCGTTGTGGTGGCCGCGGGCGGCGCCCAGCCAGTGCTCGGCCGCCGTCATCGCCACTCCGTCGCCGACCAGTTCCACCGGCAGGCCACCGGTCGCCCGGCGTACCCGCTCGACGAGGGGGAAGTCGCGCCAGCCGGGTACGTTGACGGGGCTGACCGTGCCCGCCGAGGCGTCCACGGGGCCCGCGCTGCCGATGCCCACGGCGCCGACACCCGGCCACAGTGCCGAGGCCGCGAGTTCGGCGAGGACCGCTTCGACGGCTCCCATCACCGTCTCGGCGTCCTCACGCGCCGGGGTGGGTCGCCGCGCCCTCAGCAGCACGCCGCCGTCGCCGTCCACCAGGGCGCCGGCGATCTTGGTACCGCCGATGTCCAGGGCGGCGACGAGGTCGGAATGCATGGGTGTCGGTCCCCCGTAAGTGCGTGCGTGAGCATGCCGGGCATCGTGGCGCGGAGCCGTACGGCGCGGCAACAACCGGACGGACCTGCGCTTTTCGGGCAACGTTCCCGAGCGGTCGCAGAACGGCCCGCCTCAGTCTCTCGCGCGCTGACAACGTTGTCCAGGGCCTATGCTCGACGCCACAGCCTCCCACACCCGCCCACCCGCACGCCGGACGACGAACGACGAACGACGAACGACAGGACAGCACCCGTGGCCGAGCCCACCCGCAGCCCCGCCCACCGCTACGGCAACCGGCCCACCATGAAGGACGTGGCCGCCCGCGCGGGCGTGGGGCTCAAGACCGTCTCGCGCGTGGTCAACGGCGAGGCGGGCGTCACGCCCGACACCGAACGGCGCGTCCAGGAGGCCATCGAGGCGCTCGGCTTCCGCCGCAACGACAGCGCGCGGGTCCTCCGCAAGGGCCGCACCGCATCCGTCGGCCTGGTCCTCGAAGACCTCGCCGACCCGTTCTACGGCCCGCTCAGCCGCGCCGTGGAGGAGGTCGCCCGGGCACACGGCGCGCTGCTGATCAACGGCTCCAGCGCCGAGGACCCGGACCGGGAGCAGGAGCTGGCGCTGGCGTTGTGCGCCCGCCGCGTGGACGGACTGATCGTCATCCCGGCGGGCACCGACCACCGCTACCTCGAACCGGAGATGCGGGCGGGCATCGCGACCGTCTTCGTGGACCGCCCCGCGGGCCGGATCGACGCGGACGTGGTGCTGTCCGACAGCTTCGGCGGCGCTCGCGCCGGTGTCGCGCACCTGATCGCGCACGGCCACCGCCGGATCGGGTTCATCGGCGACCAGCCCCGCATCCACACCGCCGTTGAGCGGCTGAGGGGCTACCGCGCGGCGATGGAGGACGCGGAACTGGCGGTGGACGACGCGTGGGTGTCACTGGGCTCGACGGAACCGGAGCGGGTGCGGCAGGCGACGGCCGCGATGCTCTCCGGCCCGGATCCGGTGACGGCCGTCTTCGCGGGTAACAACCGGGTGACGGTGACCGCCGTACGGGAACTGTCCGGGCGCGCGCGGCCGGTGGCGTTCGTCGGCTTCGACGACATCGAGCTCGCCGACCTCCTGGGCATCACGGTCATCGCGCAGGACGCCGCCGCGCTGGGGCGCACGGCGGCGGAGCGGTTGTTCCGACGGCTGGACGGGGTCGACGACGCCCCGGCGCGGACCGTCCTCGACACGGTGCTGATCCCCCGCGGCTCGGGCGAGATCCCGCCGGCCTGACCCCGCCCGTCCGGGCGCCCCCCGCCGACCGGTCATGCCCCCACCGGCCGGGCGCGCCCCCGCCCGGCGGGGACCTGAGCACGGACGGGGGTCTGACAGGGACCGACGGGGACCCGAACCTCTCCGGGGCGAGCAGCCCCACCCCGGAGGCACCTCGCACGTCACGACGGCGTACGACGACCACGGCGGGGCCCGACGACCACGGCCGGGGGCCACAGCGCGTACAGGAACCGCGTACAGCAGCCGCGTTCGCTCGCGGCGAGCGGAGCGGTGGCAGCGTCAGCGGGGTGCGGGCACGGGTCAGCACGAGCCCCGCGCTGTGCCGTGCCGCGCCGGAGTCGTACGTGACAAGGCTCCTCACCGGGCATCATCGCCTACGGGTCGGAGCTCGTCACACCGCCGTGCCGAGCGGGGCTCGAGCGGTGCGCGGACGCGTGAACGTCAGCAGACCGGCAGCCCCGGCACCGGCTGGTCGTTGTCACCGCCCTGGATGTAGACGTCGCTGACGTACACACCGGTGTTGCCGCTGTCGTCGTCCGTCCTGGCCCACCACACGTTGGTCCACTCGCCGTGGGTCTCGCGGCGGCCCAGGTTCGCCTGGCAGTAGAAGTAGTTGGTGCCCGCGTTGAGGGTGCCCGCCTCGCTGCCGTCGGCCCGGTAGGACTTCGCCGTGCGCCACACCTGGCAGTTGTACTTCCCGCCGCCTATGGAGTGGCAGGCGGGCGCGGGCTCGGGGTCCGTGCCGCCGCCGGTGGCCGACGCGGAGCCGCCGCCCGTGGTCGTCGTCGAGCCGCTGCCCGTGGAGCCCTGCCCGGAGCCGGCTCCACCGCCGGTCGTTGCCGGCCCGCCGCCGGTGGACCCGCCGCCGTCGGTGCCGCCGTCCGTGCCGTCGCCGGTCGTCGCCGCCGCGGAGGTGGAGGCCCGAGGCTTGTCGGCCGTGGCGGACTTGGTGGCCGTCGGCTCGGAGGCGGACGGCTCGGCGCCCGGCGTTCCGTCGGACGCGGACGGGGCGGCGCCGGGGTCGAGCGGGCGGCCGGGGTCGGCCGTTCCGCCGCTGTCGGTCCGCCCGTCGGCGAGCTCCTGCCCGGCGGGCGAGGTCCCGGTGTCGCCCATGAAGGCGTACGTCACGCCTCCGCCGGCCAGCAGGACGGCGGCGGCGGTCGCCGCGACGAGGATCCTGCCCCTGCCCTTGCCCTTGCGGGCCGCCGGAGCGGCAGAAGCGGCGGTGGCCGGCACCGGTGCGGACGCCGGCACGGGCGCCGCCGGAGGGACGGGGCCGGTTACCGGCGGCACCACCGGCGCCGGGCCGAAGCCCTGCGGCTGCTGCGGCAGGACGGTCCGCTCGGTCGGGACGTACGCCGGGGCCGCGCCGGCGGGCCCGGGCTCCTGCCCCGCCGCGACCGCCGCCAGCAGCTGCGCCGCGGCCGCCGCGTCCGGCCGCCGCGCCGGGTCCTTGTCCATCAGCTGCCGCAGTACGGGGCCGAGCGGGCCCGCCCGCTGCGGCTCGGGCAGCGGTTCGACGACGATCGCGGTGAGCGTCGACCACGTCGACGTACGCCGGAAGGGTGAGGCGCCCTCGACCGCCGCGTACAGGGTGGCGCCGAGCGCCCAGATGTCGGACGCGGGACCCGGCTCCTGGCCCTGCGCGCGCTCCGGGGCGAGGTAGTCGAGTGAGCCGACGATCTCGCCGCTGCGCGTCAGGTGGGTGGTGGAGCCGTCGCCCGGGTCCTCCATGGCGGCGATGCCGAAGTCGGTGAGGACGACCCGGCCGCCGCGGTCCAGCAGGACGTTGCCGGGCTTGACGTCACGGTGGAGCACTCCGACCGCGTGCGCGGCGTGGAGCGCCTCCAGCACCTTGGCACCGATCGCGGCGGCCTCGCGCGGCTCCATGACGCCGCGCTCGCCCAGGACGTCGTCGAGGGACGGCCCGTCGATGAACTCCATGACGATGACCGGACGGCCCTCGTGGTCCGCGACGTCGTGGACGGAGATCACCCCGGGATGGCGCACGCGCGCGGCGGCCCGCGCCTCGCGCTGCATCCGCAGCCGCAGGTCGGCCAGCTCGGGGCCGGAGGAGTCGTTGTACGTGCGGAGCTCCTTGACCGCGACCTCGCGGCCCAGGACCTCGTCGACGGCGCGCCAGACGACGCCCATGCCGCCGCGCCCGAGCTGCCGGACCACCCGGTAGCGCCCGGCGATCAGTTCGTTCTCCCCCGAAGACACCGCTGCCCCGTTCCTCTGTACACGTCATGTCGATGAACGCCTACAGAGTACGGGGCCGCTGTGACAGTGCCGACGGCGCCGGGAGCTACTGGGCGGTGGCCGTCAGGTCGCCTCGGCGCGGGGCGGAGAAGCCGTCGAGGTCCGCGCGGGTCAGTCCGGTGAGGCGGGCCACCTCGTCGGTGTCGAGGGCGCCGCAGTCGATGCCGCGCAGCAGGTAGGAGCTGAGGGCCTTCGCGGTGGCGGGCTCGTCCATGACGTCGCCGCCGGCGTGGTTGGCGTACGCGGACAGGCGGGCGGCGGCCTGCTCGAAGCCCTCGCGGTAGAAGGCGAAGACGGCGGCGTACCGGGTCGGCAGGTGACCGGGGTGCATGTCCCAGCCCTGGTAGTAGGCGCGGGCAAGGGCACGGCGGGTGAGGCCGTAGTGCAGGCGCCAGGCGTCGTGGACCTTCTGGGTGGGGCCGACCGGGAGGACGTTGGTGGAGCCGTCGGAGACGCGTACGCCGGTGCCGGCGGCGGCGACCTGCATGATCGCCTTGGCGTGGTCGGCGGCCGGGTGGTCGCTGGCCTGGTAGGCGGCGGAGACGCCGAGGCAGGCGCTGTAGTCGAAGGTGCCGTAGTGCAGCCCGGTGGCGCGGCCCTCGGCCGCGTCTATCATGCGGGCGACGGTGGCGGTGCCGTCGGCGGCGAGGATGGCCTGGCTGGTCTCGATCTGGATCTCGAAGCCGAGGCGGCCGGCGTCGAGGCCGTGGGCCTTCTCGAACGCCTCGAGGAGCCGTACGAAGGCGCTGACCTGCTCGGGGTAGGTGACCTTCGGAAGGGTGAGGACGAGGCCCTCGGGGAGGCCTCCGTGCTCCATGAGGCCGCTGAGGAAGACGTCCGTGGTGCGGATGCCCCGGTCGCGTACGGCGGCCTCCATGCACTTCATGCGGATGCCCATGTACGGGGCGGCCGTGCCTCCCTGGGGCCCTGCGGCCCCGGGGGTTCCTCCGGCGTACGCCTCGGAGATCAGGCGGGCGGCGCGGGCGGCGTCGCTGTCCTCGTCCTCACCGCCGTAGCCGTCCTCGAAGTCGACCCGGAGGTCCTCGACGGGTTCGCGCTCCAGCTTGGCCCGCACGCGCGCGTGGACGTCGTCGGCGAGCGCCTCCGGCAGGCCGAGGACGGCGGCGAGGGAGGCCGCGTCGGGGGCGTGCTCGTCGAGCATGGCGAGGGCCTGGTCGCCCCAGGAACGGATGGTCCCGGCGTCGAAGACCTCGCCGGGCACGTAGACGGTGTGGACCGGCTGGCGGGTGCCGGGGTCGCCCGGGTAGCGGCGGGCGAGCTCCTCGTCGACCGAGACGAGAGAGGCGCTGATGCCCTCGCTGACCGCGCCGGCGAGGCTCGTTGCCACCTTCTCCTGCTGACCCATTCCCACACCCTCCAAATTTCCGCTACACGGAATCAACAATCCGTATGGTGAAGTTAATGGGTGCCGATGACATGCGTCAATGGTCCCCCCGACGACGCGGGGCCGCGCGGTGAAGTCCACCGCGCGGCCCCGGAGCCGGAGAGATGCCGCAGGTCAGCCCTTGCGGGAGGTGATCTCCTCGGTCAGCTGGGGGACGACCTGGAAGAGGTCGCCGACCACGCCGTAGTCGACCAGGTCGAAGATCGGGGCCTCGGCGTCCTTATTGATGGCCACGATGGTCTTCGAGGTCTGCATGCCCGCGCGGTGCTGGATCGCGCCCGAGATGCCGGAGGCGATGTACAGCTGCGGGGAGACCGACTTGCCGGTCTGGCCGACCTGGTTGGTGTGCGGGTACCAGCCGGCGTCGACGGCGGCGCGGGAGGCGCCGACGGCGGCACCGAGCGAGTCGGCGAGCGCCTCGATGATCGAGAAGTTCTCGGCGCCGTTGACACCGCGGCCGCCGGAGACCACGATCGCGGCCTCGGTCAGCTCGGGGCGGCCGGTCGACTCGCGCGGGGTGCGGGAGACGACCTTGGTGCCGGTGGCCTTCTCGGAGAACGAGACGGACAGGGCCTCGACGGTGCCCGCGGCCGGGGCGGCCTCCACAGCGGCCGAGTTCGGCTTGACCGTGATGACCGGGGTGCCCCTGGAGACGCGGGACTTGGTGGTGAAGGAGGCCGCGAACGCGGACTGCGTGGCCACCGGGCCCTCGTCGCCGGCCTCGAGGTCGACGGCGTCGGTGATGATGCCGGAGCCGATGCGGACCGCGAGGCGGGCGGCGATCTCCTTGCCCTCGGTGGAGGACGGGACGAGCACGGCGGCCAGGGAGCCACCGGCGGACACGGCCTCGTGTGCGGCCTGGAGCGCGTCCACCTTCGGTACGACGAGGTAGTCGGCGAACTCGGGCGCGTCGGCGGTGAGGACCTTGACCGCGCCGTGCTCGGCGAGCGTGGCGGCGGTGGCCTCGGCGCCGGAGCCGAGGGCCACGGCGACCGGCTCGCCGATGCGGCGGGCCAGCGTCAGCAGTTCCAGGGTGGGCTTGCGGACGGCGCCGTCCACGTGGTCGACGTAGACGAGAACTTCAGCCATGGGACTTCAATCTCCTGCGATGCGAAGAGTCTGGGGGCGGTGAGTGGCTCGCGCGAGCCCTTAGATGAACTTCTGGCTCGCGAGGAACTCGGCCAGCTGCTTGCCGCCCTCGCCCTCGTCCTTGACGATCGTGCCGGCCGTGCGGGCCGGACGCTCCGCCGCCGAGTCGACCTTGGTCCAGGAGCCCTCGAGGCCGACCTCGTCGGCGTCGATGTCCAGGTCGTCCAGGTCCAGCGACTCCACCGGCTTCTTCTTGGCGGCCATGATGCCCTTGAAGGACGGGTAGCGGGCCTCACCCGACTGGTCCGTCACCGACACGACGGCCGGCAGGGACGCCTCCAGCTGCTCGGACGCGGTGTCGCCGTCGCGGCGGCCCTTGACGGTGCCGTCCTCGACCGAGACCTCGGAGAGCAGGGTGACCTGCGGGACGCCCAGGCGCTCGGCGAGGATCGCCGGCAGCACGCCCATGGTGCCGTCGGTGGACGCCATGCCGCAGATGACCAGGTCGTAACCGGTCTTCTCGACGGCCTTGGCGAGCACCAGCGAGGTGGCCATGACGTCGGAGCCGTGCAGGTCGTCGTCCTCGACGTGGACCGCCTTGTCGGCGCCCATGGAGAGCGCCTTGCGCAGCGCGTCCTTGGCGTCCTCGGGGCCGACGGTCAGCACGGTGATCTCCGCGTCGTCCGCCTCCTCGGCGATCTGAAGCGCCTGCTCGACCGCGTACTCGTCCAGCTCCGACAGCAGGCCGTCGACGTCGTCGCGGTCGACGGTCAGGTCATCGGCGAAGTGCCGGTCGCCGGTGGCGTCGGGCACGTACTTCACACAGACAACGATCCTCAAGCTCACGCCGGCTCTCCTACACATCGTCATAACTGGGCTGCCTTGTTGCACGCAGCATAGGCGCCTGATGGGACGGTTTCCGCTCGGGGCGGTGGACGCCCCTCCCGAAATATTACTCGTCAGTACACCGATTGCTTTCCCGGTGAGCAAGCGCTTTGAACTGTGACCTTGCCAACGCTCCGTAACCGGGATTTCTCAGTCCCGCAGAGCGTTGAAGCGCCCCTCGTGGTAGAGCAGCGGACGCCCCGCGCCGTCCGGATCGCCGGCGACCGCCTCGGCCACCACCAGGCGGTGGTCACCGGCCGGGACCCGGGCGACGACCCGGCACACCAGCCACGCCAGCACGCCGTCGAGCACCGGCACTCCCTCGGGTCCCGTGCGCCAGCGGGTCGGCGCGCCGAAACGGTCGGCGCCGCTGCGCGCGAAGGTGGCGGCCAAGTCCCGCTGGTGCTCCCCCAGAACGTGGACGCCGATGTGTTCGGCCTCCGCCAGGACGGGCCAGCTGGAGGAGGAGGTCCCTACGCCGAACGAGATCATCGGGGGCTCGGCGGAGACCGAGGTGAGGGAGGTGGCGGTGAAGCCGACGGGCCGCTCCCCCCGGGCGGTGATCACCGCGACTCCCGCCGCGTGCCGCCGGAAGACGGAGCGGAGCAGCTCGGGCGTGGCGTGCCGGGGAGGCCGGAGGGCGGCGAGGTCGGGCGAGACCGTCATGGCGGGGTCCTTCTGCGGGTGGCGCGGGGTGGTGGGCCGTGGCTGCTCAGACACCCGGACAGCGCGCGCTCGCGCTGCGGGCCAGGTCGACGTGGGCCCGCCCGTGAAGAAGGAGTTCCTGGGGCACGGCGTCAGCCTGACGATGGATGGCATGCACAGTCAAGTGCGTCCCGGCATGTGCGACGTGCGTCACGGCGCGTCACACGACCCGGCCGAGCGCGGCGATGACGTCGGCCTTGCGGGGTTGTCCGGTCGCCTGGCGGACGATCCGGCCCTCGCCGTCGAGCACCAGCACCGTGGGCGTACTGACGATGTCGAGTTCGCGTACGAGGCCGAGGTGCCGTTCGGCGTCGATCTCCACATGGGCGACGCCGCCGACCATCGCGGCCACCTCGGCCAGCGTGCGGCGGGTCGCGCGGCACGGCTGGCAGAAGGCGCTGGAGAACTGCACCAGCGTCGCGCGCTCCCCCAGTTCCGCACCGAGCTCACCCACCCCGAGCACCCGGCCCGTCCCGTACTCCCGCACCTTCGGTCTCCTGTCCGTCCTGTGGTGGCACCGTCCGGTGCAGCGCGCGCGGGGCTCCCGGGATTCCCGACGCAGGCATGGAATCCTCCTCAGCGGATATGACGTGACGAGAATCTCGCTGTACGGAGCCGTCGGGACTGGCCTGTACGGCGCACATGGTGCACGATCGGCCCAATGCCGGGTACCTACGGCTGCGTAACTTCCGCCGGGAGAATCCTCCCCAGGAACTGAAGAAGGGGTCCTCTCCAGATGGCAGAACTCGTCTATCGGCCGGTCATCGGCGCCGCTCTCACGATGTTCAAGGCGCTCGACCTGAAGATCGACACCCAGGGTTCGGAGAACATCCCGCGTACCGGCGGGGCCGTGCTGGTGAGCAACCACATCAGCTATCTGGACTTCATCTTCTCCGGTCTGGCGGCCCTGCCGCAGAAGCGCGTGGTGCGCTTCATGGCCAAGGACTCGGTCTTCCGGCACAAGGTCTCCGGTCCGCTGATGCGGGGCATGAAGCACATCCCGGTCGACCGCGACCGGGGTGAGGCGGCCTACCACCACGCCCTGGAGTCGCTGCGCTCCGGCGAGATCATCGGGGTGTTCCCCGAGGCCACCATCTCCCCGTCGTTCACGCTCAAGTCCTTCAAGTCGGGCGCGGCGCGGCTGGCCCAGGAGGCCGGCGTACCGCTGATCCCGATGGCCCTGTGGGGCACGCAGCGGCTGTGGACCAAGGGGCGGCCGCGCAACTTCAGGAGGAGCCACATCCCGGTGACGATCCGGGTGGGCGAGCCGGTGGAGGCGCCGACCGACCAGTACGCGGGCGCGATCACCCGGCGGCTGCGCGAGCGGGTGCAGGAGCTGCTGGAAGCGGCGCAGCGTTCGTACCCCGTGCGCCCCAAGGACGCGAGCGACACCTGGTGGATCCCCGCCCATCTCGGAGGCACGGCTCCGACCCCGGCCGAGGTCCGCGAGGCCGGCTGAACCGGCCATCGTGCGGGCGCCACGGTGACCACGGCAGTCACGGCGCCGTGCGAGGCGTGCCTGACGCCTTGCGCCCGGTACGCGCCCGAGGCCGGGCGAGAGCGCGGCGGAGCCGCCGTACCCCGGCGCAAGCCGTACCGACGCAAAACCGTACCGGCGCACGCCGCGGGGGCGAGCCGTGCCAGCGAGCCGTGTCACCGCAGCGACCGAGCACGCCGGGCCGGGCGGGCCGGGCGGGCCGCCCGCGTACGGCCCCCGGACCTCGCCACGCCGCGTGGCGTCACACGGGGCGGCCCACCCTGACACGGGCGCCCGGGCTCAGTTTCTCCAGCGACTCGGCCAGTTCTGCACCCGCGGCCTCCAGGGCCTCGGTCGGCATGGGGGCGAGGCTCTCCAGGAGGAACAGCGCGTTCTCGGACGTCTCGGTGAGGCGCGTCCGGACGCCTTGGCGCCAGTTCCAGCGGCGGCAGGTGACGCCCTCGTCGTCGCACCAGACCACTTCGCCCGGTTCCGGGTGCTCGACGACCTCCTCGCCGCCGGCGACCGTGAGGAACGGCTCGCCGCCGGTGGCGCGGACGAGCCGCATTCGGCCGCGGATCCGGTCGGCGTCCTCGCCGCCGACCGGGACGAGATGGGCGACGCTGACGGCGTTGTAGGCGTCGACCAGCAGGTTGACGCGCGGCAGGCCGCCGTCGGCGAGGGCGCGCCGGGCCAGCGCCTCGGCGGAGTTGCGCGTACGGGACGGCTTGGCGCCGAAGGCGGTGTAGGCCTCGCGCCAGGCGGTGACGTGCGGATCGTCGTGCGGGGCACGTCCGTCGAGGCGCTCGGCGAGGCGGCGGGCGGCGTCGTCCAGGAGAGCGGAACCGGCGGCGTCGCTGGGGCCGTTGACCAACCCTCGAGCCTCGATGGCGAGATGGGTGAAGCCGGGGACGAGGGTGCGCACCTCGTCGGCGACGGTGAGTGTCAGGGGCATGGTCCGCCGTTCAGGCTGTGTCGGTGGCCGGCAGGGCCGTGGGGAGTGTCCTGTCCAGGTGCGGCCGGTCCCGGGCGGCCCGCAAGGCACTCAGGATCACCGGATGCGGTGCAGCATACAGGACTGGATAGTCCATTTCATTGAACGCCGGTCGCACCCGGAACGCCAGCTGCTCGCGGTCGGCCCGGAACCGCGCGTCCACGCCCCGGCCATTGCCGCGCGGATCCTGGCGCACCCAGCCCGCACCGCCGGGCAGCTTCACGGCGACCAGGCCGTGCACCACTTCGAGGCGCTGGTAACACAGCGCGGCCGGGATGGACCGGGCGCGCAGGAGCGCCACGAGCGCGTGCGACTTCGCGTAACAGATCCCGGTGCCCTGCTCCAGCACGTCCGAGGCGCGCCAGGTGACGCGCGGATCATCGGCGTCCATCGAGTGCGACACGGTGTCGCGTACGTACTCGAAGGCCGCTTCGGCGTATGAGTATGCGTCGGTATGGTCGACGGCGAGACGACGCACGACCGCACGCACCTGCGGATGCTCATGGTCGACAGCCTCGTCGGCGGCCAAGTAGGCAGAAATATCGGCGACTTGCTGGAACATCTCCATGACGGCAGACCATAGGAAAGCGGCCGACCGGAGTCAATCAATTTCCGATCGGCCGCATATCCATGCGGAGCTATCCGTGTGTCATCTCTTCTTTCAGCGCCAGGACGAACGCGTCGACGTCGTCCTCGGTGGTGTCGAACGAGCACATCCACCGCACATCACCGGCGGCCTCGTCCCAGAAGTAGAAGCGGAAACGTTCCTGGAGCCGCCTGGTGACCTGGTGCGGCAGCCGCGCGAACACCGCGTTCGCCTGCACGGGATGGAGGATCTCCACCCCGTCCACGGCCCGTACGCCCTCCGCGAGGCGCTGCGCCATCGCGTTGGAGTGCCGGGCGTTGCGCAGCCACAGGTCCTTCGCGAGCAGCGCCTCGAACTGCACCGAGACGAAACGCATCTTGGAGGCGAGCTGCATCGACATCTTGCGCAGGTGCTTCATGTGGCTGACGGCGTCCGGGTTGAGGACGACCACGCACTCGCCCGCCAGCATGCCGTTCTTCGTCCCGCCGAACGACAGGACGTCCACACCGGCCGCGTTGGTGAACGCCCGCATCGGGACGTCCAGCGAGGCGGCCGCGTTGGCTATCCGGGCGCCGTCGAGGTGCACCTTCATGCCCAGGCCGTGGGCGTGCTCGACGATCGCGCGGATCTCGTCCACCGTGTAGACGGTGCCCAGTTCGGTGTTCTGGGTGATCGAGACGACCTGCGGCATGGCGCGGTGCTCGTCGTCCCAGCCGAACGCCTGCCGGTCGATGAGCTCGGGCGTCAGCTTGCCGTCCGGCGTAGGGACGGTCAGCAGCTTCAGCCCGGCCATGCGCTCGGGCGCACCGCCCTCGTCCACGTTGATGTGCGCGGACTCGGCGCAGATCACCGCGCCCCACCGGTCGGTCAGCGACTGGAGGGCGGTGACGTTGGCGCCGGTGCCGTTGAACACCGGGAAGGCCTCGGCGGTGGGGCCGAAGTGGCTGTGCATCACCCGCTGGAGGTGCTCGGTGTACACGTCCTCGCCGTAGGCGACCTGGTGGCCACCGTTGGCGAGGGCGAGCGCCGCGAGGATCTCGGGGTGGACACCGGCGTAGTTGTCGCTGGCGAAGCCCCGTACGGTCGGGTCGTGACGCCGCCGGGCATCGGTCCTGGCGGTGCCGGGGGTCACGGCTTGGGGGTCAGCCACAGGCGCTGTCCATTCACTTCCTGAGCGGGCCTGTCCCAGACGGCGGCGATCTCGTCGCCCAGATCCTTGACGTCCGTGAAGCCCGCGAACTTCGCGTTCGGGCGCTCGGCGCGCATGGCGTCGTGCACCAGAGCCTTGACGATCAGGATCGTAGCGGCGGCCTTCGGACCCTCTTCGCCGCCCGCCTTGCGGAAGGCGTCGCCGAGGGCGAGCGTCCACGCCTCGGCCGCCGCCTTGGAGGCGGCGTAGGCGGCGTTCCCCGCGGTCGGCTTGCTCGCCCCGGCGGCGCTGACCAGGACGTACCGGCCGCGGTCGCTGCGCAGCAGCCCGTCGTGGAAGGCGAGGGAAGTGTGCTGGACCGTGCGGATCAGCAGCTTCTCCAGCAGCGCCCAGTCGGCGAGGTCCGTCTCGGCGAACGTCGCGCTGCCGCGCCAGCCGCCGACCAGGTGGACCAGGCCGTCCACCCGCCCGAACTCCTTCTCGGTCTTGTCGGCCCACTCCCGGGTCGCGCCCGGGTCGAGCAGGTCCACGGTGTCACCGACGACGGTCGCACCACCGTGCGCGTAGCGGGCGGCGTCCACCGCCTCGGCGAGCCGCGCGGGATCGGCGTCGGAGGCGACCACGGTCGCACCGGCCTCCGCGAGGCGCAGCAGGGCGGCACGGCCGGCCGCTCCGGCCGCTCCGGCCACCGCGACGACCGCGCCCTCGAGCGGGCCGCCGTCTCCGTTGCCCTTGCCGTTCATGGTCGTCGTCTCCTCCGTACGAGAGTTCACGCGGCGACCCTCTCGGTGGCCTTCTCGGCGGTGATGCCCTTGGTGGAGGCGATCACGTTCTTCAGCTTCTTGGAGAGGGCCTCATAGAACATGCTCAGCGGAAACTCGTCGGCCAGCACCTCGTCGACGAGCTTGCGCGGCGGCAGGCTCAGGTCGAGGGCGTCGGGGCCCTTGGCCCAGCGGGAACCGGGGTGCGGGGCGAGGTACGACGAGACCAGGTCGTACGCGGCGAACCAGTGGACCAGCTTCGGGCGGTCGATGCCGTCGCGGTACAGCTGCTCTATCTCGCCGCAGAGCTGGTTGGTGACCTCCGGGGCGCGCTCCCAGTCGATCTTCAGCGTGTTGTCGGTCCAGCGCAGCACGTCGTGCTTGTGGAGGTACGCGAAGAGCAGCTGGCCGCCCAGGCCGTCGTAGTTGCGGTTGCGGTCACCCGTGACCGGGAAGCGGAACATCCGGTCGAACAGCACGGCGTACTGGACGTCGCGTCCGTGCGGGTGGCCCTCCGCGTCCAGCTTCACGGCCTCCTTGAAGGCGGTGAGGTCGCAGCGCAGCTCCTCCAGCCCGTACATCCAGAACGGCTGGCGCTGCTTGATCATGAAGGGGTCGAACGGCAGGTCCCCGTGGCTGTGGGTGCGGTCATGGACCATGTCCCAGAGCACGAAGGCCTTCTCGCAGCGCTCCTGGTCGCCGAGCATCTCGCGGATGTCGTCGGGCAGGTCGAGGCCGAGGATGTCCACGGCCGCCTCGGTGACGCGGCGGAAGCGGGCGGCCTCGCGGTCGCAGAAGATGCCGCCCCAGCTGAACCGCTCGGGAGCCTCGCGCACGGCGATGGTCTCCGGGAAGAGCACGGCCGAGTTGGTGTCGTAGCCCGAGGTGAAGTCCTCGAACGTGATGCCGCAGAAGAGCGGGTTGTCGTAGCGGGTGGCCTCCAGCTCGGCGAGCCACTCCGGCCAGACCATGCGCAGCACGACGGCTTCCAGGTTGCGGTCCGGGTTGCCGTTCTGCGTGTACATCGGGAACAGCGCCAGGTGCTGGAGTCCGTCGACCCGGTCGGCGGCCGGCTGGAAGGCCAGCAGCGAGTCCAGGAAGTCCGGCACGGCGAAACCGCTGTCCGCCCACTTGCGAAGGTCGGCGGTGAGCGCCTGGTGGTACGCGGCATCGTGCGGGAGCAGCGGGGAGAGCTGCTCGACGGCGGCGACGACCCGGTCGAGGGTGGTGTCGACGATCGCACGGGAGGGCGCGCCCTCGGCCGCGAAGTCGATGGAGCCGTCCGCGGACTGCCAGGTGCGGATCTCTTCCACGGCATTCTTGAGCTCGGGCCACGCCGGGTGCTCGATCACCCTGGCGTCGGCGGATACATCCCCGCCCGCAACATCCTGCACAAGAATTTCCGTCATCACACTTCCTCCACGGGAGAACCTCGCGTCAAGGCACCGTATCCATGGGTGCTTCTCCGCCACAAGGGGAGCAGGAAGAAAATATCCTGTCCTCCCCCCATCGCGACCGCCGTTTTTCCTGTCCAGGGCGGGTGATGCAGCGGCATCCACGGCGTTCCGGCGGGAATGCCCAGCCGGCGCACGGCGTGCCGTCGGACCCTCAACAACGCGCCCACGTACGGGTGAAGAGGATCGCGGCCTACGTGCGTGACCGGCGGGACGGACGGGTTGCTCCTGCTCCTCCCCGGGGCGCCCTACGCCATGGGCGTCCGCGCCGTTCGGGTCTCCGCCCAGCCGGCCGGTTTCGTCCTGGACACCGGCGCACCGGGGCGGATCGCTCCGCTTCCCCGCGCGGGACGGGTTCCGTCGCGGGTGCGGATCGTTAGGCTGCGACGGTGCCGCGGGTGGCACGGCACCGCGCGGCACCGCCGTCGACGGAAGCGAGAAGATCTTGAGTTTCCTCACCATCGGTCATCGCGGAGTCATGGGTGTCGAACCGGAGAACACCCTGCGGTCCTTCGTCCGCGCCGAACACGCGGGCATGGACGTCATCGAACTGGACCTGCATCTGAGCAAGGACGGCGCCCTGGTCGTCATGCACGACGCCGAGGTGGACAGGACGACCGACGGCACCGGGGCCGTCGCCGACAAGACCCTGGCCGAGCTGCGGGAGCTCGACGCCGGGCTCGGCGAGCGGATCCCGGTGTTCGAGGAGGTCGTGGACGCCGTCCGCACACCGCTCCAGGCGGAGATCAAGGACGTGGCGGCGGCCCGGGTGCTGGCCGAGGTGATGCACCGGCGCGGCCTGGCCGGGCGGGTGGAGGTCTCGTCGTTCCACGACGAGGCGGTCGCCGAGATCGCCCGCCTCGTGCCGGGCGTCCGGACGGTGCTCATCGCGAGCCACTGGGGCGACGACATCGTGGCGCGGGCGCGCGCCGTGGGCGCCGGCACGCTCGCGCTGAACATCCGCCGCCTCACCCTGGAGACCACGGAACGGGCGCGCGCGGCGGGGCTGGGCGTGATCGGCTGGGTGGTCAACACGCCGCAACACCTGCGGCTCGTGCGCGCCCTGGAGCTCGACGGCGCGACCACCGACCACCCCGAGATCCGCCGCACCGGCCGCTTCACGGCCTGACGGACCCGGTTCCGCTCCCCGGCCCGGCTCCGCTCCCCGGCCCGGCTCCGCCCGGCACCCCGCCGGACGG